>CAZHRW010000227.1:0-17261 GCA_964535025.1 uncultured Planctomycetales bacterium
GGCGCGGCATTTCGATTCGGATTATTCGGGTTTTATGCCGTTAAACTGGGTAAGGTGCACAGTCTGCGGCGTCCGGCCCGCCACAGAGTTGACCGGTGACTTAACAAACTGAACGAATCGCATAAGATTATGAAGCTTGCTTTCCATTTTATTTGGCGACAGCATAGCAAAGCGGGCCGGCTTGCCGTCTTTTGCAGCCGCGGCCTCGTAAACCCCTGTCAAACCTCAGTCGGATTCCCGGCAAAGCGGCATCCAAGACGGCATCCTCCGTGCCCGAAAAATGGAAACTCGCGCGATGCGCCGGGCGTTCAGCGCGCCGCCGCGTCGATCCCCGCCTCGTCGACGATCGCCCCGGCGGCGCGGAGGCGCCCCTGCAGGGCCGCGACGTCGACGGCGCGGACGGGGGTGTCGGCTTCGAGGCTCAAGGCGGCGGCGGCGCCGGCGGCTTCGCCCATGGCGGCGCACTGGGGCATGACCCGCAGCGAGCCCAGCGCGCGGTGCGAGACGCTGACGCAGCGGCCGGCGACCAGGAGGTTGTCGATCGTCCTGGGCACGAGGCAGCGATAGGGGATGGGGTATTTGAAGCCCGGCTCGGGGTAGAAGGTCTCCCCGTCCATGCCGGGGCCGGTGCAGTTGTGGACGTCGATGAAGAACGAGCCCCAGGCGATCGCGTCGTCGCAGGGGGTTTGGGCGATGATCTCGTCGTCGGTGAGGACGTGCTCGCCGAGGATCCGCCGGCTCTCGCGGGTGCCCAGCAGGGCCGCGGTGGCAACGAGGTAGCACTGCTCCATGCCGGGGACGTACTTGCGGAAGACGGGGATCATGCTGAACGCCTGCCGCCGCCCTTCGACGGTGGCGGCGGTGACCGCCGCGGCGTCGGTGGGGTCGCAGCCGACGATGTGCGTGAAGTTCACGCCCACCTGGTCGGGGCGGGTCGGCGTCCACCACCAGCCCATGATCTGCGACTGGAAGGGCTCCATGTCGCCGGCGGCCTGGGCGGCGGCCCAGACGTCCTCGAGCTTATAATTGCCCTTGCGAAAGGCCTGCACCCGCGGCCAGTCGACGCCGCCGACGGTGAACATCAGCGTGCAGGGCTGGACGGCCCCGTCGCCGGCGCGGCCCATCTCCCAGGGCGCGCCGGCCGAGGCGGCGACGTCGGCGTCGCCGGTGGCGTCGACGACCCGCCGCGCCAGGACCGCCTGGCGGCCGGACTTGTTCTGGATGTAGGCGCCGGCGATTCGCCCGTCGTCGACGATCGCGTCGGCGAACAGCGTGTGATAGAGCAGCCGGAGGTTCGCCTCGGCGGCCATCTGCTCGAGGGCGAGTTTGAGACCCTCCAGTTCGAAGTCGATCTGCCCGCCCTGGTAGACGCCGTACCCGGCGTCGACGACCCGCCGGACCATCTCGAAGGGGATCCCCCCGACGATCCGCCGCCGGCCGCCCCAGTCGGTGTAGAGGCACAGGTGGTTATGCCCGCCGGCGGTGGCGATGCCGCCCAGGCAGTTGCACTGTTCGATCAGGAGCGTCGTCGCCCCCGCCCGCGCCGCCGCCAGGGCCGCACAAAAGCCCGCCGGCCCGCCGCCGCACACCAGCACATCCACCTCCTGGGCGACGGGGACGGCCCGGTCCAGGTCCTTGATCGTTCGCGTCATGGGGTACCTCCGGTCTGTCGAAACGTCGGGTCATGTCGTCCGCGTCGCCCGTTTCAGCGCGGCCACCTCTTTGGGCGTCAGCGGGCGGCTGTTGCCGGTCTTGATCCCGCGGTCGGTCACGGGTCCGATGGCGGTTCGCCGCAGGGCGCGGACCTTGTAGTTCAGGCGGGCGAGCGTGCGTCGGATCTCACGGTTGCGGCCTTCGGTGAGTTTCACTTCCAGCAGCGTGCGGGTGGCGTGGCGGCGGAGCACCTTCACGGCCGCCCCGGCGGTGCGTTTGCCGTCGAGGTACAGCCCCCGCTTGAGCTTCTCGATGGCGTCGCCGGCGACGGCGCCGTCGACCTCGACGACGTAGGTCTTCGTCAGGCCGTACCGCGGGTGGGTGAGCCGGTTGGCCAGGTCGCCGTCGTTGGTCAGCAGGATGATCCCGGTGCTGTCGGCGTCGAGGCGCCCGACGGGAAACACCCGCGTCGGCGCGTCGGGGACCAGGTCGATCGCCCGCGGCCGTCCGGCGGGATCCTTGTTCGTGCAGACGACGCCCTTGGGCTTGTTCAGCAGGATGTAGACCGGCTCGGGCGCCTTGGACGGCCGGACGGTCACGCCGTCGACCTCGACCCTGTCGGCGTCGGGGGTGACGAACGCGGGCAGTTCGCGGACCACGCGGCCGTTCACCCGCACCCGCCCTTCGGCGACCAGTTCCTCGCAGGCCCGCCGGCTGTCGACGCCGGAGGCGGCGAGGAACTTCTGGATCCGCACGGTCCCTTCCGGCGGACCGCTGTCGGGTTGCCGGCCGCGGCGGCGCTTCGGCCGCTTCGGCTTGCCGGCGGTCGGGCGGGTGGGGCCTTGTTTCGGCCCGGCGGGCTTTTTCTTTCTCGCCTTGTCCAGCGGATGGACGGGTTCGCGTGCCATGGAAGGCGCAGCCTAACGTTCCGGCGGCGGATGTCCAGTTCATTCAGAACGGCGGCAGGCGGATCTCCAGCCACCGGGCCGCGGCGTCGGTGTCGAATTCGCCGCCGTCCAGCGCCGCCGGCAGCAGGACCGTCTCGCCGGCGTCCAGCCTGACCTGCGGCTCGGCGCTGTCGGTGCGGAGGTCCCCCCCGCCGCGGAGCATCATCCACGCCGTCGGACGGCCCGTCTCGATCGGCCGGGCCGCGCCGCCGGCCGACCGCAGGTAGACGTGGAAATACTCGGTCTTCAGCAGGCACTCGCCGCCGGCGCCGGGGACGGGCTCGCCGGTGGCGTCGAAGCGGATGCACTGCATCGCCCGCTCGACGTGGACCTCGCGGCCGCGGCCCCAGTCGCTGACGCGGTAGGTCGTATCCGACGGCGTCTGCACCTCCGCCACGACGACGCCGGCGCCGAGGGCGTGGACCGTGCCGGCCGGCAGGTAGTGGAAGTCGCCCGCGCGCACCCGGCAGCGCTGCAGCAGGTCCGCCACGTCGTCGGTCTCGACCGCCGCGCGAAACGCCTCGGCCGTCACGCCCGGCTTGACGCCCTTGTAGATCGCCCCGTGGTCCGACGCCAGCACGTACCAGCATTCGGTCTTCAACGCCGCGCCGGGGATCTCCCCGACCGCCCGCTCGTCGGGGTGGACCTGCACGGAGAGGTTCTCCACGGCGTCCAGCAGCTTCAGCAGCAGCGGGAACCGCCCGTCGGCGGTCAGCGGCGTCGGGCCCATCAGCCCCTCGCCCGCGGCGGCGACCACCTCTCCCAGCGTCCGCCCGGCCTGGGGGCCGTTGGCGACGGTGCTGGCCCCTTCCGGCAGGTCCGCCAGCTCCCACGCCTCGCCGATCGGCACCCCGGGCGGCAGGGGCTTGCGGTAGAGCCGCTCGAGGGTCCGCCCGCCCCAGATCTTCTCCTTCAGCAGCGGAACCATCTTGTACGGGTAGATGTCCATCGGGTCTCCCAATGCGCCGCACGCCGCGAGCGAGCTTAGGGATTATACCGGCGACGGCGGACGATCGCCACGAGGCGGTTGCCAATCGCCGGCCGCGGGCCTACACTGGCGGGCCGTTCGCGGCAACGCTACTTCGAGGGAGTGCATGATGGACGAACAGACACCCGGCAAGGCCGTCATCCAATACGACGACTTCGCCAAGCTGGACCTCAAGGTGGGCACGGTGGTCGAGGTGAGCGATCATCCCAACGCCGACAAGCTCCTGGTGATGAAAGTCGACCTCGGCGACGAGCAGCGGCAGATCATCGCCGGGCTCAAGGGCTACTGCACCCACGAACAACTGCTCCAGGCGCAGATCATCGTCGTGGCCAACCTCGCCACGCGCAAGATGCGCGGCCTGGAGAGCCAGGGGATGCTGCTGGCGGCCAGTTGGACCGACGCCGACGGCACCTTCAAGGTCGTCCCGCTGACCACGAGCCTGCCGGCGCCGAACGGAGCGCCCGTGAGCTAGTTAGCCCACCAGCCAGCGCGCCACGGCCTCGGCGGCATCCGGGCGGCCGAGGGCGGCCGCCGCGGCGGCCATGGCGGACGGGGCGTCGGGGTCGGCGAGGATCGGCGCCAAGGCCGCGACGAGACGATCGGCGTTGACGGCGGGGTCGGCGGCGTCGCGGACGATGTCGGCCGCGCCGGCGTCGGCCATGTCGGCGGCGTTGAGCACCTGGTGGTCGTCGGCGTGGAAGGGGTACGGCATCAACACCCCCCCTGTGCCCGTGGCGGTCAGCTCGGCCACCGTGTTGGCCCCCGCACGGCCGATCAGCAGATCGGCGACGGCGTACACATCCCCCATCCGGTCGCAGAACTCGACCACCGCCGCCGCCACGCCCGCACGGCGGTACGCGGCGTCCAGGGCCGCCGTCTTGCCCGGCCCGGCGATGTGCAGGACCTGCCAGCCGTCGGCCAGCGCGGACAGGCGCCCCGCGGCGGCGGCGACGGCGTCGTTGACCGTCGCGGCCCCCAGCGAGCCGCCCATCACCGCCAGCGTCCGCCGCGAGCCGTCCAGGCCGAACCGCCGCAGCGCCGCGACCCGGTCGGCCTGGAGAATTTCCCGGCGGACCGGGCAGCCCACGCAGCGCAGCTTCGGGCGCACCGCCGCGTCGAACCGCTCGGCCGTCGCCTCGAACTGGGTGAAGATCACATCGACCCGCCGTGCGAGGTAGCGGTTGGCCTTGCCCGGGACCGCGTCGGGGTTGAGCATCGCCGTGCGGACCCGTCCAGCGGCCGCCCGCACCGCCGGTCCGGCGGCGTAGCCGCCCAGGCCCAGGACCGCCGCGGGGCGGACATCCCGCAGGATGCGGCGGGCCAGGCGGAGGCTGCTCAGCCAGCGCCGCACGAAGCCGCCCAGCGTCAGCGGACTGCGCGGCAGCGGGCGGATGGGCTGGACGACCCGGCCCCACGGCGTCGGGTCGAGGAAGCGCCGGTCGATGGGCTTCTCGGTGCACAGGAACAGGACCCGCGCCGCCGGCCGCAGGCGAGCGACGGCGTCGGCGACGGCCAGGGCGCAGGTCAGGTGGCCCCCCGTGCCGCCGCCGGCGAAGAGGTAGGTCGGCCCGCCGGTCACGTCAGCTCCTCGTCGCCGGTGCGCCGGTGCGCCGTCACGCTGACCACCATCGCCACCGCCGCGGCCACGAGGATCAGGGACGTCCCGCCGGCGGAGACCAGCGGGAGGTTCACGCCCGTCGGCGGCGCGCACCCGAGCGCCACGGCCACGTGCAGCGCCGCCTGCACGCCGACCATCAGGCCCACACCCGTCGCCAACAGCCGTCCGACGCCGCGGCTGCGGCTGGCGGCGACCCAGCACAGGCCCACCAGCACCGCGAACAGCCCCAGCACCAGCGCGCCGCCGGCGAAGCCCAGTTCCTCGCAGATGACCGCATAGATGAAGTCCGTCCCATCCTCCGGCAGGAAGCCGTGCTTGACCGTCCCGTGGCCGAGCCCCTTGCCCCACCAGCCGCCCGAGCCGATGGCGATCAGCGACTGGCGCAACTGCCACGTCGAGCCGCTGTCGGTCCAGGGGTTCCGCAGGGCGGTGATCCGCTGCCAGCGGTTGGGGTTCATCACCACCAGCACGACGAACCCCCCCACCGCCGGCGGCACCAGCAGCAGCAGATGATACCACCGCACGCCCGCCGTCAGCATCACGCACGCGGCGATCAGGCCGATCACGGCGCCGGTGCCGAAATCCTCCACCGCCACCACGGCCACGCACGCCCCCACCGCCGCCGCCGCCGGCAGGAAGGTCCGCGTGAAGCTCCTGACCGCCTCGCCCCGGCGGCCCAGCCAGCAGGCCAGCAGGATCATCAGGGCCATCTTGAGCAGCTCGGAGGGCTGGAAACTGATGGTGTAGACCCCCAGCGGGACCCGCAGCCAGCGCCGGGCGCCGTTGACCTCGACGCCGATCCCGGGGATCAGCACGATCACCGACAGGACGAACGCCAGGACGAACAGCGCCGTCGCTCCCGCGCCGACGGCGCCCCCGCGGGCCAGCCACCGGTAATCGACCCGCCAGAGCACCGCCATCACCACCGCCGCCGCCGCCGCGAGCCCCAGGTGCTTGACCGCCTGCCCGCCCGGCAGCGCCGCGCCGGCCCCGGCGTCCGACGCCGAGCACACCATCACCACGCCCACCCCCAGCAACCCCATCGCCGCCAGCAGCAGCCCCTGGCCGGCGGGGTTGTCTTTCAAGGGCAGGTGTTGGGAGTCGCGCTCGGTCATCTGGTCAGCCACAAAGAGCACAAAGGCAACAAAGATTAACGGCAACGAACGATGGTGACTTCTTCCCGGCCATCACTTGTCGGAGGTGGCGGTCGGTCATGTTCTTAGCCACAAAGAGCACAAAGGCAACAAAGATTAACGGCAACGAACGATGGAGACTTCTTCTCGGCCATCACTTGTCGGAGGTCGCGGTCGGTCATGTTCTTAGCCACAAAGAGCACAGAGGCAACAAAGATTAACGGCAACGAATGATGGTGACTTCTTCCCGGCCATCACTTGTCGGAGGTGGCGGTCGGTCATGTTCTTTGCCACAAAGAGCACAGAGGTAACCAAGATCAACGGCAACGAACGATGAAGGATTCTTCCTGGCCATCGGACGTCTTGCCGACTGCTGGCTGCTCGTCATGGTCCTTATCGGGGTTTCGTCGCGCGTTGCGCCAGACCATCGAACCCGCGGGCCAAGGATAGCGCGCTTCTACTTGATGATGCGCTTGATGCCGTTGCGGACCATGGCCGTGTTGAAGTTGATCAGGAGGCCCAGCCGGCAGCCGCTCGCGCGAAGGTAGCTGATAAGTTGAGCCTCATGGATGGGCGCAAGGCGCTCCACGGCCTTTAACTCCAGCACGACGCCGGGATCCACAATCATGTCTACCCGCTGTCCTTCAATCGGCAGTCCTTTGTAGTGAACGGTCACGGGCACCTGGCGCTGTACGCTCAAGCCCCGCAGCTCCAACTCGTGAGTGAGGGCACGCTCGTATACACTCTCCAACAGGCCCGGCCCCAGGTGCCGATGGACCTCGATCGCCGCTCCAATAACCAGATTGGACGCCTCATTCACACCCTCCGGCAAAGCCGCATGCGCCTCCTCGTCTTCCTTGCGCCTCATAGCGTCGTACCCTCCCCTCACACCCTAAAGCCTTTCTTTGCCGTTCCTTCTTAGCCGTTTCCTTGCCGTTCTTTCTTTGTTTCCTTTGTGATCTTTGTGGCTAAGCCTTTCTCGCCGTTCTCACCGCAGTTTCAGTGTCGCCAGGGCCAGGGCGGCGAAGACGATGGCGAGGACCCAGAAGCGGGCGACGACCTTGGTTTCGGGCCAGCCGGCGAGGTGGAAGTGGTGGTGGATGGGCGCGCAGCGGAAGATGCGTTTGCCGCCGGTGAGCCGGTAGTAGAGCACCTGGCTGATGACGCTGACCGCTTCCATGACGAACACGCCGCCGGCGATGAGCAGGAGGGTTTCCTGGCGGGTCACCACGGCGATGTAGCCGATCAGCCCGCCCAGGGGCAGGCTGCCGGTGTCGCCCATGAAGACCTGGGCGGGGCTGCAGTTGTACCACATGAATCCCGCGCAGGCCCCGACGATCGACGCGCAGACGATCGACAGCTCGGCCGCCTCGGGCACGAACGGCAGGTGCAGGAAGTTCGCGTAGGTGGCGTTGCCGGCGATCCACGCCAGCAGGAGGAACACCATCGCCACGACGATGACGCAGCCGGAGGCCAGCCCGTCCATCCCGTCGGTCAGGTTGACCGCGTTGGACGAGCCGACCATCGTCAGCACGGTGATCACGATGAACCCCGCGGTCATCAGCGGGATCGGCTCGGCCCGGAACGGCAGGTAGAAGTGATGCACCGCGTTGATCGTCCGATCCGCGTAGTCCACGTAGGTGCTGTCGCGCCCGTGACTGTAGATGAAGCACGCCAGCAGGACCGCCAGGGCGATCTGGAAGAGGATCTTCTCAACCATCTTCAGCCCGTCGCGGCTGTCGCCGGATTCGGCGTGCAGCTTGATCCAGTCGTCCACGCCCCCCAGCACCGCCAGCCAGACCAGGCACACCAGCGCCATGCGGATGTAAAAACTGCCCAGGTCGGCGAACAGCAGCGTGCCGGCAAAGATCGCCAGGGCGATCAGCGCCCCGCCCATGGTGGGCGTCTCGGACTTGTAGCGGGTCATCTCGTTGAGCGCCGCGTGGTCGAACTCGGGACGATCGCCGACCTTCTTGCGCACGAGAAAGCGGATGAACCGCGGCGTCAGCATGAGCACCACGAGGAAACTCACCGTCGCCGCCCCGGTCATCCGCAGAACAAGCTGCTTGGTTACCCAGTATTGAATCACCGCTATCGATCCTGCCAGCCCTCGGGCGAGCCGAGGGCAAATCCGAAATCCGAAGCACGAAATACGAAACAACTTTCAAACGGATAACAACGGCAAACGACAAAGCGGTCGCCCCCGCCTCTCCGGCGGGCAGGCGACCTATACGGGGTCCGGCTCCATGTCGGCGGCCCGTTCAGCCACGGCCTGTGCGATACACTCGGCGGCGACGGCGCGGGAGGCCTTGACCAGGACGCCGTCGCCGGCGGCGAGCCAGTCGCCGACGTCGGCCGCGGCGGCGGCGGCCGTATCATAGGACCGTATGCACTCGCCCGCCAGCCCCGCCGCCCGGGCGCCCTCAGCGATGAGCCGTCCCAGGCCGCCGACGGTGATCAACCGGTCGACGGTCCCGCGGGCGATCCGCTCGCCGAGCTCGTGGTGCAGGGCCTCGGCGGCGTCGCCCAACTCGAGCATGTCGCCGGCGACGAGGACCCGCCGGCGGACGTTCAGGTCGGCCAGGACCGCCACCGCCGCGGCCATGGAGGTGGGGTTGGCGTTGTAGGCGTCGTTAACCAGGACTACCGGGCCGATCCGTGCGGCCTCGGTCCGCATGGCGGGCATTGGGAAGTCGGCCAGGGCGGCGCCCGCGTCGGCGGCGTCGAAGCCGAACCGCAGTGCCACCGCCAGTGCCGCCAGGGCGTTGAAGGCGTTGTGCCGTCCGGGCACCGGCAGATCGACCCACCAGTGGTCGTTGATCTCCAGCCGCCCGGTGAGGCCGTCCGTCTGCCAGCCCGTCAGGCGCAGCTCGGCGTCGTCGGCGGCGCCGAAGCGGATGACCCGCGCGTTGTAGGGCACCAGCGCCTGGCGCAGCGGCTCGCTGTCGGCGTGCACCACCGCCACGCCGCGATCGGCCAGGCCGGTGAGGATCGCGGCCTTCTCGACGGCGACGCCTTCGAGCGAGCCGAAGGCCTCCAGGTGGGCGGCGCCCACGGCGGTGATGACCGCCAGCGACGGCGCCGCGATCCGGCTGAGCGCGGCGATCTCGCCGGGGGCGTTGGATCCCAGCTCGCACACGACGTAGTCGTCGCCGGCGGCCGCCTCCAGCAGCGTCAGCGGCACGCCGATGGCGTTGTTGAAGCTCTTGGGGGCCGCGGTGCCGGTCAGGCGGGTCGCGAGGATGTGGTGGATCATCCGCTTGACGGTCGTCTTGCCCACCGAGCCGGTGACGGCGATGACCGACCCGGCCAGCCGCCGGCGGTGCATGCGGGCCAGCTCGCCCAGGGCGACGGTGGTGTCGTCGACGCCGATGATCGGGCCGCGGAACCGGCGGGCCAGGTCGGCCGGCAGGTCCGTGCCGAGGCGGACGATCGCCGAGACGCACCCCGCGGCGGCCGCGTCGGCGAGGAAGGCGTGACCGTCGTGGGTCGCCCCGCGGATGGCCACGAACAGCTCGCCGGGGCTCGCCTGGCGGCTGTCGATGGTGACGCCCTCGACGTAGACGGGGTGGCCCGGCGAGGCCGTCTGCCACCGCCCGTGGACCGCCCGGCGAATCTCGTCCAGGGCGGTGGGCCTCATGGCGCCGCCTCCGCGCCGGCGCGGGCGGCGAGGACCTCGCGGGCGACCTGGACGTCGTCGAAGGGGTGTTTCGTCGTGCCGACGACCTGGTAGGTCTCGTGCCCCTTGCCCGCCAGGACGACCACGTCGCCGGGTGCGGCCGCGTCGATCGCCAGGCGGATCGCCTCGCGGCGGTCGGGCTCGATGCGGAGCTTGGCGCGGGATTCGTCGTCGAAGCCGGCCAGGATGTCGTCGAGGATCCGCCGCGGGTCCTCCGTCCGGGGGTTGTCCTGGGTGAGCACGATCCGGTCGGCCCGCTCGGCGACGGCGCGGGCCACGCGGGGGCGTTTGGTGCGGTCGCGGTCGCCGCCGCAGCCGAACAGGACGATGAGCCGCCCGGCGGTCACCGGGCGCAGGGCGTCCAGGGCGTTGGCGATCGCATCGTCGGTGTGGGCGTAATCGACCACCACCTGGAAGGGCCCGCCGGTGGGGACCGCCTGGAGGCGTCCAGGGACCGCGATGGGCCGACTGAGCGCGGCGGCGGTCCCGCCGAGGGGCCCCCCGGCCGCCAGGCACGGGCCCGTCGCGGCCAGGAGGTTGGCGATGTTGTGGCGGCCGATCAGGTTCGTGCGGACCGTCGCGGACCGACCGTCGTGACACAGCTCGAACCGCGAGCCGGTCGCGTCGGTCGTGGCGATGCGGGCGGTCAGATCCGCCCGGGTCCGGCCGCCCAGGCCGTAGCTGACGATGTGGGCGGCCGTCGGCGCGGCCATGGTCTCGAAGGCCGCGTCGTCGCGGTTGAGCACCGCCGTCGCCGTCGGCGCCAGCTCGGCGAACAGGCGGGCCTTGGCCCGGGCGTACCGCTCGAGGCTGCCGTGATAGTCGAGGTGGTCGCCGCTGAGGTTGGTGAAGGCCGCGGCGGCGAACGCCAGGCCGCCGGTGCGGTGCTGGTCGAGGGCGTGGCTGGAGACCTCCATCACCGCCGCGGTGCACCCGGCGCGGGCCATGCGGGCCGTCAGGTCGGCCAGCTCGACCGGCCCCGGCGTGGTGTTGGCGGCCTCGACGGTCGCGCCGCCGACGTCGTGGCCGATCGTCCCGATCATCCCGGTCGCCCGCCCGCACGCGCCGAGGACGTGGCGGACGAGCCAGGCCACCGTCGTCTTGCCGTTCGTGCCGGTGACGGCCAGCAGCATCAGCCGTCGCGCCGGCCAGCCGAGGCGGGCCTGGGCCAGCGGCCCGACGGCCAGGCGGGTGTCGGGCACCCTCGCGGCCGCCGCCGGCAGCGGGCCGTCGTAGGCGGCGTCGCAGACGACCGACGACGCCCCGGCCGCCAGGGCCGCCGGGATGTAGTCGTGCCCGTCGACCACGGGCCCGCGGACGGCGACGAAGCAACTGCCCGGCCCCGCCCGGCGGGAATCGGCCGTCAGGGATGCGACGGGGGCGTCGCCCTGGAGGGCCGAGACGTTCACACCGGCGGCGTTGAGCAGTTCACTGAGTTGCATCGGCTTCGGATCCCTCATGCCGCCGTCGCGGCGGCGGCCGTCCATCGTGTCGGCAGGCGATCGGCCGGCGGCAGGAGCCATTGTGCATACTGGGCCGGTCCGGGTCCACACAAACCGCACCCGCCGCCGGCTACGGGCGGTCGCGGCCGACGCCCAGATAGGCTAACGATCGCTCCAGCACCGACTTGACCGCCGGGCCGGCCACCTGGCTGCCGTAGTAACCGATGGAGGTGTCGGGCTTGCGGACGCTGATCAGGCACACCAGGCGCGGCTCGTCCAGCGGCGCGCCGGCGATGTAGCTGGCGGTGAACTGGCCGCTGGCATACGGCGGGATCTGCGCGGTGCCGGTCTTGCCGAAGCTGCTCCACCCGTCCAGCGCCGCGTGGCGGCGGCCGGTCCCGTCGGTGGGCACCTTCGCGAGCACCTCCCGCACGAACCGCCGCGCCACCGCCGGATCGATCATCCCACCGAGCACGATCGGACGGCTTCCGTCGGCGACGAGCCGCCCGTCGGTGGCGACGACCGATTCGATCAGCCGCGGCCGCAGGAGCACCCCGTCGTTGGCCAGGGCGCTGAAGGCCATCACCATCTGCAAGCCGGTGACGGCCACCTCCTGGCCCATCGGGATCGACCACGTCGAGTCGCGGGTCCATCGCGCCGGCGGGTTGACCTGTCCGCCCACCTCGCCGGGCAGACCGACCCCCGTGGGGGCGCCGAAGCCGAAGGCGCGGAGGATTCGGTGCATCCGCTCGTTGCCCAGCCGCTGGCCGATCTGGGCCATGCCGATGTTGGAGCTCTTGTAGACGACCGCTTCGGCGGTCAGTTCGCCGTAGGGATGGCTGTCGTGCAGCACGCGGCCGCGACGACAGGGCCAGGCGCCGTTGTGGCAGTTGAAGGTCTCGCCCCAGCGGACCACCCCCGCGTCGAAGGCGGCGGCGGCGATGAAGGGCTTGAAGATGCTGCCGGGCTCGAACATGTCGGTGATCGGCCGGTTCCGCCGCGCCGCCGGACGGGCCGCCCCGAAGGCGTTGGGGTCGCACGCGGGCACGGAGGCCATCGCCAGGACCGCCCCGGTGGACGGCTCGACGACGACGCCGAGGGCCGATTCGGCGTTGAAGGTGTCGACCACCTCGGCCAGCGCCGCTTCGAGATAGCCCTGGATCACCAGGTCGATCGTCAGGTAGACGTGGTGGCCGTCGGCGGGCGGGACGTACTGGCCGGGCTGGTTCCAGATGGGCCGACGGGCGGCGTCGGCCAGCATGGCGTTGCCGCCGTCGGTGGCGCGGAGGTAGACGTCGGCGAACCGCTCGACGCCCTCCAGGCCGACCCCGTCGACGCCGGCGAACCCGACGACGTGCGCCGCCAGCGGCCCGTTGGGATACCGGCGCCGCCAGCGGGGCTGCAGGCCGATGCCCCGAAGGTTCAACGCGGCGATACGCTCGGCCGTCTCCGCGTCGACCTCGCGACTGAGCCAGACGAAGCGCGCTTCGCGGTCGGCGGTGATCCGCCGGCGGAGCTCGGCCGGATCGCGCCCCAGCAGCCCGCCGAGCGTCGCGCAGGCGGCGTCGAGCTCGTCGTCGGGGATGATCAGCGGGTCGGCGAACACCCCGTCGACCTGGTGACTGGTGGCCAGCAGTTCGTGGCGGGCATAGCTGGACGCGTAGATGTTGCCCCGTCGCGCCGGCAGGCGCAGCGTCATCTGCTGCTGGCGGACGGCCCGGCGGGCCATGGCCTCGTGGTGGTGATACTGAAACGCCGCCAGCCGTCCGCCCAGCGCCACCAGCGCCGCGACCACGGCCGCGAACAACAGGTGATGGGCCCAGCCGGTGCGATCAGCGTCGCTCAACGGTCCCTCCCCTCCACGAGCCGCCGGCCCGGTCGTCCGCGGCGTCGACGGTCATGGCGTAGCGGCTCTCGCTATCGCGGGCTTCCGGCGGGACCATGACGGTGTGCATGTCCTGGGCGCGGATCCGCACCGCCGCCAGGGCGCAGACCTCGGCCAAGCGGGCCTCCAGGTCCCACAGCGCCCGCCGCTGCTCGATCAGCCGGCGCTGCAGCCGGTGGATCTCCCGCCCGGCGGCGACCTCACGCTGCCGGCAGACCACGGTCGCCAGGCCGATCGCTGTCAGGCACACAATGACCAGGGCGATTCGCATCGCGACCACCTTCCGTCGAGATCCATCGTTCAGCGGGGAATCCGCAGCGTCTGGCCGATCCGCAGGTGGTCGGGATCGCTCAGCGCCTCGCGGTTCAGTTCATACAGTCTCCGCACGGCCTGGCGGTCGGCGGCGTTCATCGTCTTGCGGGCGATGCGGGTCAGGTTGTCGCCCGGCTGGACGACGTAGGTTCGCTCGCCCCCGGCCGTCCGGGGCGGCGGCGCGGCGGCCGAGGCGTCGGGCGGCGGGGGGATCCGCAGCACCTGCCCGGTGCGCACGCTGGACGGCTCGCGCAGGATGTCGCGGTTGGCGTTGAAGATCCGCATGTACGCCTCGCGATCGTCCCGGCCGTACTCGCGTTTGGCGATCCGGCTGAGGGAGTCGCCGTCCTCGACCGTGTAGGTGCGATCGACCGGCGGCGCGGCGCGGACGGGCACCTCCGCCGCGGGGGTCTGAGGCGCCTGCGGTTCGGCGGGCGGCTCGTCGGCGAGGGCGATCGGCGCGCGGGGCGCGCTCGGCTGGCGATGCAGGGCGGGCAGCGCCGTCAGGGCCGTCGGTCGAGGTGCCTGGGCCCCGATCCCGGCGTCGACGGGGACGTCGACCGCCCCGACGGGCGGGGTCTGCCCGTCGTTTCGCGTGCCGGACAGGATCACCCCGAAGCACACAATGAACACCAACCCGATCAACAGAGCGATCTTCGAATCGCGCTTCATGCGTCCCGCTCCATCATCCATCCCTGGTCGCCGCCGCCTGACCGGCGGCAATGTCCGATCGTCAGAGCCGTTCGACACAGCGCAACTTCGCGCTGCGACTGCGCGGATTGCGCCGTAATTCTGTATCGTCAGGAACCACGGGTTTCGGCGTAATGATTCTGCCCGTTCCGTCGGATTTCATGGCCGCGAAGGCGTGTTTGACGCGTCGGTCTTCCAGCGAGTGGAAACTGATGATCACCGCGCGGGCGCCGGGGGCGAGGATGTCGCCCAGCACGGCCAGCAGGTCGTCGAGGGCGCCGAGCTCGTCGTTGACGGCGATGCGCAGCGCCTGGAACGTCCGGGTGGCCGGGTGGATCCGTCGTCCGGCGCGCGAACCGACGGCGCGCCGGACGAGATCGGCCAACTGCCGCGTCCGTGCAATCGGACCGTCCGAACGGGCTTTGACGATCGCTCTGGCGATCGGCCGACTGAACCGCTCGTCGGCATAGCGATACAGCAGGTCCGCCAACTGCCGTTCGCTGAGGGTCCGCAGCAGATCGGCTGCCGTGGGCCCGCCCCCTTCGCGATCCATCCGCATGTCCAGCGGCGCATCACCGGCGAAACTGAACCCCCGTTCATCGTCATCCAACTGCGTCGAGGCCACGCCCAGGTCGGCCAGGACCCCGTCGACACGCTCGACGGCGACGGCCTCGAGCACCTCCCGAACGTTCCGGAAGTCGCCGTGGAACAGCCGCACCCGCTCGCGGCCGAGCCGGTCGGCGGCACGACGAAGGTTATCGGCGTCGCGATCGATCCCGATCAGCGACAGCCCCTCGCCGCCGGCGGCCAGCAGCGCCTCGGCGTGCCCGCCCAGCCCAACGGTGCAGTCGACGATCCACCGCGCCGCCGACGGGCGGAGCAGGTCCACCACTGCCTCGCGCAGGACCGGGGTATGGGCCGACGCAGCGCCCATGAACCGCACGCACCTTTCACTGCCGCATTCGCTGCCGCTGATCCTCAACGTGGTGGGAGAAGCTCACCCGGGCATACGCGCCGCCCCTCGCCTGAACGCGTGCCAATCGATCAGCCAAGTTCAGCAGGCACTGTCGGTAGTCCCCTGCCGGAACCCGCGGAGCCGCTCGATCGGCATTCAGTTCGGCAAGCACCCGCGCACAGCTTCCCTGCCGTGCAACGGCCTCGCCGGAGGCGATGGAACAGGCTGGCATGACGGAATCCTTTCACTCCGGGCGAACTTGATCTCCCAACATCCCGACGGGCGGCCCCGACGGCCGTTCGACTACGCCGACTCCGATCCCTCGCAGTTCAGCGCATCTCCCATCTCCAACAACGTCTCGCCATACGTCGGCAGGTGCTCCGCAATGAACGCCTCCCACTGCTTGCGGGGCCAGATCTCGATGTGATCGTCATGGCCTACCAACGTGACTTCCGTATCCACGTCCGCCCGCTGCAGCGACTTGTCCGGCAGGACGACGCGGCCCTGCTTGTCCGGCTTCAACTGCCGGGCCATCGCGAACAACAGGCCCATCTTGCGTTCGTTGCGGGTCGGCAGCGGCGACCGCTTCAGCGAGGACATCAACTGCCGGTAATACCCGTCCGGGTACAACCACAGGTGCCGATCCACGCCCAGCACCAGGAAGAACCCCTCGCCATCCGTCTGCGGGTCAATCTGCTCCCGCAGGGCGGCCGGCACAGCCAAGCGGCGCTTCTCGTCCAACATCTGATCGAATTCACCCACAAAAAGCGCCATCGTTTGACGTGCCTCGCCGAACCATTGACTGGGACTGAGAGGGAACTTACCCCACTTTTAGGGAGGGCTCAACCAAAAAATCGTTTTTCGCTCATATTTTTCCTCAAGAACGGTCGCCGCAAGTCGTCCCCCCGCCAAGGCCTACCACCACTCGTGGCCGTTTAGCTGCCAAACCCCCTGGGATGGGTCATCACAGGCGCGATCCCGAGTCGGCACGTCGGAATCAGCGACCGACCGTCACAGCATCAACTCCCCGAACGGCAGCGCCCGCAGCGGACCGAGGCGTCGGGTATCGGTCAGGTCCACGTGCAGGGGCGTCACGCTGATGCAGCGATCGTGCAGGGCCCCCACGTCCGTGTCGGGCGACGGGGCTTCGAAGACGTACTCGTCGGTCAACTGGTACCACGTCCGCCCCGCCTCGCCGGCCTGCACCGCGTACGACTCGCGGATCCGCCCCACTGCCTGGCGGTCCACCCGCACCCCCAGCGGCGGCCCGTCGTCCTGGATGGGCAGGTTCACCGCCACCAGGTGGCCCGGCGCCAGGTTCCCGGCCAGCAGCACATCGAGCACCGCACGGCAGCGGCGCGCGGAGGCCGCGTAGTCGACCGGCGCATGCCCGAACGCCTGGCTGAACGCCACGGCGCGGGCGCCGAGAATGGCCCCCTCCGCCGCCGCGGCCACGGTGCCGCTGTAGAGGACGTTGATCCCCACGTTCGCCCCGTGGTTGATCCCGCTGAGCACCAGGTCGATCGGCTCGCCCACCAGTTCCCGGAAGGCCAGTTTCACGCAGTCGGCGGGTCGCCCGTCGACGCGAATCCCCCACGGCGCCCCGGCGACCGCGACCCGCTCGGTCGTCATCCGGTCGTGCAGCGTGATGCTGTGGCCGGCCGCCGACTGCGGCGACCACGGCGCCACCACGTGGATCTCGCCCAGGTCGGCCACCACCTCGTGCAGCGCACGCAGCCCCGGCGCCAGGATGCCGTCGTCGTTGGTCAGCAGGATCCGCACGCCGGTGATTCTACGCCGCCGACGGCGGCATGGGAAGCCCGGCGCATGAAAGCGGCACCGGGGCGCCCGTCATGGCGCCCCGGTGCCGAACCGGACGAGAGTCCGCGGCTTGCCAGGCCCGCTAGAACGCCGCCAGTTCCGGCTCGCGTTCCATGGGGATGACCGCCTCCGGCTCGC
>CAZHRW010000228.1:0-25296 GCA_964535025.1 uncultured Planctomycetales bacterium
GCCGGTGTCCTCCAGAAAGGCGATGGCCAGGAACAACAGCATGATGTTCGGCAGGAAGACCAGAACGCCACCGACACCACCGATGATTCCATCTATAAGCAGGCTCTTGAGGAGGCTGTCGGAACCCCCCGGCCAGAAGGACGCGATGGTGCCCCCGAGCCACTCGAAGACCGCCTCCATGCCGCCCATGAGGGGCTCGCCAAGGGCGAAGGTGAGTTGAAAGACCGCGTACATCAGGACGGCGAAGATCGGCAGGCCGAGCCAGCGGCTCAGCATCATCCGGTCAATCCGCTCGCTCCGCGAAACGCGAACCTCGGCGGTCTGCGAGACGGCCTCGGCGCAAGCACCGGCGATGAAGCCGTACCGGCCGTCGGCCATGATCGTGCCGATGTCCGCGCCGCTGACACCTTCAATATGCTGTCGGAGTTGGACGGCCCGCTGGAAGATCGCCTCGCATCCATCGGGGCAAAGGGACTGGACTCGCTTGGCCGTCTCCTCATCCCCCTCGAGCAGCTTCAGCGCATACCATCGGGCGCGATCGGCGCAGGCATCGTAGCGGGCGACTACGCCGGTGAGTTGCTCGACATGAGGCTCGACCTCGTGGCCATAGTCCACCTGCCGCCCGCGGCGCTTCTGCCCAACGCGGATCTGGCAAACATCCGCTACGGTTGCCAGAAGCTCCTGCATGCCTTGCCCCTTGTGGCCCACTGTAGGCGCAACCGGAACGCCGAATAGCTCGGACAGTTTGGCGTAGTCGATCTGAAGGCCCCGCTCCCGTGCCACGTCGGACATGTTCATCGCGAGGACCAGCGGCACGCCCAGCTCCATGAGCTGGACGGTCAGGTAGAGGTTGCGTTCCAGGTTCGACGCGTCCACGATATGCACCACGGCATCGGGCCTTTCGTCGATGAGCAAGTTGCGTGCGACGATCTCCTCAATGCTGTAGGCCGTCAGGCTATAGGTGCCAGGCAAATCAACCACGGTAAAGGTCGCATCCTGAAACCTCGCCGTGCCTTCTTTCTTCTCGACGGTTACACCGGGATAGTTGCCCACGTGCTGGCGAGCGCCGGTCAGGGCGTTGAAGATGGTCGTCTTGCCGGAGTTCGGATTGCCCGTAAGGGCTATCGTGAAAGTCTTTGCCTTTACTGGCGATGCCTGAGTCATGGCCTCTTTTTCTCCATATCATTGTTATCGCACGGAGCGGACAAATATCCGCGTGACCATCCCATGGCCCAGAACCAGCCGCGATCCCTTGACGCGGATAACGAACGGCCCCGGCCGTCCAGGGGTGTCTACCGCAAATCGCGATCCCGGCCCCAGCCCCATCTCGGCCAATCGGTGCTGAAGACCTCGTCCGCCCCGCACATCTACGAGTTCTACCGTCTCGCCCCGCCGCGCCATCGCCAGCGGCATGACCGGCTGCGATCCTCTCGGAGGATCTGATGTGTTTGTCGTGAAACCTGGCGTCATTGGATCCTTTCGACCTGCACGGCCCTGGCCTCGGTTTTCCGAAGCGACAGGTTGTAGCCACGAATCAGAACTTCGACCGGATCGCCCAAGGGCGCGACGCGCACGACGGTCAGCATCGCCCCCCGCGTGAGGCCCATTTCCATCAGCCGCTTGTTGGCGACTACGGCACCGCCCATGCGGAGAATCTTCGCCTTCTCGCCCGGTTCCAAGTCCGCCAGAGTGGTATTCGTTTCCATGGCTTCTCCTTGCCTCGGGTCCTCGGGTGTTTGCTCGGCGGCCACCATGCAGCCTTCGCAACTGCCCGTTCGCCGCTGCTGTTGGCAGTATTCCCGGAACGCCTGGGGCAGACGCTGGGCCGGAACCGAACTGGCGGCCATAAACTCCCCGAAACAGCTCAGACGGCGCACAAGGCCATCGGTCACGGCATGTTCAATGCGGCAAGCGTTTGCTTCCGCGATGGCCTCATCAACATCGAGTACATCCTGCAGGAATCGGCTCAAGCCTCTGTGCCTGCGGCGGACACCCTCGGCAAGCACCCGTCCTTGCGCGGTCAAGGTGATGAGCTGGTACGGCTCATAATTGACTAGGTCCCGCTTGGCGAGACCTCGCACCGCAAAGGTCACCGTGGACTTGGCCACGCCCAGCTGCTTGGCAATGTCGCGTACCCGGGCGTTGCCCGTCTGGTGGATCAGCCCCAGGATCGTCTCCAGATAATCCTCTTGTGATGAAGTCAGTTCCATTATGGGCTCCTGCAACGACAATGTTCGGGGGGTCTAACTTAGTTGTGGCCGCCAAACCTGTCAAATGGAATTCTTCTCGTGCCCGTAGTTTTTTTGATTTCCCTGGGCGGACGACACCCGTACATCTTGCGTAACCGTTTTATCGGCAAGGAGTTAGAGAGTTACAGGATGGAAGGCGATGTGCGCGAGAATCCGCAGAATCCGGGCAGAATCCGGGGACGTCTGGCGCGTCAGGACTGTGCCGCACCCCACACAGTGAGGCCGTGACCCGCGAACGCCCGGCAAGCCTTCGGGCAAACATGCCGTCCGAAGAACACGACGATGGCCCCGGGTATACACGGCGAACATCCGGCAGCGTCGGCGGCGCAGGGAAGACGCCGTGAGATGTCCGCGGAGGGGTTGTCCGTCGCCGTCGGTGGCCCCTGCGTCGATCGCCGGGCGGATCGTCCCCACGCTTGACAGCGGGGGCTTGCTCGCGGCGAGGTTCGGACGTTCCGGCGGCGTCGTTGCGGCGACGTTGTGTCCGTTTGTCCGGCGTCGCGGGCCGTTTGCGTGCTGCCGCGGTCTTCTGACCGGCACGGCCGCGGCCTGCCCTGTCGTTGTGGTTTCTCTTGGCTTTGGGCCCTTTGTGTCCTCTGTGGCTCTGTCGTCAACGCCCCGATGCCCCCGCAACCGCGAAAATGATGAGATCGTAATGTTGTTAACCGCTGAATGAACATTGTGAAGCCAACGCATCACTTTATTGCAGACTGGCTTCATTTTATGCGCCTTCAGCCTTCTTTTGTTAAGCCCTCTATTCACTTTCTTCTCCCGCCCCGCGGACGGCCGCGCCGGGGCGGAAAACGGCCCATCTGCTGTCCCCGCTTGTTAGCGCCGTTTCGGCCGGCGCGGCATTTCGATTCGGATTATTCGGGTTTTATGCCGTTAAACTGGGCAAGCTGCACACTCTGCGGCGTCCGGCCCGCCACAAAATTGACCCGCCGCTTAATAAAATGAACGAATCGTGTAAGATCATGAAGCGCGCGTTCAATTTTATTTGGCGACAGGATAGCGAAAGGCGCCGGCTTGCCGTCTCTTGCAGCCGCGGCGTCGTAAGCCCTTGGCAAACCTCAGCCGGACTTCCGGCAAAGCGGCATCCAAGACGGCATCCTCTTCGCCCGAAAAATCGAAACTCGCGCATTTCGCGCGGAGATTTGCCCGGGCCGTCCCGGCCCTTGGCATTGCGGGGGCGAGCGGGTATAGTGCCGCGACACGCGAGGCTGCCAGAGGAAAGGACCGCGATGGCTGCGAAGGACGACCGCCCGCCGCCGGCTGTTCGGGGGATCATGCTGGATTCGGCGCGGCTGATGGAGAGGCACGAGTTCTACGTCGAGCTGCTGGAGCCGCTGGGGCGGTGGGGGATCAATACGCTGTGGTGGCACTTCTGCGACGACCAGGGCTTCGGCGTCGAGCTGGACAGCCACCCGGAGATCGTCACGCCGTATGCGTTCAGCAAGGATGAGGTCCGCCGGTTCATCGAGGCCGCGGCGGCGGTGGGGATCGAGGTGGTGCCGGAGATCGAAACGCTCGGGCACGCGTCGTATATCACGCGTTTGCCGCAGTACGCGCACCTGGCCGACGGCGACCCGGCGCACTTCAACGCCGCGTGCCCGTCGCAGCCGGAGACGCTGGCGCTGATGCGGGATATCCTCGTGGAGACGGCCGCGTTGTTCGACTCGCCGCACCTGCACGCGGGGCTCGACGAGGTGAACTTCGCCGGCTGCGACCGCTGCGCCGAGCGCGGGCGGGGCAAGCCGTCGTGGTGGGTGTACGCCGAGCACGTCAAGGCGATCCACGCCATCATCACCGCCGCCGGCAAGCGGATGATCATGTGGGCGGACCACGTCGAGAAGGCTCCCGAGATGCTCGCGGTGCTGCCGAAGGACATCGTGATGGCTCACTGGCAGTACTGGGGGGTCGAGCGCGAGCCGATCGACCGCTCGCTGGCGGCGGGGTTCGAGGTCGTCGGCGCGCCGTCGATGAGCTGGTTCGGCACGATGATCGGCCCCCGCGCGACGGACCTGGACGTGGTGGACGCCATGGCGGCGGCGGCCGTCGAGTGGGCCGATCGCGGCATGCGGGGCGTGGTGAACACGTGGTGGGTGCCCGGCCGCACCGTCCGCGACGCCTGCCTGCCGGCCGTCAAGTACACCGCCGACGTCCTCAACGCCGGCGGGGGCGTCGACCGCGTGGCGTCGGGGCGGAGCTACCTGCGGGACCGGTTCGACCTCGACGCCGTCGCGGCCGCCGAGGCGATCGTGCGGCTGTCGGAGCACGCGCTGCATATGAATGAGGTGCAGTCGCTGTGTTTGGCCAGCACGGTCGACCGCTTCGACGCGCTCGCCCTGGCTCGCGGCGACGGGTTCGCCGAGCGGGCGGCGGCGGTCGAGCAGGCCGCCGCGGCGCTCGTCGAGGCCTGCCCGCGGGCCCGCCGCCACCGCGAGGCCTACGACGCCCTGATCGTCGCGGCGAGGACGGCGGCGACGTGCCTGAACAACGGCCTGCGGATGCAGGCGGTCTACGACGCGTGCCTCGCGGCCCAGCGGGCGCGCAATCGCGGCGTGCCCGCCAAGGCGGTCGCCGGCGAGCTGGTCGCGGCGGTCGAGGCCTTCGAGGCGATCGCCGCGGACCTGGAGGAGACGGTTTCGCTCGTCGCCGACGAGTGGGATCGAACCCGCCATGGCGACGATCCGAAGAAACACCTGGACGACGTCGACCGCCCCTGCGGGCGCGACCAGCTCCTCGGCCGCCTGGTGCGGGGCCGCGCGTCGGTCCGCCGGACGCTGGAGACGTTCAAGCCGCAGGCCGCCGCCGTGGCCGACGGCGGCGAGATCCCCCATTGGGGCTGAGCGGCGACGCCCCCGGAGACTGCGACCCATGAGCGACCCGACCCCCCGCGTCTGCAAACTGGCCCTGGCCGACGGCTGGGTATTCACCGGCGAGGCGTTCGGCGCCTCGGGGACGACCGGCGGCGAGGTGGTGTTCAACACCTCGATGACCGGTTACCAGGAGATCCTGACCGACCCGTCCTACGCCGGGCAGATCGTCACGATGACCTGCCCGCAGATCGGCAACTACGGCACGAACGCCGAGGACGTCGAGGCGGTGACCGGGCGGCCGCAGGTGGCGGGGTTCGTGGTCAAGGAGCTGTCGGCGCGGGTGAGCAACTTCCGCTCGCTCGCCGCGCTGGACGCCTACCTCGCCACCGCGGGGATCCTGGCGGTGACCGGGATCGACACGCGGGCGCTGGTCCGCCACATCCGCCTCGACGGGGCGATCAACGGCGTGCTGAGCACCGAGTGCCTCGACGACGCGGCCCTGCTCGCCCGGGCGCGGGCGCTGCCGTCGATGGCGGGGCGGGACCTGGTCCGGACCGTCACGCCGGCGGAGGCGTACGCGTGGGATCGCCCCTTCGACAGTGCCTTTGCCCAGCCGCACGTCGGCGCCGCGCGGCGGTTCAAGGTGGTGGCGATCGACTGCGGGGCGAAGGCGAACATCCTGCGGCACCTCGTCGAGCGTGGGGCCGACCTGACGGTCGTTCCGGCGAGCACGCCGGCCGAGGCGATCCTCGCCCGCGGGCCGGACGGCGTGTTCATCTCCAACGGCCCGGGCGACCCGGCGGCGGTGACGGCGACGATCGAGACGCTCAAGGGCCTCACCGCCCGGGTGCCGCTGTTCGGGATCTGCCTGGGCCACCAGTTGCTGGCGCTGGCGATGGGGGCCGAGACCTACAAGCTCAAGTTCGGCCATCGCGGGGCGAACCAGCCGGTGCGCAACGAGGCGACCGGCAAGGTCGAGATCACCAGCCAGAATCACGGCTTCGCCGTCGACGCCGCGAGCCTCGCGGCCGTCGGGGGGATCCTCACGCACGTGAACCTCAACGACGGGACGGTCGAGGGCTTCACCCACGCCGAGCTGCCGCTGTTTTCCGTCCAGTACCACCCCGAGGCCTCGCCCGGGCCCCACGACGCGACCTATCTGTTCGACTGCTTCGCCGACATGATGACCACCGGCAAGCCGCCTACCGCGGAACGGATAAATTCGAAATCCAAAGCACGAAATACGAAACAAACTTAAAACGGATAAGACGGCAAAACGGCAGCGCCCTGTCGGTGGGTCCTGCCGTTCACCTTTGTCTTTTATCGTTTTTGCCGTTTCGGATTTGTTTCGTATTTCGAGCTTCGGATTTCGGATTTCCCGGCCAGGGCGTCAGCCCTCGGCCGGGCGGGGCGTTAGCCCTCGGCCGGCCGGGGTGGCAGGTCGGGCAGGTCGATACCCGCCAGGGGGGCGGTGACGCGGCCGGTCTTGAGGGGGAGGATCTTGCCGCCGGCGGTCTCGGCGACGATCTGTGGGCCGTGGCCGAGGTCGGTGAGGACGAAGGTGACCGGCCCGGCGATGGGTGTGTCGATCTTCGCCAGCCGCGTCGCCAGGCGGATCTCGACGCCGGGGTGCGTCTGGCCGGTGACGGTGATCCGGGGCTGGTGGTGGGCCTGGCTGTCCTGGCGGATGGCCTCGACGGCGGCGAGGCGCTTGTCGATCTCGTCCTGGGCCGTCTGGGCCTCGAACTCCAGTTCCACGAGCTGCTCCTTCTGGGCATGGGTGAGCCGCTTGAGGGAGGCCCGCAGGACGTCGAGGGCCGGCCGGCGCTTGGCGAGGCCGTCGCGGAGCTTGTTGGCCTCGGCCAGCAGGGGCTGGGTGAGGCGGTCGATCATCCAGTCGACGCCGGCCATCGCCAGCGTGCGGACCTGCCCGTCGGAGCCGAGCGCCTTGCAGGTGATCCCGGCGCGGGCGACGAACGCGCCGCCGCTGAGGGTCGCGCTTGGCGCGTCGATGACCCCGCCGGCCAGCAGGGTCGCGGCGATGGCTTCGCGGCCGACGCGGATCGCCCCGCGGGCGCCGACGGTGGAGGACTCGATGAGTCGGGCGTCGATGTCGCCGCCGGCGAGGCAGACGCCCTTGTCGCCGGTGACGAGCAGGCCGCCGATCGAGACGTTGCCGGCGGCGCGGACCTCGGCGAGGTGGACATCGCCGCGGATGACGATATCGGCGCCGGCGTCGACGTGGAAGAGGTCCACGACGTTGCCGTCGATCTGGACGGTCCCGGGCGAGCGGACGTGGCCGGTTTTGAAGTCGACGTTGCCGGGGATGTGCAGCCCCTCGGTGATGCGGATCTCGCCCTGGCGGTTGACGTCGAGCGTGCCGTCGACGTCGGCGATCAGCCGCCCGGTGTCCTCCTCGAGGTGGCAGCCGCCGGCGGCGCGTCCGGGGACGGGCTTGCCCGGCCGTGCGGGCAGCTCCTGGCCGAACACGTCGATGCCGGCCTGGCCGCTGGTCGGCGGGTGGAGCACGGCGATGACCTCGCCGGCGCGGACCGTCACCAGTTGACTGTCGTAGTGGCTGACGCGGACGGCTTCGGCGTCGGCGCCGCGGCGGTCGGGGTCGCAGGCGTCGCTCCAGACGATCCGCCCGTCCCGGCCGTGCGCCGGCGGGCGGCCGGTGGCGATCAGCACGCTGGCGGCGCCGGCGGCGCCGCGGCGCCAGGCGTCGATCGTCGCGGCGACGAGGTCGACGGTCCGGTCGGTGATGGGGCATCCCTGGCGTTTGAGTTCGTCGAGGACGGCCTGAGCGGTCAGTTCGCCCAGCGGCACGCCGTCCACGCGCTCCAGGTGGAGATGGACCCGCGTCTCGTCCGCCCGCAGGGCGAACGGCGGGGCATCCGGCGTCACGACGTTGGCGTCATGGGTCATGGCGACCTCCCGTCGGCACCGGCGAAGGTTGTCAGCCGGCCTTCTTCGCCAGCGTCTGTTCGAGCTTTTCGGTGAGTACCGCGGGCGTGAAGGGCTTAACGACGTAGTTGTTCACGCCCGCCTTGATCGCTTCGATCACGCGGGACTTCTCCGCCTCGGTCGTCACCATCACCAGCAGGACGTTCTTGTCCATCTCGCGGATCTTCCTGACCAGCGTGATCCCGTCCATGTTGGGCATGTTCCAGTCCACCAGCATCAGGTCGGGCCGCTCGGCGCCGAACGCCGCCAGCGCCTGCAGGCCGTCGGCGGCCTCGGCGATCTGGGTGTAGCCCAGGCCGCCGAGGATCTTCTTCTGGATGTTCCGCATGGTGGTGGAATCGTCGACGAGCAGAATCCTCATGACGTGCCTCCCATCGCGGCCAGTTCGGTCACTTCCACAACGCAGATCTCGATGTTGAACGTCCCCAGGCCGCTCGAACAGGCCAGGATGACCCACGGGCCGAGCTGGTGGCTGGCGAGATGGTGATTGCAGCCGATCACGACGGTGGGCACGCTGATGGAGACCGACAGGTTGTGCAGGTCCTTCTTCGCATTGCCGGTGACCATGTTGGCCAGCTCGCCGATGGCGTCGGCGAACATGGCGTCCTCGGGCGCCACCGGGGCGCCGGTGAAGGCCTCGACGGCGTTGGCGGCCGTGTCCATCGGGAAGCTCAAGGCCGCCGAGCCGACCACGTCGCCGCCGAGCGCGATGATGCCCGTGACGTCGTAGGTGGGGCTGCCGGCCTGCTTGAGCTTCGGCCTGGCCACGGCCACCGGCGAGTCGAGCATGGTCTCGAACACGAGCTGGACAGCCGTGACGAAGGGATTGATGTGCTCTGCACGCATCGACGCACTCCTCCTGGGGTGCCGGCCAAACACTTCGGCCTCTCATCGGTCAAGGCATCGCACCCTGAACCGGCCTCGCTGCCGCCCGGCATCGGGCGGCGTGGTGATGGGCAGGTGTGTCGTCGTCCGAGCCCGCGGCGGTCTGCCGACCCGACGACACCGATCCGGCGGTGTCCACGGGATTTGTCGTCAAGGCACGGCGTGGATTTGAGTTAAATCCAGCGAAAATCGGAAAGAAGGCCCGCGCGCGCCAACGGGACGATCAGGAAGCCGAACGTGCGAGCCAAACCATCCTGCCGAACGGTTTGGCAAAAGGGTCGGGGGTCCTTGGTATTCCGCATCGTTCGACTCCCTGGCCGTCCCGCGGGCCAGGCGGCCGCCGTCCGAAGGGCCGCGGCCGAGCATCGTCGCCCCTCGGCGACGGGAGAGCCGCGCGTGTCCTGCCCAGCGTCCCGGCAAAGGGTCGGGGGTCCTTGTAGTTCAAACACGCGCGGCTGTCCTGTCGCCGAGCGAAGCGTCAGTCCATTGTCCCGTCGAATCAAAAGTTCCGCACAAAGAGGGCCGGTGCCGGTGGCCGGCAACGTCCGCGGAACAGCGCCGCATCCGCAAGGTCCGGACCCTCATGTTGTCCTAAGAGGTAGGTCCCCCCGGCGGGAAAATCCCCCGGGCACCTGTCCTCGTCACGATCGCGGCCAAACTGATGTGCCCTTGTGGTGCTGTGACCGCGTCCGTCCCAATCGCGAATCATCTTGCCGTTGCGTTTGGGACCTAGCTCTTACTATCGGATGATTGTAGTCAAACCCCCAAGGAATCCAATCCCGAATTGCCAGAATAATCGGAAAAATCGCAGAAACCCGATAAATCAGAACATCCACAGGGCTATGCGAGGCGGCCGGGCCGCCATGGAACGGGGACCGGTCACGGACGACGCAAATGGGGGGCTGAACGTTCGATCGTAATGGCCAAGTCATAAGCCTTTTTATGTGATTGGCTTATTAATCACGACCGCTCGGATAGCGATTGAAGGTCAGGGCCGAAAGGCCCCGAGAGGGGCCCGCCGGGCGTCTCAGGCCGTTCCCGCCGACGATGAGGCCTCCGGTCGCGGCACCGCGGCCGACAGGCAGGGGACGGATGCCGGCGCACGGCCGGATCGCAGCGCTGCCGCGGCCGTCGGTTGCCAACAGCAGGCTTGACAGGAAACGGCCGATGCTGTCATGTTGCCCCCGTCGCCGACCGTGTGCCAGAGGAGATCATCATGGCCTGGATACACAACCCGGTGCTCCGGGGATTCAATCCCGATCCGTCGATCGTGCGGGTGGGGGAGGACTACTACATCGCCACCTCGACGTTCGAGTGGTTCGGCGGGGTGCAGATCCACCACTCGCGGGACCTGATCCACTGGCGGCTGCTGACCCGCGCGCTGACGCGGACCAGCCAGTTGGACATGGCGGGCAACCCCCCCAGCGCGGGGATCTGGGCGCCGTGCCTGAGCCACGACGGCCAACACTTCCACCTGATCTACACCGACGTCAAGAGCTCGCCGGCGACCTTCATCGACGCCCCTAACTACCTCGTGACCGCCGAGTCGATCGAGGGGCCGTGGTCCGAGCCGGTCTACCTCAACAGCAGCGGGTTCGACCCGTCACTGTTCCACGACGACGACGGCCGCCGGTGGCTGGTCAACATGCTGTGGGACCACCGCGCCGGCCGCACCCCGTTCGCCGGGATCATCCTGCAGGAGTATTCGCCCGCCGACCGCCGCCTGGTGGGGCCGGTGACCCACATCTTCGCCGGCACGGCCCTCGGCGCGACCGAGGGGCCGCACCTGTACAAGCGCCGGGGGCTGTACTACCTCATGGTCGCCGAGGGCGGGACCGGGTACGGCCATGCCGTCACCGTCGCGCGGTCGGCGACGCTGACCGGGCCCTACGAGCCCGACCCGGGCGGCCCAATGCTCACCAGCCGCGACAACCCGGACCTGCCGCTGCAGAAGGCCGGCCACGCCTCGCTGGTCGAGACGACCGACGGGCGGTGGTACCTGGCGCACCTGACCGGACGGCCGATCATGCCCCAGCGGCGCTGCCCCCTGGGGCGGGAGACGGCCCTGCAGGAGGTGGCGTGGACCGAGGACGGCTGGCTGCGGCTGGCCGACGGGGGCTGCGAGCCGGCCCTGACCGTCCCGGCGCCGGACCTGCCGCCCCAGCCGTTCCCCGAGGACCCGCCCCGCGACGACTTCGACGACCGGACGCTGAACATCCATTTCTCCACGCTGCGGGTGCCCGCCGACGCCAGCTGGCTGTCGCTGACCGAGCGGCCGGGGTTCCTGCGGCTGCGGGGCCGCGAGTCGCTGGCCTCGACGTTCCGCCAGTCGCTGGTGGCCCGGCGGGTGGGGGCGCTGAACTTCACCGCGGTGACCGGCGTTGACTTTCGGCCCGAGCACTTCCAGCAGATGGCCGGGCTGGTGTGCCTGTACGACATCGAGAACTGGTACTACCTCCAGATCAGCCGCGACGAGCAGGTCGGCCGGTGCCTGAACCTTCTGCGCTGCGTCAACGGCCGCTACGATGAGCCGGCGGCGCGGGTGGCGGTCCCCGAGGACGGCCCGATCCACCTGCGGGCGGCGGTGTCGACGGCGACGCTGCGGTTCGCCTGGTCGCTCGACGGGCGGACCTGGACGACCGAGGGCCCGCCGCTGGACTTCACCACGCTGTCCGACGAAGCCTGCCGTCTGGGACGCTTCACCGGCGCCTTCGTCGGGCTGTGCTGCCAGGACCTGGCCGGGACCCGGAAGGAAGCGGACTTCGACTATTTCGAGTACCGCGAGGGGGAGTAGGGGGGCGGGGGGCAAGATGGACACGATGGACGGCTGGCGCCCGTTTTGTGGATGCCGCTGCTGCACCGCATGGGCGGAAAGCGCATCAGCCGTCCATCCGGTCCATCCGGTCCATTCAGTCCATGGCAGGCCCGCGCCGGAGAATGATCGAGTTGTTCTGGCCGCCGAAGCCCATCGAGTTGCTCATGGCGATGTCGACGCGCGCCCGGCGGGGTGTATTGGGGACGTAATCGAGGTCGCATTCCGGATCGGGCGTGTTGAGGTTGGCGGTGGGCGGCAGGATGCCGTCGCGGATCGCCAGGACGCAGGTGATCAGCTCGGTCGCCCCGGCCGCGGCGATCAGGTGGCCGAGCATCGACTTGATCGAGCTGCACGGGATCGAGCGGATCGCCTCGCCGAACGCCGCCTTCATGCCCTTGGTCTCCACGGCGTCGTTCTGCGGCGTGGCGGTCCCGTGCGTGCTGATGTAGTCGATCCGGTCGGGCGCGAGTCCGGCGTCGTCGAGCGCCAGGCGCATCGCGGCGGCGGCGCCCTCGCCGTCGGGGTCCTGGTCGGTGATGCGGAACGCGTCGGCGGAGCTGCCGACGCCGAGGATCTCCGCCAGGATCGCCGCGCCCCGCCGGCGGGCGAGCTCGAGATCCTCCAGGATGAGGATGCTGGACCCCTCGCCGAGGATGAACCCGTCGCGGGTCAGGTCGAACGGGCGGGAGGCGGTCTCGATGGCGTCGTTGCGGGTGCTCAGGGCGGTCAGGCGGTTGAACCCGGTCAGGCCCAGCGGGTGGATCATCGAGTGCGACCCGCCGGAGATGACCGCGTCGGCGTCGCCGCGGCGGATCATCCAGGTCGCCTCGCCCAGCGCCTGGGTGCTGGCGGCGCAGGCGGTCAGGACGTTGAAGCTCGGACCCCGCACGTCGAACTGGGCCGCCAGGTGGGCGGCGACCATGTTGGCCTCCTGCTCCAGCTCGCGGTGCATGTCCATCCGACGCGCGGCCAGCTCGGCCCAGCGGACGGTGTCCAGCGCCCCGTCGCCCCACGCGTCGATCAGGCAACCGACGAAACTGTCGAAATCGAGGCTGCCTTCCCCGCAGCCGAGATAGAGCCCCACGCGCGCCGGGTCGAGGGCGGCGTCGTCCAGCCCGGCCTGGCGCCACGCCTGGGTGGCGGCGGCCAGGGCGAAGCGGGTCGCACGGCCGGCGTGGGCGTGATCGCCGGCGTTGGGCAGGTGGTCGGCCAGATCGAAGTCCTTCACCTGGGCGCTGAAGGTCGTCGGGAACGTCGAGGCGTCGAACAGCTCGGTCGGCGAGATGCCGCTGCGGACCGCCAGCAGGGCCCGCCAGAGCGTCTCGACGTCGTGGCCCAGGGGCGTGATCGTCCCGAGGCCCGTGATGGCGACGCGCCGTCGGGTCATGGGCCCTCCTCGATTCGCTTGAGCACCATCGCCGCCGACTGGCCCATGTGGCTGATCGCCTGGACCAGCGCGTAGCGGACCGGCCCCTCGAGCGCCTCGCGGCGGATGACCAGGTGCTCGCACGCCGGGGCCGGTGCGGTGAAGTTCACGGTGGGGCAGATCACGCCGGCGCGGACCGCCGCGGCGGCCAGGACCGCCGCGATGCCGCCGGCGCCGGCGGCGCAGTTGCCCACCAGGGACGTCGGCGAGAACACCGCGACGGGCGCGCCGCCGAGCACCTCGCCCAGGGCGGCCGCCTCGGCGTCGTCCTCGCGGCCCACGCCGGTGCCCTGGGCGACGACGAGGTCCAGCCGGTCGGCCGTGATGCCCGCCTGCTCGAGGGCCCGCGCGGCGGCCCGCGCGACGTTGCCCGCCTGCGGCCGGGACGGGTCGGCCCCCGCCGGGTCGGTGGCGGCGGCGAAGCCGACGATCTCGGCGTAGGGGGCCGCACCGCGGCGGCGGGCGCCGTCGAGGGTCTCGAGGATCAGCAGGCCGGCGCCCTCGCCGATGACCATGCCCCCATGGCCGATATCGAACGGACGGCACACCGTCGCCGGATCGCGCCCGTCGGTGGCGGCGAGACGCCCGAGCAGGGCCTGCCGCAGCACGCCCATCGGGTTCAGGCGGCTCTCGGCCCCGCCGGCGACCGCGGCCTCGGCGCTGCCGCGAGCGACCTGGGCGGCGGCTTCGCCGATCGACAGCAGGCCCGAGGCCTCGCCGCAGGTGATCGTGTTCGACGGGCCCCGCAGGTCGTGGATGATCGTCACGTGGCAGGCGAGCATGTTCGGCAGGTACTTCAGCAGCCACAGCGGGGTGAGGTTCGTGATGCCCTCGGCGCCCCAGCGGTGGAAGTCGAAGCGGCCGTCGGCGTCCAGGGCGCTCCGGATCGCCTGGCCCAGCTCGTTCATGTCGGCGCAGATCAGCCCGGCGCCGATATTGCAGGCGACGCGGCCGCCGTCGAGGTCGACGCCGTCGGGGTCGATTCCCCGGGTGGTCAGCTTCGCGTCGCGGAAGGCCAGGTCGGCCCCGGCGACGGCCAGCTCGATGTCCCGCGCCATGACCTTGACGGCCTTGCGGTAGCTCTTGGGGACGAATTCGCGGGCCGAGAAATCATCCACCTGCCCGCCGGCGGTGCAGGCGAACCCCGACGGGTCGAACCGGTCGATCCGGCGGACGGCCCCGGCGCCGTGGCGGGCGGCGTCCAGGAGGGGCTCGACGCCGATCCCGGCCGCGGTGACGGCGCCCAGGCCCGTGATGACCACGCGCCGGCCGGTCACGAGCCGTGCTCCCGGGTGAAACGGCCCAGCAGCCGCAGGAACTGCTCGGTGAAGACGAAGTTCTCGCTCGGAAACGCCATGCCCGCGAGGTTCCGGTCGATGTGGCTGAACATCAGGTCCACGCCGCCGATGACCGCATCGTCGCGGCGGATCGTCCCGGCGACGGCGGCGGCGTCGTCGGCGAGGTGGGTGATCTCGGTGTGGTAGATCAACTGGTCGCCCGGGCGGACCAGGACCTCCAGCTCGGCCCTGGTGATCTTCGCGAGGATGACCTTCTCGGCGAAGTCGCGGGCGTGGCCGACCAGGATGCCCCCGGTCTGGGCCACCCCCTCGATCATCAGCGAGAAGGGCATGACCGGCCAGGCCGCCCAGTGGTCGTGCAGGTGCTCCTCGGCCAGCGAGACGTTCTTGACGGCGGTGGCGGACCGGTGGGGTTGAAAGTCGATGAAGCGGTCAATCCAGATCCAGCGCATCGTCGGCTCCGCCCTTGCTCGTTCGCGGCCGCTAGCCCGCCGCGCCGATCTTGGCGACGAGGTAGTTCACGATGGTGTCGACCCTGAAGAGGGTGGCCATGTTATTGATGTCGGGGTTCTGCTCGAAGTCGGCGAAGTCGGCGTGGGGCATCCGCTGCTTGAGCGTGGCCAGCCCGGCGTCGGTGAGCTTGCCGTCGGCGACGTACTCGGGGTTGTTGAGGATGTTGTCGGGGAACAGCTCGCCGCGCGGGATCTTGATGTCGAAGGCCTTCTCGAGGCGGAAGACGATGTCGAGGAAATCGATGCTTTCAGCGCCCAGATCCTCCGTCAGCGTGGCCTCCGGCGTGACTTCGTCGGCGTCGACGCCCAACGCTTCCTCCAACGTTTCCCGCACCTTTTCGAAGACGTCGTCCCGAGTCATCGGCATGATTGTCGCTCCTGGTTCCTTTCTGCCGCGTCCGTCCGTGGCCGGCGGACCGACTGTCGTCCAACGGTATAGACCCCGCGCCGGTGAAAGTCAACGCCTACCCGGCGGCGCGGGCCGATCGGGGGCGTCCGCGTCGCCGCCGCACAGGGCGAACTGCCGGCGCAGATCGGCCAGGATCGCCCGGTCGGCCTCGGCGGCCGTCGGGTCGGTGTCGGCCAGGCAGAAGGCCCGCAGCTCGATTCTCGCCTGCAGGGCCGTCCGGCCGTCGACGGTGCCCGTGCAGCGGAAGGCGTGCACCTCGCCGTCGACCTTCCCGGCCGTCGCCTCGACCCGCAGCGTCTGGCCCGGGGCGACGAAGCTGGCGTAGCGGACGTTCCGCGCCCGCCGCAGCACCACGATGCTCTTGCGCCACCCCGTCGCCAGCCGCACCAGCCACGCCGCCGACTGGGTGCACGTCTCCAGCATCAGCACCCCGGGCATGACCGGAAACGCCGGGAAGTGGTCCGCCAGGTACTCCTCGGCACTGGTCAGGCACTTCGTCGTGACGATCCGCTCGCCCGGCGTGAGCTGCTCGATCCGATCGACCAACTGGAACTTCATGCGCCGCTCCCGAGGCCGGACACCCTTGTCCGGCTGCAAGAGGGAAAACTCTACTGGGCCCGGCGCCCAAATGCAAGGGTCTTGTGGGGTTGTCCCCCCTCGGTGGGGCGCGGCCGTTGCCGTCGTCGGCCGTGCCTCGGCAAGCCTGCCGTCCTCAGGCCAGGGATCGCAGGATCTCCAGGCCCTGAGCGAGCTTATCGTCGCTGGTGGCGTAGGAGAGGCGGAAGTGCGTGTCGGCGTCGGAGAAGACGTTGCCCGGGATGATCAGGACGTTGTGGGCGATGGCCTTGGTGACGAACTCGGTGGCGGTCTGCCCGGCCGGGGCGGGGACGAACGCGTAGAAGGCCCCGCCGGGGGCGATCAGCCCGAACGGCTCGCCGAGGGCGTCGACGACCATGTCCCGCTTGCGGCGGTAGGCCGTGACGTAGTCGCCGACGTCCAGCGTCAGGGCCACCACCCCGGCCGCCTGGGCCATCGAGGGGGCGCAGACGAAGCTGTACTGCTGGAGCATCGTCATCGCCTCGATCAGGTGCCTGGGCCCCGCGCACCAGCCCAGCCGCCAGCCGGTCATGGCGTACGTCTTGGAGAACCCGCGCATCACCAGCGTGTTGTCGTACAGGGGCGCGATCGACGCGAACGGCGCATCGTAGCAGAAGGCGTCGTAGATCTCGTCGGTGATCACCAGCAGGTCGTGCCGGCGGGCGAGCTCGGCGATGGCGGCGAGTTCGTCGCGGGTGTAGACCACCCCGGTCGGGTTGGCGGGGGTATTGAGCACGAGGATCCGCGTCCGCTCGGTGATCGCCGCCTCGATCTTGGCCGCGTCGGGCCGGAAGTCCGGGTAGGTGTCGACCGGAACCGGCACGCCGCCGTAGAGGTTGACCAGGTGGCGGTACATCACGAAGTAGGGATCGAGGATCACCACCTCGTCGCCGTCGTTGAGCAGGGCCATGAACGCCAACACCAGCGCGCCGGAGACGCCGGAGGTGACCAGGTGCCCGTAGTCGTCGCCCCAGCCGAACTCGGTGGCGATGATCCGTCCGACGGCCTCGCGCAGGGCGGCGTCGCCCTGGGTCTGGGTGTACTTGTTGAACCCGCGCTGGATGGCCCCGATGGCCTCGGCCTTGACGGCGTCGGGCACGTCGAAGTCCGGCTGGCCGATCGACAGGTTGATCGGGTCGGTCATCGTCGCGGCCAGGTCGAACACCTTGCGGATGCCGCTGGCGTCGATGAGGTCCACGCGATCGGCGAGTGGGAATGGGCCGGCCATGGATACTCCTCCCGGGGGTGAGGGTGCGCCGCCGGTCGTCCGGCGCGGGGCGCTAGTCCTCGGCGGGGGCTTCTTCGGCCGCTTCGGCGCCGGTGGCTTCCTTCTCGGCCGCGGGCTTGGCCGCGGAGGCCTTGCGGGCGCTCTTGACGCGTGTCTTCGGCAGGCCGATCGGGCTGTCGTTTTCGGGGTCGAACTTGCCGTTGTCGGTCATGACGACGATCCGCTCGGCCCGGCGAAGCACGTTCCGGCCGGCGGCCACGCCCGACTTGATATGCAGCGTACGGTCAACGCTCATCCATCATACTCCTGCTTGGCTGTTCACTGATCCCGCCTCAAGCCGCTGACGCGGGACCGGGAGAAATCGTGCGTGTCCTTCAACGGCCAGGACGCCTTGCGCCCCAGCTTCATCAGCGCCTCGCGGCGCTGCTCTACATCCTCGGGGGCCATCTCGCCCAGGTCCGCCGTATCCAGCACGGAGAAACGCCCTGTCGCCTCATCCCGCAGCACGTAGGGCATGAGGCCCTCGGACCACAAATACCGGTGGATCGCCCGGGCATCCTGCGCCGAGGCGATGTTCTCGGCGACGACCAGGACGCGATCCTTGCCGTCCAGTCGCCGGAGGGCCTCCTGCTGGGCGGCGTCATAGCTGTAGCCGGCGGCGCCGTCGCCGCCATCGAACAGCGACGGCACGCCCGCCGACGCGGTCCGCCCGGCGGCGGCGCGGTGCCCGACGAGGTGGCCCACCTTGTAGGCCCCGCCCAGCAGCAACAGCGCGACCACCGCGGCGATCGCGCCGCTGACCGACCCGAACGTCAGCCGCAGGTGCCGCCCGTCGATCCGCACGAGCGGCTCAACCTGCCCGTGAGGGCGGGCCGTCGGCTGCATGCCGTCCAGCCCCGCCGGCTGGTGCAGCGGCACCGAGGCGCGCTGTTCGTCGGCGGGCCGGTCGCCCGGGCGGATCCACGACGGCGTTCGCACGCCGGCCTTGTCCGTCCGGGAGATTACCTCGAACAGTGCCGTACTGGCTTTTCGCTTGGCCATGGGCCGCTCCGACACACGTCACTTCCCTGTCCGACGCCGGACACAGTCCAACAATGCTAGTCGGTGGGCGGCGGAGTGTCAAGACCGGGAACGGACGGCGCCGATCGAAAATCGAACCAGGAATGGCCCGGGCCGGTCGTCGCTGTTCTACAGGTTGCCGAGCGACAGCCCGCCGCCGGGGAACTCCAGGCCGCCGCGGCGGGGCCGCTTGCGCTGGGGTGCCGCCTTGGCGGGCGCCTCGGCGGCCTCGGGGCGGCCGCCGATGGGCCCGGTGTCGCTGAGGGCCTTGATCGACAGGGAGATCCGACGGGCGTCCTCGTCGACGCTGAGGACCTTGACCGTGATCGTCTCGCCCGGGCGGACCGCGTCGGTGACGGCGCGGACGTGGTCGTTGGACAGCTCGCTGATGTGCACCAGCCCCTCGACGCCCGGGGTCAACTGCACGAAGGCGCCGAAATCGGCGGTGCGGACGACGGTGCCCTCCACGACGCTGTCGGCCGGCCAGCGGGCGGCGGCCCCGACCCACGGATCATCGCCGACCCGCTTGAGCGAGAGGCTGATCCGGCGGCGGTCGATCTCGACCTTCAGCACGCGGGTGCGGACGACGTCGCCGACGTTGACCACCTCGCAGGGATGCTTGACGCGGCGTTCGAAGGTCAGCTCGCTGATCGGGATCAACCCGTCGACCCCTTCTTCCAGCTCGACGAACGCACCGAAATCCGCCAGGCGGACGACGCGGCCGGTGACGATGTCGTCGACGACCCACTTGTGCTCGGCGCTGTCCCACGGGTCGGGTTTGACCTGCTTGAGGCCCAGCGAGATCCGCTCCCGTTCGCGGTCGATCTTCAGGATCGCCACCTGGACCTCCTGGCCCGGTTGGACGACCGCGGCGGGGTCGTCCACGCGGGCGTAGCTCATGTCGCTGACGTGCAGCAGGCCGTCCACGCCGCCGATGTCCACGAAGGCACCGTAACTGACGATGCTGCGGACGGTTCCGGTGACAACCTGGCCCTCGGCCAGCGCGTCCATCGTCTCGGCCTTGGCGATGGCGGCCTGCTCTTGGAGCAGTTCGCGACGGCCGACGACGACGCTGTCGTTGCGGATCTCCAGCACCTTGGCCGCCAGCTTTTCGTTGACGTAGGGGGCCAGGTCCTCGATGCGGTGCAACTCGATCTGGCTGATGGGCATGAACGCCCGGATGCCGTTGACGTTGAGTTCCAGCCCGCCGGTGTTCAGTGCCGTGACCCGTCCTTCGACGATCTGGCCGACCTCGATGTCGTCCCAGGAGGCGTCCTCGATGGTGCCCTTGCGGGAGACGGTGGTCAGCCCCTCGCCGGCGTTGTAGCCGGTGACCTTGACCTCGATCACCGAGCCGACTTCCGGCAGGGGCTCATCGCCGAACTGGATGGCCGGGAGGACGCCTTCGCTCTTGCCGCCGAGATCGACGAAGATGTCGTCGCCTCGCACGGCAATGACGCGGCCTTGCACGAGCCCATCCTCACCGGCGGCGGCCTGCCGCCCCGGCGCCTCGGCGTCGACGATGTCGGCCAGGCTCATGTCGCCCAGGGCCGCGTCGAGTTCCTGTTGCAGTTCCGGGTCCATCTGCCCGCCGCCGAGATACGTGTTGGCGGCCTTGTCTTGTTCTTTACTGCTCATACCACGTCCTTGTATCCAGGCGATCCGCGAGTCGGCGAGTTGGGGCGTACATCCGGGACGGCATGGTTCTGTTACGGATCATAACAATGGAAAGGCACACGGTAAATGCGGAAAAACGCCCTCGTCGCCTCGTCCAACGTCACCGCCGACGCGCCCAGGGTCGCAGACCAAGAGCTCTGTCGGTTGTTTGTCGGTGAACCTTGACAGAAGATTCGCGCTTACTCCGGTCTCAATCGGGGCTTCCATATCACCGGCTCGCGCGGGCGGGCGGCGCCCGCACGGGCACTATTGCCTACTATACGAAAAAGCCGCATGGCGGATCGACCCCTCTGTCGCCCGGCTTCGCCGGGAAATCCGAAGCACGAAGCTCGAAATACGAAACAAGTTCGAAACGGCAAAACGGAAAAGCGGCAAGCCGTGGGGCGCACCCGTCCTGGCGTTGTCTGTTGTGTCGTTTGTTTTCGGATTTCCAGGGCGGTGCCTTGCGGTTCAAGGCGCCGGTTCAATCGGTACGTGCCCCGGCCTACCGCACCGGCGGCGTGAAGGCCGGCGGGGGCTCGGCTTTCGCGACGACCGCCAGGCTGACCCGCCGCGCCCCGCCGGCCAGCAGGGCCTTGGTCGCCTCGTTGGCGGTTGCACCGGTCGTGGTCACGTCGTCGACCAGCAGGACGTGCAGGCCTTCGGCATCGCGCCCGACGGGGGCGAAGGCGTTGCGGACGTTCTCCAGCCGTCGCGTGCGGGGCAGGTTCACCTGCGGCGGCGTGTTCCGCACCCGCCGCAGCACCGCCAGTCGCGGCCGGGCGATCCGCCGGGCGATCGCCTCGGCGAGCAATTGTCCCTGGTCGAAGCCGCGCCCGAAACGGCGGAGCCAATAGAGCGGCACGTGCTGTACCGCGTCGACCGACGCCACATCCGCCGTCGTGGCCACCCGATCGGCCAGCAGCCGGCCCAGCCAGTGAAATCCGTGCCGCACGCCGCGGAACTTCATTCCCCGAATCACCTCGGCCAGCGGCGGCTCGTAGGCCGTCAGTCTCACCACCCGGTGAAATCGCGGCATCGGCGTGGGGCACTGGGCGCACCCGTCCTCCCGAATGGGCAGATTCTCCCCGATCCCCGACCCGCACCGCGGGCAGTACGCGTTGGCCACCTGCTCCAGCAGCATACCCGCGCACGTCGGGCACAACGGCGCGGCCTGCTCGTCCCGCCGCCCGCACGCCGCACAGACCGCCGGGAACACCAGGTCGGCCAGGCCACCCCAGCAGGATGTCATCGCCGCACGCATGGAGACGATGGTAACCGCCGGCGCGGCGGTGTCCAGGGGGATGGGTCGGCATCCGCGGCCCAGGGTTTGTACCGGTCCCCGCGTCAGGCTTCGCACATCGGCTCGGTGTTCACGCGCTCGAAGAGGGCGGCGACGTCCTCCATCTGGCCGGCGCTGCCGGTGATGCCCACCCAGACGGCCCCCTCGGCGCCGTGGATGCCCCCGCCGCCGAGCAGGCAGGCGTCGGCGCCGGTGAGCAGTTTGATCGCGTCGAGCTCGCAGAAGGCCTCGCCCGGCAGGGCCAGCATCCCCGGGCCGTGGCTGCCGGGGGCGTTCACGCGGGCGACGATGTCGAGGATCGGCGCATCGACCCGTTTTTCCAGGCCGACCGGCACGATCAGCCGCACCCGCTGGCCGGCCACCGGGCCGATCGCCGCGCCGAGCGTGCCGGCCTGGGGATGACCGATGTACAGGGCCGCCTGGCGCGCGCGGACATCCAGGGCGTTGGCGCCCTTGAGGACGATGTCGCCGGCGCGAAGCTCGTCGACGATGTCGAAGATCGTCAGCCCCTGTCGCCACTTGCCGTCCACGAGGATCACGTCCCCGGGGAACTCGCTGGCGGCGCTGGCCGGCGCCGCGGCCGGGGGCAGGACGGTCCCGCGCCGGAAGCCCTTGCGGTTGAACTTTTCGCCCTGACCCAGCTCGTCGAGGATCTCCTCGGCGACGTACCCGTTGGTCGTCCCGGCGATGATGGCCAGCGTCCCGTGCGTCAGCACGGCCCGGATCGCCGGATGGCGCGCCAGGGCCTTGCCGATCAGCCGCTTGCCCATCGCGGGCGTGATGATGTATTGCCTCATGATGCGTCCTCCCTGAGGTCCGGGGCCTCACCTCTGCATGAACCATCCCATCGCCACCTTGGGGGTCTTATCGACCAGCGGCGCCGTGGTCGGACGGCAATAGCGGATCGCATTGACGATGACGCGGAGGACCTGCTCGTTGTGGAAGATCGGGTAGCGCTCGTGGCCCGGGCGGAAGTAGAAGATCCGCCCCGCCCCGCGGCGCCACACGTTGCCCGAGCGGAACACCTCGCCGCCCTCAAAGTTGGAGATGAACACCTGCTCGTCGGGGGTCGGGATGCCGAACGGCTCGCCGTACATCTCCGCGTGCTCGAGCAGGATGCACGTGTCGATCCCCTCGGCGATCGGGTGGGCCGGGTCGGTCACCCAGAGGATCTCCCGCTCGCCGACCTCCCGCCAGCAGAGGCTGCACGTCGTGCCCATCAGGGCCTTGAAGATCTTGGCATAGTGCCCGCTGTGCAGGACGATCAGCCCCATGCCTTCCAGGACCCGCGTGCGGACCTTGGCGACGATCTCGTCGCGGACCTCCCCGTGGGCGCAGTGGCCCCACCAGAGCATCACGTCGGTCCCCGCCAGCACGTCGTCGGTCAGGCCATGGGAGGGTTCGTCGAGCGTCGCGGTGCGGACCGTCAGATCCTCGTGCACCGACAGATGCGCCGCCAGGGCGCCGTGGATGCCCTCGGGGTAGACGGCGGCGACGGCCTCGTCGCGTTTCTCGTGGCGGTACTCGTTCCAGACGGTCACACGGATGGGACGGCTCATCAATGGTTCCCTTCACAATGGAAAAAGGGCAGGGCCTCCGCAGGCTACCCGTACGGCTGGGACGTCAGAATCCCGGTGCTGTTTTATCCGTTTGTTTGGTAGTTCGAGCTTCGGATTTCGTATTTTCGCGGCGTTTACCGCCGCGGCGGCACGGCCTGGGCCGCGGCCGGGGCGGCGTCGGGGCCGCCGGCGGCGAGGAAATCGCCCAGGATCGTCGCCGCGGCGACGGCGTCCTGGCGGGCCTTTTTCTTCTTGCGGGTGTACACGCCGGCCAGCTTGGCATCGGCGGCGGCGCTGGTGAGCCGTTCATCCCACAGTCGCACGTCCAGACCCGTCGCCTCGGCCAGCGCCGTGGCGAACCGGCGGGCCAGGGCGCCCTGGGGGCCCTCGGTGTCGTCCATGTTGAGCGGCCAGCCGACGACAACGGCCGACGCGCCGTAGTCGGCCGCCAGCGCGGCGATCCGCTCGAACGCCCGCGCCGCCGGCTCGGCGGCGATCACCTCCAGCGGCGAGGCGATCGAGCCGCCGCCGTCGGAGACCGCCACGCCGATCCGGCGGCTGCCGTGGTCAATCCCCAGCCAGCGCGTCATAGGTGCGCGTCGCCGTGGCGGGATTCGATCAACTCCACCAGTTCCTTCATTCGCTGCGATTCGTTGCGGTTGCACACCAGCGTCACGTCGGAGGTGTGAACCACGATGCAGTCGTCCATCCCCAGCACGGCCACCAGGTGATCCTCATCATCGCAGACGACGACGTTCCGCATGCTGTCCAGCAGGGCGGTCTTGTCGCCGACCACGGCGTTGCCGTCCTCGTCCAGCTCGCTCACGTCGGCCAGCGCCGGCCAACTGCCCACGTCGAGCCATTCGCAGGGCAGCTCGACGACCAGGACGTTGTCGGCCTTCTCCATGACGGCGAAGTCGATCGAGATCTTCTCCAGCGTCGGGTAGACCTCCGCCAGGGCCGCGTCGGTGTCCTCGGCGGCGACGGCGGCGGCGAGCCTGGTGTAGCAATCGGGCACGTGGGTCTGGAGCTCCCGCGTGATTGCCGGCAGGGTCCAGATGAACATCCCGCTGTTCCAGTAGTACTTGCCGCTCTCGACGTACCGCCGGGCCACCGGGTGGGTCGGCTTCTCGCGGAACGCCCGGACGCGGAAGACCCCGTCGTGCAGCCGCTGGCCCCGCTCGATGTAGCCCAGCCCCGTGTGGGGCCAGGTGGGCCGGATGCCGAAGGTGACCAGCGCGTCGGGGTGGGTCTCGGCGGTCTCCATCGCCAGGCGCACCGCGCCGGCGAACTCGCTGCGAGGGCGGATGACGTGGTCGGCGGCGAAGACGGCCATCGTCGCGCCGGGGTTCCGCCGCGCGATGTGGCTGGCGCCGAGGGCGATCGCGGCGGCGGTGTCGCGGCCTTCGGGTTCGCCGACGACGTTCTCGCGGGGCAGGCCCGTGGCGGCGGCGACGTCCTCGGCGTAGTCCCGGCCGGTGACGATGAGGATATTGCGGCGGTCGAACAACCCGTCGAGGCGTTCGACGGCCAACTGAAGGAGGCTCTTGCCCTGGATGAGCGGCAGCAACTGCTTGGGCCGGCGCCGGCGGCTCAGCGGCCACAGCCGCTGACCGGCCCCGCCGGCCATGATGACTGCATAGCGCATCGGCATCTCCACAGGTTCAGACGTCCAGATCGGATAAATGAAACACCCATCCCAGTATAGTCGCCCCCGCCGACGGTGTCATGGCCCGGGGCGACAACGACTGCACTTTTTATCGGCCGCCGCCGGCGATGTCCACAGCATACCGCCACCCTCGTATTCCACGGGGCAACAGCCTATAATGCCCGGCCGCAACGAACAGGTTTTCTTCCGGGAGCGGAGACGGTGGGCATCATCGCGGGGATCGACGAGGCGGGGTTCGGGCCGGTGCTGGGGCCGCTGGTGGTCTCGGCCGTCGTGTTCGAGACGCCCGGCGACGGCGAGGTGGACCTCTGGCGGCAGCTCGCCCCCGCCGTCGCCCGAGCGCCGCGCAAGCGCCACGCCGGCGTGGCGGTCGGCGACAGCAAACGGATCTACAGCCCCTCGACCGGCCTGGTGCACCTGGAGCGCGGGGGGTTGGGATTCCTCTCGCTGCTCGATCAGTCCTGCGACAGCCTGCGGGGCCTGCTGGCGTGGCTCGGCCCGGACGCCCTGGCCGCCATGGACGAGTACCCCTGGTACCGCGGGGCGGACGTGGCCCTGCCGGTCGAGGCGGATGCGACGGACCTGCGGCTCCGCGCCAACGGCCTGCGGACCGCGATGGCCGATGCGGGGATCCGACTGCTCGGCGGACAGGTGCGCCTCCTGCCGGCCGGGCACTTCAACCGCCTCGTCGCCGCCACCGATAACAAGGCCACCACGCTGTGCGACCAGACCTTCGCCCTGATCGACTGGGTCTGGCGGAACCGTCCGCACGGCGCGTCGGTACGGCTCGTGGTCGACCGCCAGGGCGGGCGCCGCCGCTACCCGCCGGTCCTCCCGCGCCTGGA
>CAZHRW010000229.1:0-8284 GCA_964535025.1 uncultured Planctomycetales bacterium
TTTCTCTGTGTTGGCCGTGCCCTCTGTGGCACAGGCCGTTGCCGTGGGTTCCTTTGCGTTCTTTGTGGCCTTTGTGGCTCTCTTGGCCGTTCTGTTTGCGGCGACAAAGCAACCACGAAAACGAGAGGAGAACCCGAAATCGGATTTGGGTCTGCCCATGAACATCCGCGAATCCTTCGTCGAGCATCATCGCCGGTGGCTGCGGCCGTGCGCCGTCGGCGAGGCCGAGGGCGGCGGGCGGGCGCACGATGAGCGGCCGCACGCGTATCGGACGTGCTTCCAGCGGGATCGCGATCGCATCGTCCACTGCTCGGCCTTCCGGCGACTGGACTACAAGACGCAGGTGTTCGTCCCCCACCTGCAGGACCACTACCGCACGCGGCTGACCCACACGCTGGAGGTCGCCCAGATCGCCCGCAGCCTCGCCCGGGCGCTGCGGCTCAACGAGGACCTCGCCGAGGCCGTCGCCCTCGCCCACGACCTGGGCCATCCGCCGTTCGGCCACGCCGGGGAGGCGGCGCTCGATGCGTTGATGGCCGAGCACGGCCGCTTCGAGCACAACCGCCAGAGCCTGCGGGTGGTCGACTACCTCGAACACCCCTACCCGGCCTTCCGCGGGCTGAACCTCACGCGGGTCGTCCGCGAATGCCTGGCCAAACACGCCACCCGCTACGACGCGCCCCCGCCCGGCGAGTTCGACCTGCACCGCCACGCGCCGCTGGAGGGGCAGTTGGTCGACCTGTGCGATGAGATCGCCTATACCTCCGCCGACGTGGACGACGCCCTGCAGGCAAGGTGGATCACGCGGGAGGCGCTGGCCGGGATGGACCTGTGGCAACGCGCCTGGGCCGCCGCAGCGGCCGGCGACCCCGGCGCACGGCCGATCCACACGGAGATCCGCGCCACCAAGGGCATGCTGGCGATCCTCGCCGACGACGTCGTCGCCACGACCGCCGGTCGGCTGGACGCCGCCGCGCCCGACAGCCCCGACGGTGTGCGGGACGCCCCGCGGCGGCTGGTGGCGCTGAGCGAGCCCGTTCGGGCGGCGCTGGATGGCCTGGAGGGGTTCATGGCCCGCGAGGTCTACCTGCACCCGGCCAACCGCCGGGCGACCGACGAGGGCCGCCGTCTCATCGACGACCTGTTCGCCCGCTTCATCGCCGACCCGGCCGCCCTGCCGGACCGCTACGCCCGCCGCATCGACACGGACGGCCTGCACCGGGTCGCCTGCGACTACATCGCCGGCATGACCGACCGCTTCTGCCGTGCCGAGCACGAGCGACTGTGCGGCGGCACCCGGCCCTGAGCGCCGGCGTCGGCGCGGGGACGACGGGTGCACCTCTCAAAGCTTTTCATGCGGTCAGGCGTTCTCGTCGCCGGCGTCCTGCCCGCCCGGCTCGGTCGACGTCCGGTCTTGGACGGCTCGTCTTCGGTTTCCACGCGCTCAGGCGTTCTCGTCGCCGGCGTCCTGCCCGCCCGGGTCGGTCGACGTCCGGTCCTTGGACGGCTCGTCTTCGGCGTCGGCCGGTTCGGTTTCGAAGCTGTCGTAGTCCTCGGGGATCTCCTCGACGTAGACGTCGTCCAGGTCGGTCGCGTCGACCTTGCGGCGGAGGAGGTAGTAGATGTTGGTGAACGCCGAGACGGCGAAGCTGAGGACGAACGCGGCGACCAGGCCGACGACGACGTAGACCCACAGGCGGAGGATCCAGGCGGTCAGCAGGTTCCACCAGCCGTCGATGGCGGCCATGTGGAACTCGCCGGACAGGTCGCCGAAGGTCGGACGCCCCCACAGCAGGTCCGTCAGGCCGGCGCCCTCGGCCAGGTGCGGCGCCTTGCGGGTGCTCAGGCCCAGGCCGAAAAAGCCCCGCGCGACGAACACGTGCGTCGCCAGCAGCGTGCCGTAGGCGAACAGGCGGACGAACAGGTAGCAGATCGTCCCGTACACCGCCGAGACGAGCAGGTACAGCCCGTACCGCCACGGCCGTCCGAACACGTAGCTGAAACTGCGGCTGATGGCGTCGAAGCTGTCGGAGCCCTCGACGGCGATGGCCGGGTACATCAGCGGGAACCCCGCCAGCAGGCCGATGCTCATGAAGGTGATGGCCGCTCCGATGATCAAGACCAGGCCGAACAGCAGCGCGAAGACGATCCGCAGCACGGCCCCGACGTAGGGGATCGCCGACAGCAGGCCGCCGAAGCCCAGCAGCAGCCCCAGGAGGAAGATGATCGCCAGCATGATCAGCGGCGCGGTGATGAAGCTGAAGAACTTGTTCGCCGAGAACTTCAGCGCCTCGCCCATGGGCACGGTGGTCTCCTGGGCGGCGTGCAGGGCCGCGATCCGGGCGACGGCGCCGCCGAACAGGGCCCAGATCGACAGCGCCAGCAGGCCGAACACGATGGCGTACAGCCAGTGCGCCCCCGCCAGCCACACCACCGCCGACACCATCAGGATCAGCCAGCCGACCAGCCCCACCGGCTCGGCCTCCTCGGCCGCGGGCGCACCCGGCGCCGCCGCGGCGATCGTGGCGAACAGGTCGGCGATCGCCTGCTCGTCCGGGTCGTCGGCGCCGGCGAACGACATCGCCGCCGCCTCGGCCGCGACGGAATCGGCCGCCGGCGACCGCCGCTCGAGCAGGACGCGGCCGGCGCCGGTGAAGATCCGTCCGTCGCCCAACGCCTGGCAGGCGTTGGCCAGGCAGCGTCCTTCGTAGGCGACGAGCACCTCGAAGATGCCGCGGCCGAACAGCGCCTCCCGCCGCTCCGTGAGCAGCCTCACCCGCAGCTTCCACAGCGCCCGTTCGGCGGCGCCGACGTCGCGACGCAACTGCGCCTCGGCGGCCGGACGCTCCCGCTTGGGCAGATCCTCGACCTTGGCGGCGGCCTGTTCGCCGGCGGTCTCGACGAGCCGCTCGGCGGTCTGGAGCATGGCGACGGCCTGGCGGCGATAGCGTTTCCAGACCTCCCGCCGCTCCTCGGCGACGCGGCGGGCCAGCGCGGCCCGCTCCGGCGTCTCGTCCCGGGCGTCGGGGTTGGTCTCCTGCCAGTCGGCGATGGCCTTATCGAGCTGCGCGGCGAACGGGCCGGTCGAGCCGCCCTCGTCGCGGTAGGTGGTCCGCAGGGGCTCGAACGTCCACGCCTGCTCCGGCAGCGCCATCCGCCACGCCACGAGCGCCTCGTCGGCCTCCCGGCGGGCCTGGGCCATCCGTTGCCCGTAGACCGCGCGGTTGGGCGCCTGGTGGTAGGCGACCACGTCGCCCACGTGGGCGGTGGCGCCGGTCCAGCCCCAGACGGCGTCCATGACCCACCCGACCAGGCAGACCAGCGCGATGGCCGCGAAGGCCAGCACGAGCTTGCTGTAATGACGGGCCATCCGCCAGGTCTTGAAGATGTGCGTGAAACTGAACAGCTCCGTCCAACTGACCCGCCGCAGTTCCTGACTTTCGTCGACCATGGCTGTTCCTTCCCGCGTAGCCGTTTATATGCCCTCAGCTTAAAGGAAGATTATAGACCCCGACCCAACGACTGCAACGATTTTTGCCCCCGGGCCGGGAACCGGCTGCTGCTGAACGTCCGGCATCCGGCCCGGAAATCCGACATCCGGATCTCACACCGTTTTCGTGGTTGCTTTGTCGCCGCAAACAGCCTCGGCGAGGCGAGCCACAAAGGGCACAAAGAACGCAACGGCAAGAACGACAATGCCTTCTACCGCAGAGGGCACGGCTTGCCACGCCGAACCCTTGGCGGAGGCGGGAGAACATAGAGAAACAAGATTCGCTAATCCTGTTGTTCGTCGTTGTCGCGGAGCAGGCCGCGAGTGATGACGTACTGGCCGTTCATCCATTGGCCGAGGTCGACCCATTGGCAGCGTTCGCAGCAGAAGGGCAGCCAGGCGGGTTCGTCGGCGGGGTCGTATCGGAACGACCGCCCGCACTGGGGGCATTGGGATGTTTTCATCTCGGGGCCCTGGGACACAAGTGGACCTCCGCGCCGGGCCTGTCGTGCCGCGACCTGTCGTCTCAGCCGGCCGCTTCCGATCCCGTCGACGACGTCGATTCCGTCGAGGAGCTCGACGAGGTCGAGGCCTTGTCCTTGCCTGAGGCGGCGGGCTTCTTCTCGGCCGACGCCTCCCGCTGGTACGTGCTGCTGCGGTAATCGGTCTGGTAGAATCCGGACCCGCGGAAGATGACCCCGGCGCCGTGGCCGATCAGCCGGCGCAGCTTCATCTTGCCGCACGCGGGGCACTTGCGGGTCGCCGGGGCGGTGATCGACTGGAACTTCTCGAAGCGGTGACCGCACGCGTCGCACAGGTACTCATACGTCGGCATCGTCGTTTCCTTTGTCCTGCCCTGGTTGTTCGCCGGACGCATTATCCTCCACCGCCGGCGCCGCCGCAACCACCACCCGGGACGGACGGATCACGCGGTCGCCCATGCGGTAGCCCTTGCGGACCTCGGCGAGGATCGTCATCGGCGGCGAGGCGTCGGTCGGCTGGGAGACGACGGCCTCGTGGACCGACGGATCGAACGTCTGCCCGGCCGTCTCGATGGGCGTGACACCGAAGCGTTCGAAGACGGCCAGGGCCTTGCGGTAGACCATCTCGGTCCCCGCCAGCAGCGGATCGTCGGCGGGATGGTTCTCGCGGGCGTGGCTGACGGCCAGCTCCAGGTCGTCCATCACGTCGGCCATGGCGGCCATGACGTCGGCGACGATGTAGCCGCGGGCCTCGGCGCGCTCCCGCTCCATCCGCTTCTGGTAGTTCACGTAATCCGCCGACACCCGCTGCAGCCGCGCCAGCAGGTCGTCCCGCTCGGCGGTCAGCGCTTCGAGCGTCACGATCGCCTCCTCGGCCGACGGGGCCTGCTCGGCCCCTTCGGCGGCGGGGGGCTGCTCGTCTGGGTCACCTTGCCGGTCGGTGTGGAGATCTTCGTCGTTCATGGATCGCCTCGGGTCTACTCCTTGACGTCACTGGCGCCGAAATACTGGGCCAACTTATCCAGGAAGCTCTTCTTGGCCGGCTGCACGTCCGCCTCTTCGGTCTCGGCGTACTGGCGGAGCAGTTCGCGCTGCCGCTTGGAGAGCTTGCGGGGCACCTCGATGGTGACCTGGACGAGCAAGTCCCCCTTGCGTCGCGTCCGGATGTCGGGCAGCCCCCGGCCGCTGAGTGTGAACACATCCCCGTGCTGGGCGCCGGGGGGCACCTGGAGTTTTTCGGGCCCGTCGAGCGTGGGCACCTTGATGCTGCCGCCGAGGGCCGCCTGGCTGAAGGCGATGGGCACCTGGCAGACCAGGTCGTTGCCCCGCCGGGTCAGCAGGGGATGCTCGCGGATGTGGACGTAGCAGTGCAGGTCGCCGCGGGTGCCGCCGACGCGGCCGGGCTCGCCCTCGCCGCGGAGGCGGACGACCTGGCCCTCGTGGACGCCGGCGGGGATCTGGACGGTGACGATCCGCTTCTTGCGGACGCGTCCGGTGCCATGGCACGTCGGGCAGGGGTGCTCGACCGTCTGGCCGCGACCATGACACTCGGGGCAGGTGACGATCCGCACGCTGGCGCCGAAGAATCCCTGCACGGCCTGCTGGACCTGTCCGCGTCCGCCGCACGTCTTGCAGGGGATCGGCGCGGTGCCGGGCTTGGCCCCGCTGCCGGAGCAGGTGTCGCAGAAGTCGGTCCGCTCGAACTCGATGGTCTTGGTCACCCCGCGGGCGACCTCCTCCAGGGTCAGGGCGACGGTGGTTTCGAGGTCATAGCCGCGTTGTTCGGCGCGTCGCGTGCGCCCGCCGAACCCGCCGCGGCCGCCCATCCCGCCCATGCCGCCCATGCCGCCGAAGATCTCCTCGAACATCGAGAAGATGTCGCCGGCGCCCATCGAGGAGAAGTCGTGCACGCCGGCGCCGCGGAGGCCTTCGTGGCCGAACTGGTCGTACTGCTGGCGCTTGGCGGGGTCGGAGAGGACCTCGTAGGCCTCGGCCAGTTCCTTGAACCGGGTTTCGGCCTCGGCCTTGTCGCCCTTGGCGTTGTCGGGGTGATACTTGATCGCCAGGCGCCGGTAGGCCCGCTTGATCTCCTCGGCGCCGGCGGTGCGGCTCACGCCCAACACATCGTAATAATCGCGCTTTTGTGCCACGACCATTCCCGTTCTCAACACGCCGTCGCCCGGCCGCGCCGAGGCCGGCGCGCCCGGGCGCGGCGAAAGACGACACACGCTAGCTGTCACGGTCGATCACACGACGGCGCCGTGGATCGTTTCCTCGGCCTTCTCGTCGTAGTCGGTGACCATCAGGTCGGTGGTCAGCAGCAGTCCGGCGATGCTCGCGGCGTTCTGCAGGGCCGACCGGGAGACCTTGGCCGGATCGATGATCCCGGCGTCGACCATGTTGACGTACTCGCCCTTGGCGGCGTCATAGCCGATGTTTTCCCCGCGGGTGAGGATCTCGTCGACGACGACGGCGCCGTCGCGGCCGCCGTTTGCGACGATCTGCATCGTCGGGGCCTTGAGGGCCTCGACGAGGATGTCCACGCCGAGTTTCTCGTCGCCGCGGGCCTTGGAGCGCGCCTTGGTGACCGCCTCGATCGCGTGGAGGAACACCACCCCGCCGCCGGGCACGACGCCCTCCTCCAGGGCCGCCGCGGTGGCGTGCCTGGCGTCCTCGATGAGGTCCTTGCGTTCCTTCATCTCGGTTTCGGTCGCGGCCCCGGCGCGGACGACGGCGACGCCGCCGGACAGCTTGGCCAGGCGTTCCTGGAGCTTCTCGCGGTCGTAGTCGCTGGTGGTCGTTTCGATCTGGTTGCGGATCGTCTGGCAGCGGGCGTCGATCGCCTTTTTCTTGCCGGCGCCCTGGATGACGGTGGTGGTGTCCTTGCCGACGACGATCCGCTTGGCCTGCCCGAGCATCGACAGGTCGACGTTCTCCAGCTTGATGCCCAGGTCCTCGCTGACGACCTGCCCGCCGGTGAGGATCGCCAGGTCCTGCAGCATCGCCTTGCGGCGGTCGCCGAAGCCGGGCGCCTTGACGGCGCAGACGTTCAGCGTCCCGCGGAGGCGGTTGAGCACCAGCGCCGCCAGCGCCTCGCCCTCGACGTCCTCGGCGACAATCAGCAGCGGCTTGGACGCCGAGGCGATCTTCTCCAGCAGGCCGACCAGGTCGCGCAGCGAGGAGATCTTCTTCTCGTGCAGGAGGATGAGGGCGTCCTCCAGGATGCACTCCATGGTGTTGGGGTTGGTCATGAAGTACGACGAGATGTAGCCCTTGTCGAACTGCATGCCGTCGACCACTTCCAGCTCGCTTTCGAGGCCCTTGCCCTCTTCGACGCTGATCACGCCGTCGGCGCCGACCTTCTCGAACGCCCGGGCCAGCAGGTCGCCGATCTCGGCGTCCCAGTTGGCGCTGACGGTGGCGACCTTCTTGAGGTCCTCGGTGCCCTTGACGGGGACCGCCTGGGCCTCGATCGACTCGACGGCCGCGTCGACCGCGATCTCGATGCCCCGCCGGACCGCCATGGCGTCGGCGCCGGCGGTGACGTTCTTCAACCCGGCGGCGTAGACGGCCTCGGCCAGGACGGTCGCGGTGGTGGTGCCGTCGCCGACCACGTCGGAGGTCTTGCTGGCGGCCTGAGCGACCATCTTGGCGCCCATGTTCTCGAAGGGGGTGGGCAGGTCGATTTCCTTGCTGACCGTCACGCCGTCCTTGGTCACCTTGGGCCCGCCGAACGATTTCTGGAGCAGGACATTCCGCCCCGAGGGTCCCAGCGTGACCTTGACGGCCGCCGCCAGCTTGCTCAGCCCGTGGAGCATTTCCTGACGGGCGTCCATGTCAAACATCATCTGCTTGGCCATCTTTCGTCTCCCAGTCTGCCCTCGCGGCCGCCGGCCGCACGGGGGAGTGTTGCTACTTTTCCAGAACCGCCAGGACGTCCGACTCGCGGAGGATGACGTAGGGCTCGCCGTCGATGGTGACTTCGGTGCCGGCGTATTTGCCGTAGAACACCTCGTCGCCTTCGCGGAGCCCCGTCTGTCCCCGTTCGCCGCTGTCGAGAAGCTTGCCCGGCCCGGTGGCGACCACGGTGCCCCGCTGCGGCTTTTCCTTGGCGGTGTCGGGCAACACGATGCCCCCGGCGGTGACTTCCTCGGCCTCGCTCTGCTTGACCAGCACGCGATCTTCCAACGGTCTGACTGCCATGATCCGGACTCCTTGCTTGTCTACCTTTCTTGGTGTTGTCTTGCTCGGTTCGCCACGGGGCGGCTCACATCATGCCGCCCATGCCGCCCATGCCCCCCATGCCGCCCAT
>CAZHRW010000230.1:0-3476 GCA_964535025.1 uncultured Planctomycetales bacterium
GACCGGCGGGGCCGCCGAGCATTGCCACACGCTGCTGAAGGATAACGCGACCGATACCTGCTCGTATGTCCAGATCGACGAAGGCCAGTGGCAGAGCCACTTCATCGGCATCGTCGCCGCCGGACACCTGCCGCCGTTCTGCGTGGTGCGGTTCATCGAGCGGGTGGACAACTCGCTGCCGGCCTGACCGGCGCAGCCCGGCCTGCCGGCGGATCCCCTTGACCGAAGGAGTGAATGACCCATGACCCCATCGACCCCCGGCGACGGCGAGGCCGAGCGCCTCGCGGCACGAATCGCCGAGCTGACCGAAGCGAATAAGACCTTGCGCGACCTGCCCGACCCGTCGGCGGCGCCGGCGGTGCTGGAGGCTCGGACGATCCTGCTGCGTCGGGAGGTCCGCCTGCTGGAGGACCTGGCCGCGACGCTCGTGCCCTACGAGGGGCCGCCGCCGGCGACGCTGGCCGCCTACGACGCGCTGCCGGAGGCCCACCGCAGGCAGGTGGCCCGCGCGCATCCCGACCACGTGCTCGCCCTGCGCCAGGTCGAGCAGCTCCTCGCGACGGCCGACCCGGCGCCGGACGCCGCGGACAGCTTTCTCTAGGAGACTACCCATGACCACGACCGACCCGACCGACCTGGCGGCCCTGCGCCGCCGCGTGGACGACCTGGAGGCCGAACACGCCCGCCTCAGCGGGCGCGGCGCGGCCTGCCGTGCGGACGCCGGGCTGCTCGACGAGCACGTGGCGCTGCGCCGGCGCGTCGCCGAACTGCGCGACCGCCTGCCCGCCGCCGACGTCGGGCCGACGCTCGACGGCGGCGCGTACCTCACGCTCCACCAGGTCGCCGCCCGTCTGGACCTGACCGCCGCCGAAGCCGCGTCGCTGCTGGACGGTGTGCCGACCCGCACCGACGCGAACGGCCAGACCGTGGTGCGGGAAGACCGCTTCGAGCAGGTCGTCGTCGACCGCGCCGCGGGGAAGACGACGCGAAGCTTCCTCTAGGACCTTGGAGCCTCCCATGACCGACCCCTGCCCGACGCCGCTGCCGGAATGCATCGAGAAGCTCGCCACGCTCGCCGCCGCCCGCGAGGCCGATTCCCGCAAGCTCGATCGGATCCTCCGCCACCTCGAAGGCAACGGCCGCGACGGCCTGCTGGTGCGGGTCGATCGGCTCGAGCAGACCGAGCAGCGCCGCTCCTGGCTGGTCCGCGTCATCGCCGCGGCGGTGATCGGGCTGATTGCGAAACTGATGTTCTGGAACTAGGAGATACCATGACACGACTGACTCTGCTTACCGTGATGCTGGCGCTGACCGGCTGCATGGGCGCCATCGATCTTCCCGCCTCCGGCGCGCCGGCGGTGGGCCTGGACGAAGACGGCGACGGGGCCCCGGAGGCCCTGGTCTACGCCGACGCCGACGGTGAACCCTTGACCGACCCGGCGACGGGAGGTCCGGCGGAGGTGCCCGGCTCGCGGGAGCGCCTGGCCGCGGGCGGGCGGGTCGATACGACCGTCGCGGGGCTGCTGGAAACGCTCGGCGTGCTGGGCGTGCCCCTGGCCGCCGGCGCCGGCGCCCTGTGGGGCCGCGCCAAGCCCGTCAAGCGGGCCCTGCACGCCGAGACCCTCTTCCGCGGCCTCGTCGGCGCCGTCCAGCACGCCCGGACCCACGGCGGCCTCGACACCAAGGCCCTCGCCCGCCTCGACGCCGCCCTCGCCGGCGCCAACAGCCAGGTCGAAGGGCTGAATCGGGCGATTGCGATGACGAAGGCGGAGATGAAAGCGGCGGAATGAAGCTTCTGGTAGTAGGCCAGCCAGGAAAAACGCAAATGTAGGGCAAACGCCATATAAGTGCTGGTCGTATAACGGGCGATGGCGTATAATGGTTTGTTGTGCCCAACCGGTTGAGCACAAGACAGGTGTTCATTAAGATAGGGATGCTTGCCGGAGGGTGGGCTAATGGACAAGTTATTCCTGGGAAAGAAGTTGTGGTAGCCAAGGCCGTTTGAGAAGGCAAAGTTAGACGGCTCAACAGCGTACCGTATCGGCAAGGAGAGCCGCAAGGGCGCGGCGGGACCGCGGGGAGTAGAAGGTGGCGAACGGAGCGCCTGGGGAAGCATTGCCAGTGCTTTCGCGTGTGTTGGCGGAAGAATCTCAGACTGCGCCCACGCGGCAGCCCCTGATACGAGAGGCCAGCGAGTTATTGGGGCGGCCGCTTCTTGTGTTTGCCACCAGTTTCAGTCAGCCTGTTATGATTGACGACAGCGATGTGGACCTTATTGAAGGTATGCTGCAAGCGATGGAGTTGTCGGCTGGTTTGGCAATACTCATAAGCTCCCCGGGCGGCAACGCGATCGCGGCTGAGCGTATTGTTAACATCTGCCGGTCATACAGCGGGACGGGGGAATACTGGGCAGTTGTGCCGGGCCGGGCGAAATCGGCAGCAACCATGGTTTGCTTGGGGGCGAGCAAAATATTGATGGGGGCTTCATCTGAGCTTGGGCCGACGGACCCACAACTTGTCATAGAGGAGAACGGCGTACGCAAGCGCTTCTCCGTATGGAATGTGGTCAAGAGCTACGAAGGGCTGTTTGCCAAGGCCGTTCGCACGAAAGGTAACCTAGGTCCCTTTCTTCAACAGCTTGAACACTATGATGCGCGGGAGATAGAAGAATACAGGTCTGCGCAGAGCTTGGCAGAGGATATTGTAGTTCGGTGCCTCCGATCCGGAATGATGCAGAGAAACTCGGCAACGTCGGTGACCGAAAAGATGCGGTTGTTTCTTACGCCGAAGCAAACCAAAGCTCATGGACGTCCGATATTCGAAGCTGATGCCGCCAATTGTGGCTTGAACATCGAGCACCATGAGCCTGGGGACAAATTGTGGGATCTTTGCCAAGAGTTGCAAATCCGGACGGACCGTTTCGTTACGACGCATGCATCGAAATGCGCCGAGAATAGTACTCATAGTTTCTACGCTCCTCACATACGGAGCAACTGAGAGAGGCACGGGATAAGATGAGCTCGCGAGGAGACAATGGAACCGCGCGCTTGGAAGCAGCTCGCTCGGAATATGAGCGGACCATGAAAACCGTTCGGCAATTCACAAAGCCTCGGACGAGCCGGCCCGTGACATCCGAGGGGAAATGGCGCTCGGGAACCGATGCTTTCGCCAAAACTGAACGAAGCGCTTGATATGCTAGGGGGTTCTCTGCGTTTTGTTCGGCCGGATAAACAGAGCTGGGGTGATGCCTGCGCGCCTATCATGATACTGAAGAGGCCTTAGCGAGGATCGAAGATTACGGCGGTCAGGTCCTGAGAGAATAGATCTCCTGGCCGTTCGTCGCTAACGACGCTTACCGCGTCCCCACGACGTGCAGCAGGTACAGAACCCCGACCCACGCGAGGAAGATCGCCCCGAGGAGGATGTACTTCCACCGGGGGCGGTGGGCGGCGCGGTCGGGGATGCCGTCGACGACG
>CAZHRW010000231.1:0-4537 GCA_964535025.1 uncultured Planctomycetales bacterium
TGTATTGTTGCCACCGCCGCCGGTGGGTTGTCGGCCAGCAGGTGGACGTTGAGCCCCGCGTAGCGGAGGATCCCCACCGCCCACATCGCCCAGACGCCGCCGCGGTCTCCGCGCCGCGGCGACGGGGCGAACACGACCGTCGCCTCGGACGGCAGGCCCAGGTGACGCCGGACGGCGGCGGGGTCGACGGGAGGATGACGGACCGCCGGCGCGACGACCTCGACGGGCGCCGCGTCGGGCAGCCGGCGGGCCAGGCGGCTCGCCAGCGGCGGCGAGGTCGCCACCAGTCGGGCGCCCTCGTCGACGGCGGCGCGGAGGGCCCGCCACTCGTTCACCGTCGGGGCCGCCGCCACGGAGGCCAGCGTCGCCGCGCCGGTCGCGGCGGCGGCTTCGGCCGCCCAGGGGCTCCAGGCGTGGACCGCGTCGATGCGGTGATCCCGGACGAACCGGTCGATGGCCGGCGCCGCGGTCAACCGCCAGAAGCATGACGGCCGCAGCACGATCCGGGTGGTCGGCAGGTCCGCCCGGGTCGCGCCGCCCACCCGCGCCAGCAGGTCGTCCCCGCGGCCGGCGCGCAGCTCGGCGAGCAGCGCCGCGGCGGCCGCCGTGGTTCGATCGTCGTAGAGGTGCAGGATCCGCGCCATGGCGGCATCATACGCCGAGGCGATGCGGGGCTCAACCGGGTGAAGCGGGCCGGTGCGCGTAGAACAGCCGGACGACCTCGTCGGCCATGCGGTCGGTCAATTGCTCGGCGAGGGTCAGGTCGTAGGTCGTGCTGTCGTCGCTGGCCGGGGGCAGTTCGACCGTCAGCGGGTAGCCGCCCTGGCGGTCGGTGGGCCACAGCCGTTGGCCGTCGGCGTCGACCACGCTGACGCTCGCCGTCATCCGCCCGTGCCACAGCGCCGCGCCGGGCGTCGCCCGCAGGCGGAGGCTGCGGATGTCGATGTAGATCACCGCGTCGGCCGAGGCCTTCCGGGCCATCGCCTCCAGCGGCGCCCCGCCGCCGCCCGCGGTCGAAAGGTCCATCCGCTCCCGGTGGAAACGCAACCACTGATAGGGCACCGTCTCGGCCACGAGGTTCTCCGCCGCCAGGCGCCGGTTGACCTTCTCGGCGAGCAGGTCGCGGACCGCGGGGGTCTCCAGGCGGCCGTGCCGGCTGTCGGGGACCACCAGCACCCGCGCGTCGGGGTCGAGCGTGTAGCGGGCGGGCGTCTTGGGCGGCCGGACGAAGGTCGCCACCGTCCAACTGAACAACTGGCATCCGCCGGCGGCCATCGCCGTCAGGGCGACCAGCGCGATCGCCGGCCGCCGGAGCGTCCGTCGCGGGGGCGTGGGGGTCATCGGTGTGTCCTTATTACGTCGGGTCGGCGGGGGCGGTCTCGTCCAGCACCACGGTGTGCTCGTAAAAGTGCTTCGCCAGGCGGTCGGCGAAGACCCGCTGCATCTGCAGCCGCAGGGCTTCGGGGTCCCACGCCAGCGGGCCCGCGTTGGCGTCGATCTTCACCGCCAGGTTGTCCTTGTGCCACACGCACGCGCCGGGGTCGCTGGTCGGCACCGAGGTGTCCCACAGGCTCACCGACGCGCTGACGCGGCCGACGGGGAGGTTGACGCTGCCCGGCTCGTGCGTGGTGAACTCGTTGAGCGAGACGTACAGGACGTAGTCGGCGTCGAGGGCGCGGCCGATCTCGCCCATCGGCTCGGTGTCCCAGTGGAGGTTGCCCTCCTGGTAGCGGATCACCCGCGAGGGGTGGACGATCCGCACGTCGGCGATGTTGTCCCGCAGTTGCGTGCCGACGGCCATGGCCATCTCGGTGCGGGTGTAGGGGTACTCGTAGAGCGTGTCCATGTCGGCGTAGATCACGATGGCCACGGTCTTGCCGGCCAGGTCGTCGAACTCGGCCGCAATCGTCTCCGAGCGTCGGGGCGCCACCAGGTAGAGCAGGGGCCCCAGGATGTTGCACCCGCTCAGCAGCGCCGCCGCCAGCAGCAAAATCGGCACGATTCTCAGACGCATCGTCGGGGTCTCCTGATGGAGTGCCTGCGTTACGACCACGGGCCGTCGACGGCGATCTTGTAAACCCACGCGCCGGCGAACAGGCCCACCGCCACCCACAGCCACCACGGCCGGTATGGCACCGCCGCCAGCAGCGGCCGGCCCGTGAGGCCCTGCACCGACCCCAGCACCGCCGCCGCCACCACCGCCAGGCACGCCGCCGCGCCGAACGGCTGGACCGCGAACGCCTTGAGCGGCCGGCCGGCGCCCATCCACGCGAAGGCGGTGGTCATCCCGCACGTCGGGCACGGGTAGCCCGTCGTCACCGGCAGCGAGCACGGCGACAGGCCCAACTGCGTGTGCGTGTCGTAGCCGCGCGGGTCCGGCGTCAGCCATACCGCCACCGCCAGCACCGCCCAGCACGGCACCGCGACCGCCAGGCCGATCAGCCGCGACCGGCCGCGACCGGCCAACCGCGCAGCCGCCGCGGCGGGCGGGGAGGCGAAGACGTCCGGGCTGGTCGGCGTGCTCGATTGCACGGGAGTGATTGTAGCCGCTCGGGCCCGCCGAAGCAATTTGTTTGGACTGCTGCATGCCCGCGCCCGTCGGGCCGATGGTGCTGACCGGGGGGCAACGAACGCATGTCCAGTGGGATGTGGTACTACGCCGCCGGCGGCACCCGATGCGGGCCTGTCGGCTGGGACCAGCTCGTCGCCATGGCCGCCGCCGGGCAGTTGGCCCGCGATCAGCTCGTCTGGGCCGACCCCGCCGCCGAGGGCCGCCCGGCCGCGAACGTCGAGGGGCTGTTCGAAGATATCGTGATTCCCATCGCTTACGCGCGGCCGGCGCCGACGCAGGACGACGTCATCGTCCGCAACGCCCGCCAGAACAGCATTGCGATGTTCATCACCTTCCTGATCTGCGCCGCCGGCACGGCCATCGGCCTGCTGCGCTCGCTGGGCGGCTCGACGGTCGGCGATCTGCCGCCGGCGCTGTCGGCGACGCCCTGCGTGACGGTGTGCGGCCTGTTCGCGATCGTCTATATGCCCCTGCGCTGGCGGGTCATCGGCCGGCTGCCGCCCGCCTATCGCCGGATGGGGCGGATCGGCGGCCTTGGCCTGATCGCCCTGCTTGTGATAGGATCGCTCGCGGTGTTCTTCGGCAACGTCCTCATCATGCCCTAGCGGGAGCCGCCACCGTGACATCGCCGCCGCCATCGACCCGCCGGCCGGAGGTTTCGATCGCCACCTCCCAGCGCAAGCTTCCCATCCGCCCCAGGCGTATCGCCGACCTCGTCGCCTTCGTCGCCGCCCGCCAGCGGGTTCCGCTCGAGATGGTCGACATCCACGTCGTCGGCGCCCGCCGCATGGCCACGCTCAACCGGCGGTTCCTCGGCCACGACGGGCCCACCGACGTCCTGAGCTTCGACCTCGGCCCCGGCCCCGCCGGCGGCCTGTGCGGGCAGATCGTCGTCTGCTCGGACGTCGCCATCCGCCAGGGGCGTCGTCGCGGGCACGGGCCGTGGCGGGAGGTGCTGCTGTACATCACTCACGGCCTGCTTCACCTCACCGGCTACGACGACCGCACCGCCGCCGACGCCCGCCGCATGCACCGGCGGGAGGACGAGCTGCTCGAGGCCTTCGGCGTCGGGCGGGTCTATGGCCGCGCGTGAGTGAAACGGCGCGCGAAATGCGCGAGTTTCGATTTTTCGGGCACGGAGGATGCCGTCTTGGATGCCGCTTTGCCGGGGGAGCCGGATGAGGTTTTGCAAGGGTTTACGATGCCGCGACCTGCAACAGACGGCAAGCCGGCGCCTTTGGCTATCCTGTCGCCAAATAAAATTGAATGCGAGCTTCATGATCTTACGCCATTCGCTCATTTTGTTAAGCGGCGGGTCCATTTTGTGATGGGCCAGACGCCGCAGACTGTGCAGCTTGCCCAGTTTAACGGCATAAAACCCGAATAATCCGAATCCCAATGCCGCGCCGGCCGAAAAAGCGCGAAAAAGCGGTGACAGGAGATGGCCGTTTTCCGGCCCGGCCCGGCCGTCCGCGGGGCGGCGACAGAAAGTGAAGCGGGGAATGAATAAAGTTAGTGCTGCCGTGAATAAAGTTAAGCCGGCGATGAATAATGTTGGCCCGAGAGTGAACGATATTCATGTAGGGGCAGCCCTTGTGGCTGCCCTCGAGGTGACCCTTCGGCAAGCTGCCGCCGTCGCCGCGCTTCCGCCTCCGCCAAGGGTTCGGCCGTCGCCCGTCGGCCAGGGCCGGATCAGGCGGCGGACAGGCAGGCTTGAGGCTTGAGACCCAAGGCTTGACAGACCCTGCTCCGCGGGGCAGCTGCGGCGGACGCCACGGAGGACACAAAGGGCCCAAAGCCAAGAGAAACAACAACGACAGGGCAGGCCGCGGGGGGTGCATGTCAGAAAGACCACGCCACCACGCGAAGGGCCGGCGACGCCGGGCAAACGGACACAACGTCGCCGGACCGACGGCGCCGGACCGTCCGCACCGCGCCGGGAGGAAGCCCCCGCTGTCAAGCGGG
>CAZHRW010000232.1:0-8508 GCA_964535025.1 uncultured Planctomycetales bacterium
GTCATGACCAACCGCCGCCGTCTCGGCCTGCCCGAAACGATCGAGATGCCCGAGCCGATCGAACTGGCCACGCCCACCGTCAAGATCAAGGCCGCGTGATTCGTCAGCGAAGACACGACACGGCCGCGACGGGCCTCCATGCCCGCCGCGGCCGTTTTTCTATCGTCCGGAGGTTACGTCACCACGCCGTGATCGTCAGGTTGCTGATGGTCACGCTGGGCGGCGCCCAATAGTCTCGGATCGACCACGTGTCGAGCACGCCGACGCCGATTTGGCCGGTACGGAAGTCGTACCCGCCGCCGAGGGTGATCTCCGATTGCCCTTCGGGCGTGACGTAGATGTCGTACGTGCTCGTCGGGACGTTGATCACCATGCGGATGTGGTAATAGGTCCCGGTGCTGTAGGTGACCGTGGTGTCGTTCATGTAGTCGTCGCCGTTCTTGGCCTCGATCTCGCCGTTGGTGTAGAACCGGACGATCGCGGCCTGGTCGGCGTAGGCGTAGGCCTCCCCGTAGGACAGGCCGAAGACCCCGTCGATGGACGACCCGCCGGGCAGCGCGTCGAACTCGACCGTGAACGTGCCGGTCTGGGCCGGCAGCGCGCAGTTCTGCCAGAGCGGGTCCCCCGTCACCGTCGGCGAGACCACGGTCACCTCCACGGTATCGGTATCCGTGGCGTCCTCGTCGTCGGTGACCTCCAGCGTCAGGGTGTGCACGCCCACCTCCAGCAAGACGGCCGGGGCCACGCCGGTGTCGAGCGGAGAGCCGTCCTCGCTCCAGGCGTAGCCGACGATTAAGCCGTCCGGATCGAAGGAGTCCGACCCGTCCAGGTAGACCCAGGCCGTCCCGTTGCCGTCGTCGTCAATCGCCGTCTGGTCGCTGCCGGCGTTCGCCGCGGGGGCGGCATTGGCGGCAGCGCCGGTGACGACGAAGTCGTCGAATCCGGCGTAGTCGGACTTGCTGTCGGGCGCTTTCCAGCCCACGCCGGCATACCAGGTCTCGCCCGAGAGGTTCACGTTTGTGTCGGTCACGGAGAACAGCTCGGTGGGCGTTGTGCCCTTGGCGCCGTTGGCGTAGTAGACGGTCCACAGGCCCGCCGACGAGCGGGTGACCTTCAGGTTCCAGCCGTGCTCCACCCGCTTGGCGACGCCGAAATCCTCGTAATCCACGACGACCCAGCCGCTGTCGGAGCTGGTACTCCGCAGCAACTGGATGCAGTCGTAGCCGCCGCCGCGATCGGTGATCGACAGCTTGTAGCCCTGGAAGGCCTGGGTGGGCGATTCGATGGTCGCGGCGTCGGCGGAATCGGCCAGCAGGACGATCTCGACGCGAACGCTGACCTGGAAAGCACAACTGTCGCCGGAGGCGAACACCTCCCAGGCCATCTCCTGGCCGGTGGTCATGATGTCGGAGATGTCCGTAACCATGGTGTTGTAAACATCACTGGCCGAGTACTTCGACCGCGAAGCGATCTCGCCGCCGGTGCCGAAGTCCGGGCCGCTCGGCCAGTCGGCGGCGGCCAGTTCGAAGGCGTCGTAATCGCCCCACCAGGTCAGGTCGCCCGTGCCGTCGAACGTCGACTGGGTGTAGGAGCTCTCGAAGGTCTCGACGGCCTGTCCGGACCCCGCCGGGGGCGCCGGATTGACGGTGACCGTCACGGTGTCGCTGTCGGTCGCGTCGTCATCGTCGGTGACGGTCAGCGCGATGGAATGAATCCCGACGTCCAGCGTGACGCCCGGCATCGCGCCGGTGGCGATCTGTGCCGCGTCTTCCTCCCACACGTAGCTGCTGATCGTCCCGTCGCTGTCGGATGAGCCGGACCCGTCGAGCGTCACGGACTCGCTGCCGTTGTCGTCACTGTCGGTGACGGTCTGGTCGTCGCCCGCGTCGGCCGTCGGGGCGAGGTTAACGTAGGCGGTCACGGTGATCTGAACGGTATCGGTATCCGTCGCACCGTCATCATCCGTGACGGTCAGTTCCACCGTGTGGGCACCGACGCTGAACGATGCGTTCGGCGCCGACCCGGTGGCGATCTGCGAGTCATTCTCCTTCCATACGTAGCTGCTGAGCGTGCCGTCGCTGTCGTACGAGCCGGACCCGTCGAGCGTGACCGACTCGCTCCCGCTGTCGTCGCTGTCATTGACGGTCTGGTCGTCGCCGGCATCGGCGGTGGGCGGGAAGTTGCCGACGCCGGTGACGGCGAAGTCGTCGAAGCCGAAGCTGCCGGTGTAGTTGTCGACCGTGTCGTACCCGCACCCGGCATACCAGGTGTCTCCGGCCAGATCGACCGACGTGTCGGTGACGGTAAAGGCGGTGACGGGCGTTTCAGTGTTGGACCCGCGGGCGAAGGCCACGGTCCACAGCCCCGCCGACGAGCGGGTGACGTGGATCACCCAGCCTTGGCTGACGTTGGCGTAGGTCGGATCGGTGAACGTATCGGAATCCACCTCCACCCATGCGGCGTCCGAATCGGTGCTCTTGAACAGGCCGATGCGGTCGACGTCGCTGCTGAAGACCCGCAGTTTATAGCCCTGGAAGGCCTGCGTCGGCGATTCGATCGTCGCGGCGCTGTTGCTGTCGGCCAAAAGGACGACATCGAACGTGACGCGGCTTTGGATGGGGGCGCTGGCCCCGGAGATATAGACCGACCACTCCATGGTGTCGGAGGTGGTCATGATCGAGGAGATGTCCGTGATAATGGTGTAATACTCGTCGTAGGCCGACGCCTTCGAGCGGATGGCCACCTCGCTTGAGCTGCCGAAGTCGTAGGACGACGGCCAGTCCGCGGCCGCCAGCGAAAAGCTCGCCACGTCGCCCGCCCACGTCAGGTCCGCCGTGCCGTCGAAGGTGGATTGGGTCGAAGAGCTTTCGAAGGTCTCGCTGAGCGTATCGCCGCCGCCGGTGGAGGGCGGGTCCACGGTGACGATCACCGTGTCGTCGTCGGTCGCCCCGTCATCGTCGGTGACCGTGAGCGTAAGGGTATGCTCACCCACGGCCAGCGTCACGTTCGGCTGAATCCCGGTGGCGATCTGCGTCGCGTCTTCCTCCCACACATAGCCGCTGATCGTCCCGTCACTGTCGGATGAGCCCGACCCGTCCAGCGTGACGGGCTCGGCGCCGCTGTCGTCGGTATCGGTGACGGCCTGGTCGCCCCCGGCGTCGGCGACCGGCGGAATATTGACCAGGATGGTTACGGTGGCCGTATCCGTGGCGTCATCGTCGTCGGTCACCGTCAGGGTGATCGTGTGGGAGCCGGTGTCGAGTGTCACGTCGGGGCTCATCCCGGTGGCGATCTGCTGGGAGGACTCCTCCCAGACGTAGCTGACGATCGCGCCGTCGACATCGTCGGAGTTGCTGCCGTCCAGCGTGACGACCTCCGACCCGTTGCCGTCGGTGTCGTGGACCGTCCGGTTGACCCCGGCGTCGGCGACCGGCGTGTGGTTGGGCGCTTCGTTGACGGTGATCACGACCGTATCGGTATCGGTGGCCGCATCGTCGTCGGTGACCGTCAGCGTGATCGTGTGCTCGGCGGCGTCCAGCGTGACGGACGGCTGGGCGCCGGTGGCGATCTCGACGGCCGATTCGGTCCACACGTAACCGGTGATCGTCCCGTCCGAATCGTACGAGCCGGACCCGTCGAGCGCCACGGTCATCTGCGTCGCCCCGACGTCGAGGGTCAGCGTCTGATCGTCGCCGGCGTCGGCGACGGGATCGACGTTGGCCGGTTCCTCGACGGTGATCACGACGATGTCGGTATCCGTGGCCTGGTCGTCGTCCGTGACGGTCAGCGTGACGGTATGGACGCCGACGTTGAAGACCACCTGCGGGGCCGATCCGGTCCCCACGGTCGTTCCGCCTTCATCCCAGACGTAGCCGCTGATGCTGCCGTCCGTGTCGGATGAGCCCGATCCGTCGAGCGTGACCGACTCGCTGCCGTTGTCGTCGGTGTCGGTGACGGTCTGATCGCTTCCGGCGTCGGCGGTCGGCGGCACGTTGATGTAGGCGTTGACCGTGACGACCACGGTGTCACTGTCCGAGGCGTCGTCGTCATCGGTGACGGTCAGCTCGATGGTATGAACGCCGACGGCGAGCGTGACGTTGGGGGCCGAACCGGTGGCGATCTGAGCGCTGTCTTCCCGCCAGAGGTAGCTGGTGATCGTCCCGTCGGCGTCGGACGAAGCGCCGCCGTCGAGTGTGACGGGCTCATCGCCGCTGTCGTCGGTATCGGTCACGGTCTGGTCGTCGCCGGCGTGGGCGGTCGGTGGGATGTTGCCGCTGCCGGCGGCCTCGACGCGGAAATCGTCGAACCCGGTCATGTCGGACTTGCTGGCCGGGCACCTCAGGCCCATCCCCGCATACCAGGTGGCGCCGGAAAGGTCCACCGCCGTGTCGGTCACGGTGAAGAACGTCGCGGGCGTCTGCCCCTTGGCCCCGTTGGCGTAAGCGACGGTCCACAAGCCCGCCGCCGACCGGGTGACCTGGAGGTTCCACCCGTGTTCCACCCGGGCGGCGGCGCCGAATAACTCGGTGTGGATCACCACCCAGCCGGTCTCCGCGGCTGTGCTCCGGTACAGTCGCATGGCGTCGCCGGAGCCCCAATCGCTGATTTCCAGCTTGTAGCCCTGGAACGCCTGCGTGGGCGATTCGATCGTCGGGGCGCTGTTGGAATCGGCCGTGAGGATGATCGCCACGCCCACGCTGGACTGGAACGCCGTACTGGAGCCCGAGGCGTACACCGACCAGGTCATCTCGTCGCTGTCGTCGAAGATCGCCGAGACGTCGGTGACGACGGTCCGGTTGACGGTCACGGTGTCGAGCTTGCCTCGGGCGGCCACCTCGCTGCTTCCACCGAACGTGTTGCCGCCGTTCCAGTCGGCGGCGGCCAGTTCGAGTTCGCTGGTGTCGCCGCTCCAGGTCAGGTCGGCGGTGCCGTCGAAGGTGGTCTGCGTCGCTGAGCTTTCGAAGGTCTCCTCGACGGTCCCCCCGCCGGACGGCGCCGCGGTGACGGTGATCGCGACGGTGTCGGTCCCGGTGGCGCTGTCGTCATCGGTGACGGTCAGCTCGATCGTATGGACGCCGACATCCAGCGTGACCGACGGCGCGGCGCCCGTGGCGATCTGGGTGCTGTCTTCCCGCCAGAGGTAGCTGGTGATCGTCCCGTCCGAATCGTACGAGCCGCTGCCGTCGAGCGTCACCGGCTCGCTGCCGTTATCGTCGCTGTCGCTGACCGACTGGTTGGGTCCGGCGTCGGCGGTGGGGGCGGCGTTGCCGGTGGGTTCGTTGATTGTGATGACGACCGTGTCGGTGTCGGTCGCGGTGTCGTCGTCGGTGACCGTCAGTGTGACGGTGTGGGATCCGACCGCGAAGCTGACCGACGGTGCCGGCCCGGTTGCGATCTGCGAACTGTTCTCCGTCCACAGGTAGCTGGTGATCGTGCCGTCGGGGTCATACGACCCGCTGCCGTCCAGGGTCACCAGTTCCGAGCCGCTGTCATCGTCGTCGGTCACGGTCTGGTCGGCTCCCGCGTCGGCCACGGGGGCCTGGTTCGACGAGACCTGCGTCACTTCCATGTTGCTGACGGTCGCCGAGCCGATGTACGAGTACAGGGCCCACGTATCCAACGTCGTGATGCCGGTCGTCCCGTTGCGGAAGGCGAAATCGTCCGCCAGCAGCGTTTGGGCGCCGCCGTCGGGGGTGACGTACACGTCGAAGACGTGGCTGGGGATATTCACGAGCATGCGGAAGTGATAGCTCGTGCCGGTACTGTAGGCGACGGTCGCATCGGCGGCGTAGGTGTCGCCGTCGCGGCTGTCGATGTTGCCGCTGGTATTGAAGCGGATGCAGGTGGCCAGGTCCGCGTAGGCGTCGGCGACTCCGTCGGCCAGGCCGACCAGGGCGTCGATGGACGAACCATTGGGCACGGCATCGAACTCGACGGTGAACACGTCCGTCTGGGCCGGCAGGCCGAAGCTCTGCCAGACCGACGTGCTGGTCACCGCGCTGGCGTCCAGCACCGTGATCGAGACCGTGTCCGTGTCGGTCCCGTCGTCGTCATCGGTGACCTCGAGGGTGATGGTGTGGACCCCCACGGCCAGGTCCACCAGCGGGGTGACGCCCGTGGCGATCGTGGCCGACGATTCGGTCCATTCATACGAGACGATCGTCCCGTCCGCGTCGCTCGAGCCGCTGCCGTTGAGCGTGACCGGTTCGGACCCGTCGTCGCCCGCGTCGGTCACTTCCTGATCGGCTCCGGCGTCGGCGACGGGAAGGTGGTTGTAGCCGTCCGGCCGGACAAGGATGGTCACGTCATCGTCGTCGGTGCTCTGGCCGTCGTCGCCGCTGAGGCGCAGCACATACGTGCCGTCCGTGGAGAAGCTCGCCGTCGTGTCCACGGCATTGGCGTCGTCGAAGGTGACGGCGCCGGGGCCGGAGACCTTGCTCCAGGTCACCGACACCGAGGCCGGATCGGACGAACTGATCGTGCCGTCCAGCGCCGCCGTTTCCGGCAGCGTGATGTCCTGGTCGTCGCCGGCGTCGACGAGCAGCGTGGAGTAGCCGGCGTCGCGGTAGGTGTCCCACATGCCGCTGACGAACGCCGAGGTGGTCGAGCCCACGCTGGGGGAGCGATCGGGGAAATACTCGTCCTCGGTCATCCAACGGTCCATGTAATCGAAGAAGGCCGGGTGATCCCATGCCGCCACGGCGCCGGTGAGGTGCGCGGCCAGGGCGACGCCGGGCCAGGTGTGCGAGTTGATCCGTCGGTAGGTCTCCCGCTTGGAGCCCCCGCCGCCGATCTGCACGTACTCCTCGCCCCACTCGGTTTCGGGGTCGAGGTGTTCGTGCTCGGTATTGCCGGGGTCCTGCCGCCAGCCGACGGTGTAACCGTTGTAGGTGTACCCGGCCGGCACAATGGCGCTGACCACGGTGCTCTGGCGGTCGACCAGGTAGTACGACATCCATTCGGTGCGATAGCGATACCCGTTGGACTTCATGGCCGCATCGTCGAACAGCATACCGGCGAAGAGGACGGGCCACTTGTGGATGGAGCTGTCGGCGTCGCTGTGGCCGTCCCCGCCGCCGGTTGTGATGATGTAATGCGAGTCGATGCCGATCTGCAGGTAGGGGATCAGCAGCTTGTCGATTTCATCGAGGTCGCACAGCAGCAGCACGGCCCCGGTGGCGACGACGTTGTAGACCTCTCGGTGGTAGTTGGGCATGTTCTCGGTGGGGTGCGTGGAACGGCCGCTCCAGTCGGTGACGTGGAGGATCCAGACCCGCTCGAACAGCCGTGCGTATTGCGCGGCGGCCGTCTTGGCATAGTCGCGGGGCCAGTAGCCGACGTCCTCGTAGTCGTAGCCGGGCGTCTGGTTGGCCGGTGGGAGGTGCCGCAGCAGATCGTAGTTGATGTCCGACGTGCGATAGATCGTCTTGGTCGTGCCGGCGTATGGGGGGCGGAACGCATCAGCGGGCGGCGCGGAGGTGACGACGGTCAGGACCGCGGCGGTCCGGATGTTCGTGACGCTCCCGGAGGGATTCTTGCCAATGTAGTCGGTGCGATAGTCGGGGTTGTCGGTCCAGCTCGTCGCCGTCACGAGCGAATTGCCCCCCGAGAGGGTCAGCGGGAACGAGGGCAGGTAAGAGTTGTTGTACTGGTTGGCTCGATAGTCGTACGCCTGACCCTGGCCGATCTCGGGGTTCACCATCGACCCGTGCATGCCGCCGGAGGGTGCGGGGGAATAGCCGGTGATGGTGACCGGGCCGACGACCCACCAGTCGCCGTTGACGAACTGGCCGACCTCACGCGGCTCGCTGAAGGTCCACGTGATGCCGTGCTGGCTGACCTGGGTGGCGGTGGCGCCGAACAGGGCCGTTGGGGTCAGACTGATGATGAGGCACATGGCGAGGAATCGTGGCGTTGACATCGGACGCTCTCCTGTCTAGAGAATGGCACAACATGCTGTCAGACGGCCGATCGGCCGCGGAAATAACCCGAAACGACATGAAAAAACACCCGGAAAGAACGGGGATAGGTGCAGACGGACAGGAAAGTCGACACCTAAAAAGACCGATTCCCGAGGCGTGTGCAAGGCACCCCGGTCGGACGCTGCCTCCGGGGGCCATCTTCACGACGATCGGCCCATGGAGATTACAGTACCCCGGCAACGGAGATTGTCAAGGGCAATCCGTGACAGCAGAGCAAAGATTCTTCGTCGTTCACAGGGACCGCTTCAGCGCCCGCAGCAGGTCCAGCGCTTCCAGCGGCGTCATCGCTTCGAGGTCCGCCTCGCGGAGCCGGCGGCCGACCGCGGCGGCCTTGGCGTCGTCGACGAAGAGGTTCATCTGGTCCTGGTCCCGCAGGGCGTCGCGGGAGAGCTTCGGCGCGCCGACACCGCCGGCCAGGTGCGCCTGGAGGTGGGGCAGCAGGTCCGTGGCGCGCTGCAGCACCGCCGGGGGGATGCCCGCCAGGCGCGCGACGTAGATGCCGTAGCTGCGGTCGGTGCCGCCCTCG
>CAZHRW010000233.1:0-15754 GCA_964535025.1 uncultured Planctomycetales bacterium
ATGCGAGCCGTGACGTTCACTGATCGACTGGAGGTACGGACGGATTACCCCGAGCCGGCCGCGGCGGCGGGGGAGGTCGTCGTCGACGTGCTCACCGCCGGGATCTGCAGCACCGATCTGGAGATCCTGCGAGGGTACATGGGGTTCAGCGGCGTGCTGGGCCACGAGTTCGTCGGCCGCGTTGCCGACGGTCCGCCGGCGTGGGCCGGCAAGCGGGTCGTCGCGGAGATCAACTGCGTGTGCGGCCGCTGCGACATGTGCACCGGCGGCCTGCGCAGCCACTGCCGCCGCCGCACGGTCCTCGGTATTGACGGCCGCGACGGCGTCTTCGCCGAGCGGGTCGCCGTGCCGATCCGCAATCTTCACGAGGTGCCCCAGGTCGTCAGCGACGACGAGGCGGTCTTCGCCGAGCCCCTCGCCGCCGCGCTGCAACTGACCCGCCAGATCCGCTTCGACATCGCCCAGACCGTCGTCGTCCTCGGCGACGGACGGCTCGGCCAACTCGTCGCGCGGGTCCTCCGCCATCCCTGCCCGTCGCTGACCCTGGTCGGTCGCCACCCGGCCAAGCTGGAGTTGGCCGAGCGGCAGCACATCCAGACGGCGCTGGAAGAGGATTTCGTCCCTCGCCAGACCGCCGACGTCGTCGTCGACGCCACCGGCACCGCCGAGGGGCTGGCGCTGGCCCTGCGGACGGTGCGGCCGCGCGGGACGATCGCCCTGAAGAGCACCTTCGCCGGCGGGGCGCCGATCGACCTGTCCCCGCTGGTAATCAACGAGGTTACCGTTGTCGGGTCGCGGTGCGGCTCCCTGCCCGACGCGCTGACGGCTCTGGCGTCCGGCGACGTGGACGTGACGAACCTGATCAGCCGGCGGTTTGGCCTGGACGCGGCCGCCGAGGCGATGGAGGTCGCCGGGCGCGGCGACGTGGTAAAGGTGCTGCTCGATGTCCGCTGACCCGTGGTCGTCGCTGACGTATGCGACCGATGCCGACGGCCGCGTCGTCGCCCGCCTGGCGGGCCTGGCGGGCGTGGACGGGGCCGCCCACCTGTTCAGCACCCGCGCCGCCGGGAGCCTCGCCGCCGACGATCCGGCCGGGTCGGCCAACCGCGAGGCCCTGGCACGGGCCTTGGGCGCCGAGCGGGTGGTCACGGGCCGGCAGGTGCACGGGACGACGGTGGTGGACGTGGATACCGATCCGGCGGACGGCGTCGAGGCCGACGCGCTGATGACGACCCGCCGGCGGGTGGCGCTGCTGGGGCTGTCGGCGGATTGCCCGATTCTCCTGCTGGCCGATCCGGTCGGCGGCGCCGTCGGCATGGCCCACGCCGGCTGGCGGGGCACGGCGGGCGATGTCGCCGGCGCCCTCGTGCGGGCGATGGCCGGCGCATACGGCTGCCGGGCGGCGGACCTCTACGCGGGCATCGGGCCGTCGGCCGGGCCGTGCTGTTACGCCGTCGGCGACGAGGTCGTCGAAGCGATGGTCGGCGTCCTGGGCGGGGCGAGCGCCAAATGCGTGATCCGCCATGGCGAGCGGCAGTACGTGGATCTTTGGGTCGCCAACGTGCTGCTCCTGCGGCGGGCGGGGCTGGCCTCCGAGCGGATCGAGGTGGCGGGCGCGTGCAGCATCTGCGATAATCGATACTTCAGTTATCGGCGGGACGGCGCGCGGGCCGGACGGCAGGGCGGGATGATCGCGAGGATCTGACGATGGCGAAGAGGCTTTCGGTGGTGCTGGCCAGCGGCGGGATCGACTCGACGGTCGCCGCGGCCCTGGCCGCCCAGCACGGGCCGCTGGCGATGCTGCACCTGGACTACGGCCAGCAGGCCGCGGCGGCCGAACGGCAGGCGTTCGAGGCGGTCTGCCAGTGGATCCAGCCGATGCATCGGCGGGTGGTCTCGCTGGGCGAGTGGTCCGGCGTGGCCGACTCGCCCCTGCTGCGCCCGGACGGACGGCTCAACGATGCGGCGACGGCCGGCACGTCGCTACTGGCCGACAGCTACGTCCCGATGCTCGCGCCGGCCATGCTCTGCCGCGCTGCCGCGTGGGCGTACACGCTCGGCGCCGGGCGGATCGTCTGGGGCGCCAGCCTCGACAACCCCGCCAACGACCCCGGTTACGCCGATGCCGCCCGCCTGATCGCCTGGCAACTGATCCAGCGCAGCCTGCCCGGCCAGACTGCCCCGGCCCTCGACGCGCCGCTGGCCCAGTACACCAAGGCCGCCGTCGTCGCACTCGCAGCCGACCTGGCCGTGCCCCTGGAGGTCACCTGGTCCTGCCTCCGCCCCGGCCCCGACCCCTGTCACCGCTGCATCGGCTGCGTCACACGTGCCAAGGCGCTCGAAAGCGCGCCCGGCTTCGACAGGCGCTGAACGCCGGCGGTCCCCCGCTACATCTGCTCGATCACCTCGATGCCCAACAGCTTGAGGCCCTGCTTGATCGTGCGGGCGGTGACGTCGCAAAGCCGCAGACGGCTGGCGCGGGTGGCGTCGTCGCCGGCCTGGAGGACGGGGCAGGTTTCGTAGAAGCCGCTGAAGGCCTGCGCGAGGTCGTAGAGGTAGCCGGTAAGGATGTTCGGTCGGTTCTCCGCGGCGACGGCGGCAAGGACTTCCTCGAAGCGGCACAGTCGCTTGGCCAGGTCCTTCTCGGCCGTCTCACCGATGATGACCGGCCGGCGGGCCAGGTCGCCAAGGGTTGCGGCGCCCTTGCGGAAGATGCTCTGCACGCGGGCGTAGGCGTACTGCAGGTAGGGGGCGGTGTTGCCCTGGAAGGAAAGCATGCGCTCCCAGGAAAACTTGTAGTCGCTGTTGCGGTCCATCGACAGGGCGGCGTACTTGACGGCGCCGATGCCGACGGCGCGGGCGACGCGGGCCGCCTGATCCGCCGGCAGGTCGGGGTTTTTCTCGGCGACGACGGCGGCGGCGCGGTCCACGGCCTCGTGGAGCAGATCGGCCAGCTTGACCGTTTCGCCCTCGCGGGTCTTGAAGGGCCGTCCGTCGGAGCGCAGGATGACGCCGAAGGGCACATGTTCGAGCGAGACGCCCTCGCCGACGAATCCCGCGGCCCGCGCGACGGCGAAGACCTGCGCGAAGTGAAACGCCTGCCGTGCGTCGGTGAGGTAGAGGATCCGCGTCGCGCCCAGCGTGCGGCAGCGGTAGCGCAGCGCCGCCAGGTCGGTGGTGGCGTAGAGGTAGCCGCCGTCGGATTTCCGGACGATCACCGGCACCGGCTCGCCCTCCGGGCCCCGGAAGGCGTCGTCGTCGAGGAAGACGCACTTGGCGCCCTCGGATTCGGTCAGCAGGCCGGCGGCGTCCAGATCGGCCACGACGGCCGGGAGATCGTCGTTGTAGGCGCTCTCGCCGCGGACGTCCGCATCGGTCAGCGAGACGCCCAGCAGGTCGTAGACCTCGCGACAGTGCGCGAGCGACTGCTTGATGATCTCCCGCCAGTCGGCGTTGACCCGCGGGTCCCCGCCCTGGAGCTTGACGACGGCCCGGCGGGCCCGTTCGGCGAAGGCCGCGTCGGTATCGAAACGCTCCTTGGCCCGGCGGTAGAACGCCTCCATGTCGGCGATGGACAGGTCCGCGATGCCTTCTTCCCGCTGCTGTTCGAAATATGCGATGAGCATCCCGAACTGGGTGCCCCAATCACCGACGTGGTTCTGGCGGATGACGTCGCAGCCGAGGAACGCCAGCACGCGGGCCAGGCAATCGCCGATGATCGTGCTGGGCAGGTGGCCGACGTGCATCTCCTTGGCCAGGTTGGGGCTGGAGTAGTCCACCACGACGGTCTGCCCGGCCCCCAGCGCGGGCACGTTCAGGCGGGGGTCGTCGTCGGCGCGGGCGACGGCGTCGGCCAGCACGGCGGGGCGGAGCGTGATGTTGATGAACCCGGGCCCGGCCACCTCCATCGACGCGGCCAGGTCCGACAGGTCCAGCGTCTCGAGCACTTGCGCCGCCAACTCCCGCGGATTCCGCCGGGCGCGCTTGGCCGCCGCCATCACGCCGTTGGCCTGGTAGTCGCCGAACGCCGGGTTCGCCGACGGCTGCACGATCGCCGGCACCGCCTCGCCGACCACGGCGGACAGGGCTTGCGAAAGACGCGATTCGAGTTGGGTTCGTATAGCCATAGGGTCCCATAGCGCTCAGCGCTGTTCGGCGCCGGCGGGGCGGTGCCATGGGACGCGGGGCGTGTCGCCCCACAGCAGTTCCAGGTCGTAGTGGTGGCGGACGCTCTCGGCGAACAGGTGGGCCACGACGTCGACGAAGTCCAGCAGGACCCACGTGGCCGACTCCAGCCCGGCGACGTGCCAGACCTTCGAGCCCACCTTGGCGCCCTCGCGGGCGATTTCGTCGGCGACGGCCCTCATCTGGCGGTCGGAGGTGCCGGTGGCGATGACGTAATAGTCGGTGACCGGGCTGTGCCCCCGCAGGTCGAGCACCACCACGTCGCGGCAGTGGCGATCGGCCATGAGCCGCGCCAGCCGCACCGCCAGCGCCTCGGCGTCGTCGCGGTCGGGGGCGGGGCGGTCGGTCGCGTTGTCGGGGTTCGGTCCCATCGCTTCATCCAGTTTAGTATAGAACGCAGCCGGCAACCAGCCTCCCGCGCCCGTCGCTTTCGCGCCCGGGCGGGGTCGTAGGCCGACTGCCGGCTGCGGATCGATCCGTCCGTGGCGGGCGGCTACAGGTTCGAAATACCCAGCCAATCGCCGATCATCGGGGCGTATTTCACCACCATACCGGCGAACACGACCGAGACCATGCTGATCAGCTTGATGAGGATGTTCAAGCTGGGGCCGCTGGTGTCCTTGAACGGATCGCCCACGGTGTCGCCCACGACGGTCGCCTTGTGGTCGTCGCTGCCCTTGCCGCCCATGGCGCCGGTTTCGATGTACTTCTTGGCGTTGTCCCAGGCGCCGCCGGCATTGGCCATGAAGATCGCCATGGCGAACCCGGCACCCAGCCCGCCGGCCAGCAGGCCCATCACGCCGGCAACGTCCAGCAGCAGGCCGACGGCGATCGGCACGATCAGCGCCAGCAGGGACGGAACGATCATCTCCTTCTGGGCCCCGGCGGTCGAGATGGCCACGCAGCGGGCGTAGTCCGGCTTGCCCGTGCCTTCCATGATCCCGGGGATCTCCTTGAACTGCCGGCGGACCTCGTTGACCATGGCGCCGGCCGCACGGCCGACGGCCTTCATGGTCATCGCCGAGAAGAGGAAGACCAGCAGCACTCCCGCGAAGATGCCGCACAGCACCTTCGGGTTCATCAGCGTCACATCGTAGAACGTCATGTAGTTCTGCAGCGACGCGGTGAGCGAGGGAACGAACAGCAACTCGATGTCCCGCTCGTAGTCCGTGTCGGGGTGGCCGTACTCGGTGTACTTGTCATACACGGTGACGGTCGCTCGGTAGATCCCGTCTTCCCCGCGGACCATCTCGATGCCGCGGGGCGTGCCGTCGTCGGCTCGCTTGCGAATCCACTCGTGCTCGTCCAGGACGAGGTTGCGGTTGAGGAACATGCCGCCGGATCGTGCGGGGGGTTGGTCGGTCCGCTCGGTGTAGGCGAACACGCCCTTGTTGTTGACGGTGGGGTACACGGTGATGGTCACCGGCGCCCCTTCGCCGGGCGGGGAGCGGAGCTCGCTGAGGGTGACCTTGGCCCCGGTGGCGTCCAGCGCGTCAAACCCGTGTTCCTCGACCATCGTCGCGTGGTGTCCGGGCATGGACGCGGCCTCGCGAGTCTGGCCGATGCGGACTTCCTCGACGTAGGCCGCCATCAGTGCCAGGGCCGTCAGGGCCGCCGAGCCGATGGCGAAGCCCTTGCCGGTGGCGGCGGTGGTGTTGCCCAGGGAGTCGAGCTTGTCGGTGCGCTCGCGGACCTCCGGGGGCTGGCCGGTCATTTCGGCGTTGCCGCCGGCGTTGTCGGCGATGGGGCCGTACGCGTCGGTGGCCAGGGTGATCCCCAGCGTCGCGAGCATGCCGACGGCGGCGATGCCCACGCCGTAGAGGCCGAGGATCATGTTCTCGAACCCGCCGGCGAAGCCGTAAGCGGCCATGATGGCGACCATGATGGTCGCCAGGGGGGCCCACGTGCTCTTCATGCCTTCGGCGATGCCGGCGATGATGACCGTCGCCGGGCCGGTGGAGGCCTGCTCGGCGACGCCCTTGGTGGGCTTGTAGTCGTAGCTGGTGTAGTACTCGGTGCTCTTGCCGATGATCAGTCCGGCGACCAGGCCCGAGAGGATCGACAGCCAGAGGCCCCACCAGTGCATCCCCGCGAAGTTCGCCTCGATGGGGGAGAACAGCACGTAACACACGCCGGCGGCGGCGATGAGGATCATCACGCTGGCGGCGTTCACGCCCAGGCCCAGGGCGCCCATGAGCTTCTGCATGGAGGCGCCCTCGCGGGTGCGGACCATGTAGATGCCGATGATGCTCAGGAGAATGCCGATCCCCGCCAGGACCATCGGCGCGGCGAGCATGGCGACCTGGTCGTGCAGCGAGCCGCCGACGCTGGCGACGGCGGCGACGCCCAGGGCCGCGGTGGCCAGGATCGAGCCGCAATAGCTCTCGTAGAGGTCGGCGCCCATGCCGGCGACGTCGCCGACGTTGTCGCCGACGTTGTCGGCGATGGTGGCGGGGTTGCGCGGGTCGTCCTCGGGGATGCCGGCTTCGACCTTGCCGACCAGATCGGCCCCGACGTCGGCGGCCTTGGTGAAGATGCCGCCGCCCACGCGAGCGAACAGGGCCTGCGAGGACGCACCCATGCCGAACGTCAGCATGACCACGGTGACCTCGACCAGCGACATGTGGAACCCGGGCCAGAATCGCGGCATGACCTGCGTGAGGATCAGGAACCAGCCGGTGATGTCCAGCAGGCCGAACCCGACGACGACCAGGCCCATGACCGCGCCGGCGCGGAACGCCACGACCAGGCCGCGATTGAGCCCTTCCTTGGCGCCTTGGGTGGTGCGGTTGGACGCCATCGTCGCCGTCTTCATCCCCAGGAAGCCGCACAGGCCGCTGAAGAATCCGCCGGTCAGGAAGGCGAAGAACACCAGCCAGTGCTGGGCGCCGACCTGGCCCATGATGAACAGGGCGATGCAGACGACCAGAAAGAAGATCGCCACTACCTTGTATTGGCGCCGGAGGTACGCGTACGCGCCCTCGGTCACGTGGCCGGCGATCTCCTGCATCCGCTCATCGCCCGGATTGGCGGCCTTGACCTGCTTGAAGAAGATCCACGCGAACAGCAGGGCCACCACCGATCCGATGGGGGCGATCCACCACAACCAGGGGATGGATACCCCGGCCTCGTGGTGGCCCGGCGCGGTGGTCGGCTGGGTGTCGGCCGGCGCGGAGGTGATGGTCGGCACGGCGTCGGCCGCCGGGGCTTCCGTGTCGGACGGCTGCTGGGCGAGGGCGGTCGATGCCACGGCGGTCAGCACGACGAGCGCCAGCACGGCGGCCAGCGCTGCCCGAGTGGTCCAGCGCGAACAGGGTGTGGGTGACTTCACGGCTATGCTCCTTTTCCATGCTGGAAGTCCCGGTGGCCTCCAACTTGCCCCGGGGGGTGACTGGAGAGATATCACTTCGCGACGTCGGCGGAAACGGCGCCAAACGCACGGACCGTCAACGGTTGTCTGTGCGGCCGGCCGGCGGGGGACGTCCGGGCCCACCCGCGACGGCGACCTACCCTTCAGCCCGGTCGGACGCCGCCGGTTGTCCGGCGGCCTCCGGCGTCCGCATTACCGGGTTTCCTGCATGATTCGTTTGGCGCTCTTGCGGGCGCGACGGCGTCGTCGTTCGGAAGGCTTTTCGTAGTAACTGTTTCGCTTGATGTCCTTCGTCAGACCTTCCTTCTCACACATCTTTTTGAACCGGCGAAGCATCTGCTCCACCGACTCGCCGCCACGTGACTTTACCTTGATCATGCTCGGGCACTGGTCCTTTCTTGCAGACATACCGGGGGCCACACGCCCCGTCCATAGGGACGGCCGAGTATAGAGGAAATCCATGCCGTTGCAACTTTATTTTCGGCCAATCAGGGCTCGAGACATGAGGCGTGGAAGCCGCTTCCGTTCGCCCTACGCCGTTGCGGTATCTCAAGTCACAGGCCCAAGTCTCCGGCCTCCCGTTGACCCCTGCGACCGGCGCGTTAGACTGCCGGAAGTGTCAGATGCGTTGAACCCTTTATCGCGGGGCGCACGATGGCCGACCGGGCCTGTACCATTGACGTTCGCGTTCGTTACGCCGAAACCGACCCGATGGGCGTCCTCCATCACAGCCGCTATGCGGTGCTGCTGGAGATGGGACGTACGGAACTGCTCAGACAAGCAGGGGTCAGCTATCGCGATCTGGAGGCAGCGGGGGTCTTCTTCGTTGTGACGCGGCTGGAGGTGCGTTTCCGAGCGCCGGCGCGGTACGACGACGTCCTGGCGGTCACCACTCGCCTCGAACGGATCAGTACCGCCCGGATCGACCACACCTACGCGATCACCGAGCGCGCCGCCGGCCGTCGCGTCGCCGAGGCGGCCACGACGCTGGCCTGCGTGGACGCCGATGGACGGGTCCGGGCGATCCCGGCCGACCTGCTGGAACGGATGGGGGGGCGGATCTCGCCTACCAAGTGAGGTTCCGTCGGGGATTGGTGCTGGCGGTCACGGCGAAGCGGTTCTCGCCGACCGACACATCCAGTTCGGCCGTTACCCGACGGGTGTAGCTGATCGGGTTCCCGTCGGCGTCGGTGCCCGTGGCCGTCTCGTAAAAGATGTCGAAGGTGTGGATCGTCACGCCGTCGTCGGGCGCGAGGATGAGGTGGGAACTGGTGACGCCGTCGATCGTCTGGCGATACCAGAGCCTGTCATAGTCGCCGTCCAACTGGTACTCGATGAGTTGGACGTCGCCGGCCGGGGGGATAATGCTGACCTTGTGCGGGTAGCATTGCACGGCGTCGGCCTGGCGGATCTCGGCCATCATGCGGTTCAGGACGATCCGGGTGTTGTGGGTCACCGAGGCGATCTTCTGGTTTTCGCTGACGTTGTGCAGCGACGCGTGGAACGCCGCGGCGACACTGGTCAGCAGCAGGGCCATGATGCTCAGCGACAGCAGCACCTCGACCATGCCCAGGCCGGGGGCGGTGCGTCGGGGGTGGGGATGGCTCGGGGATGCTCTCATGTTCGCACCTGTTATTTGGGCTCCACGTACGTGTCCTGCACGGCCACGAGCTTGTAAGGCAGCTTGAAACCCGCCGGGGTGCCGCCATAAGTGCTGCGGTCGATTTCGAGATAGCCGCTGCCGGAAACGCCCAATTCGGTGTCCCCGTAGCAGATGACAAGGCCTTCGATCTTCCCGCCGGCGTTGCCTTCCAGGGTGAACTTCTCGCAGCCGATAGCGCCTGCGATCGAGCTGTAGTTTCCGCTCATATCCACGGAGAACCCCGGCGCGACCATCATGGATCCCTTCATGGTGCGAAGCGTCTCGAATTGGGGTTCCTCGGGCAGCATTTCGACGCCGTAACTGGTCACGTTGCCGCTGAAGGCGATACTGTTCGTGTCGAAGGCCCAGTCGCCGGGATCTTCGGTGGCGATGGTGCCGGTGATCTCGGCATTGCCCTCGAAGGAGACGCTGTTGGGCTGCTCGATGTACAGCACGCCCTGGATCTTCACGTCGCCGCTGAACGTCGGGTTGGTGCCGGCGGGGATGCGAACGTTTTCGAGCAGCAGGTTGCCGTCGACCGTGGTGGTCGCGCTGGAAAGGCTGTTGGTCGCCAGGGCGTCATAGGCGGAGGTGTCCATCTCCGGAAAGACCGGGTCGCCCATGCCGACGTGGATGTGATCGCCCATCTGTGTCTTGTCAGCCGTTCCGCCGATGCTGGGGTTGCCCTCGACGGTGACGTAGCTGTCTGGGTTGGAGGTATAGAGGTCGCCGTCAATGGTGCATTGACCTTCAAGGTAGATGGCCTCGGGGGTGCTGTACGTCGCCGACAGGATCGCGGCCTCGCTGGGATGGTTGACGCCGAAGACGCCCCCCGAACCGCCGATCATGATGCGGCCCTTGGACGCTATGCCGAAATCGAACACCGGGGAGGTGGTGTAAGCCCCATCGAGCAGCATCCGCACGGCGCGCTGAGCGTTGCGGGCCGTGCCGTACACCGTCAGACGGAGTTGACCGAGCGCATCGGCGTCGATCTCGGCCCGAAACGTCTGGTTGGCGGGGCCGAGGGTGACGGTAGGGACGTAGATGGTCAGCCCGTCGTAGGTCACGACGTCGCCGTCCAGCGTGGCCGTGCCGTTCAGTTCAGCCGCCAGGTACTGGTAGACGGCGGCCATCAGGTCGGCCTCCGCTTCCTCGGCGGGTATCACCAAGGCGTTGCAGGTCACCAGCATGAACTCGGCGCCACTCTCGGCGGCCAGTTGGGCGTCGGCGGCGGCCCGGTAGCTGTTGGCCTGGCGGAGGTTCATGTCGGTGGCGGCGGTGAACGACAGGGCCAGCGTCGTGAACAGGGCCAGGAAGATCATCGTCAGCAGCAGCGTGCTGCCCCGATGCCGATACGTCGCGTGTGTGCGGGAAGAGGGCATACTCACAACTCCCGATAGGTGTCCGGCGCGGGCGCCATCGTGCTGCTCTGGGCGAACCCCGGGGGCTCGCTTTCGTAGTGGCTGCGGTCGATGGAAAAATGCGCGTTGCCGGTCAGTGTGAAGTCTGAATCGCTGTAACAGATAATTGGGCCGCGAACGATCCCACCCGAGTTGCCGGTCATCATGAACTGGTCGGCGGCCAGGGCGCCGTTGACGGTGCCGAAGTTGCCGGTGAAGTGCACGCCGAACCCCGGCGCCAGGAGCATCGAGCCGGGCATCTCGCGCAGGTCGGCGAACTGCGGTGTGTCGGGCAGGTCCTCGACGCCGGCCGACGTCATGTTGCCCGTGAAGCGGATGGTGTTGTCGTCGTAGGCGTCTTCGCCGGCATCTTCGGTGACGATCACGCCGGTGAAATCCAGGTTGCCTGTGAAGCGGACCTCGTTGGGTGCTTCGATGAACACCACGCCGCGGATGGTGGTATTGCCCGAGAACGTCGGGTTGGTGCCGGCGGCGATGCGGATGTTCTCAAACGTCCGGTTGCCGTTGGTGTTGGTGGAGCTGTCGACGAGGTTCGTCGCGAACGGCTCGAAGACCGTGGGATCGATCTCCGGGAACGCCACGTCGCCGATGCCCGTATGGATATGGTCCTGGATCACATCCCAGTCGGTGTGGCCGCCGATGTCGGGGTTTCCGGTGATGGACACGTAGCTGAAGGGACTGCACGTCGAGACATCGCCGTCGATCGTCGGGTTGCCCGTGAGCCGGACGGCTTCCGGGGTGCTGTAGGTGGCCGACAGGATGTCCGCCTCGTGGGGGTCGTTGACGCCGAGGACGCGGGCGTTGCCGGTCATGATGATCCTGCCGCGCGAGGCGATGCCGTAGTCGAACAGCCTCATGGCCGGCGATGCATGCGCAACGGTGCAGGGAAGGACCGAAAGCCAGATCGCCGCGAATGCCGAAGTCACTGTGCTCATCGGGGTACTCCCAGGACGCCCATAGGACTTATCGGGCGAAAGACCGTTGGGAGTTTAGCAGGAAGTCGCCCGACCGTCGCCGGAAGCTGACGCCGACGTCTCCCCCAGCCCGCCGCGTCGCCCTTCCCACACGCGGCGATCCTTTCGGGTTCACGTGGTCCATCAGCCCACGCAGTCCACCAGGTCCGCTCGCCCGTCGGACCCCTCCGGTCCATCCAGGCCACCAGGTTCATTCCGTCCATCGAGTCCATCGTGTCCATTCGGTCCATGGGGTCCATCGAGTCCATTGGGTTCATCTAGTCCATCGAGTCCATCGAGTCCATCGTGTCCATCGAGTCCATCGCGTCCATCGTGTCCATCCACGCCGCCGCCGCCCCGGCCGCCGCCACCTGGCGTGGATGCCGGGACGGCTCCGCTCGTGCGATTATAGCAAAAACACCCCAAACCCGGGTGCTCGGGACGCAAAATGAAGAAAATGATGCCTTCGATCAATAAAATAGCGCCAAAGCCCCAGAAAACGCAATGCTACCTCAATAAAATGGGCCGCGGGCCAAACAAAGTGAAGTATCAAGCGCACAAACTGAATAGCGTCCTCGTGCGGCCGGACCTTCCCCCGCCGGCATGCCGTTTTGGTAAACTGGGTAAAATATCGGAGAATTCGGGTTTTATGCCGGATGCCGCGCGCGAGCATCTATGGGGGGACAGTATAGGCCAAAATTCGCATGTGCGAAATAGTGACGGGATAATTGGGGTAAGCTGGGGGAGATAGGCAAGTCCGCGGCCGTCGAAACGCTGCTTTGGCGGGAAGGATGTTGCCCCAAAGCAACACATCGGGTTGCAAGGGGGTCGGAGAATTCGGAGAATTCGGGTTTTATGCCGCGGCGACGGCGGGCAAACCGGCCGCGCCGAGGCGTATACTGTCCCGTAATAGGAAAAAGGCGCGTAAGTCCAAGCATGGGAAGGAATAAGCGTAAGCAAAACAGGGGACGGGACCGGCCGCCCGGGCAAAGCACCGCGGCCCCCGGATGCCCCGGCGGCGGGCGGCGACCGTGGGCATAGGGTGCCTGGCAGCGCCCGGTCGTCCGGGCCGCGGGCCGCCGATCGGCGCGCCGAGCGGGGGGGCGCCCACGCCCTGCGCGCCTTGGGCGGGTGGGTCTAGGCCGGATCGTCGTCGGTCTGCAGGTCGAGTTCGCCCTGGCTGCCTTCGCCGGCCATGACGCGGGCGACGGCGACGAGGGTGTCATCGGCGCGGAGGCTGATGATCCGCACGCCCTGGGTCGCGCGGCCGATCTGGCGGAGTTGGCTGACGGCCGTCCGCATGATCTGGCCGTTGACGGTGATGAGCATCAGCTCGTCGTTGTCGCGGACGGCCTTCATCGACACGACGTCGCCGTTGCGCTTCGTGGTGCGGATGTTGATGATGCCCTGGCCGCCGCGGCGCTGCAGGCGGTATTCGTCGGCCGGCGTCCGTTTGCCGTACCCATGTTCGCAGACGGTCAGCAGCGACGCGGTGGGGTCGACGATGGCCATGTCGACGACCTCGTCGCTGTCGGCCAGTTTGATGGCGATCACCCCGGCGGCGGTGCGGCCCATCGGCCGGACGTCGGCTTCCTTGAAGCGGATCGCCTTGCCCTTGCGGGTGGCCAGGACGATCTCGTCGGTCCCGGTGGTGATGGCCGCGTCGATGACCGCGTCGCCGTCCTGCAGGCCGGTCGCCTGGATGCCGGCCTTGCGGGGGCGGCTGTAGGCCTCCAGCGGGGTCTTCTTCATGTAGCCCCGGCGGGTGACGGTGGTGAGGAACCGCTCGTCGAAGTGGCGGACGGCGATGACGGCCTGGAGGGTTTCGTCCTTGTCGAACTGCAGCAGGTTGACGATCGCCCGCCCCCGGGCGGTGCGCGGCATAGCGGGGACGTCGTACACCTTCAGCCAGTGCAGCCGTCCCCTGGACGTCAGGATGAGCATGTAGTCGTGCGTCGAGCCGATGAACAGCCGCTCGATGAAGTCGCCTTCCTTGGCGTTGGAGCCGATGATCCCGATGCCCCCGCGGCCCTGGCGGCGGTAGGTGCTCAGCGGGATCCGCTTGATGTAGCCCTCGTGCGTGACGGTGACGACGACGTCCTCCTCGGCGATCAGGTCCTCGATGTTGAACTCGCCGACGCCGCCGGCGATGTCGGTGCGGCGGGGGTCGGCGTACTTGTCCTTGATCTCGTGGAGGTCCTCGCGGATGATGTCGAGCACGAGGTTCTCGTCGGCCAGGATGGCCTCGTAGCCGGCGATCTCCTCGCACACCTCGGCGTAATCGCTGGTGAGCTTGTCGATCTCCAGGCCGACCAGCTGGATCAGCTGCAGCCGTCCGATCGCCTCGGCCTGGACCTGCGTGAGCGTCACGTCCCCGGCCGACAGCCGCTTGCGGATGGCCGCCGGCAGCCGCCTGGCGTAGGGGTGCGACGCCGCGACGCGGAAGGCGCGCTCCTGGAGCCTGGCGATGGCCTCCTCGCGGGTTTTGCTGGCCCGGATGAGCTTGATGACCTCGTCGATGTCGCAGACGGCGTAGAGGAGCCCCTCCAGCAGGTGCGCCCGCTGGCGGGCCCGCCGCAGCAGGAACAGCGTCCGCCGGCGGATGACCTCCTTGCGGTGGTCGAGGAACGCCGCGAGCATCTGCTTGATGCTCAGCGTGCGCGGCGCGCCGTGGACCAGGGCGATGTTGATGATGCTGAAGGTGGTCTGCAGGGGCGTGTAGCGGTAGAGCTGGTTGACGACGACCTCGGGCTCGGCGCCCTTCTTGAGGTCGACGACGATCCGCATGCCGGTGCGGTCGCTGTGGTCCTGGACGTCGGCGATGTCGGGGATCTTGCCGTCCTTGACCATCGCGGCGATCCGCTCGATCAGCGACGAGCGGACGACCTGGTAGGGGATCTCGGTGATGACGATTCGCGTGCGGCCGCCGCGGACCTGCTCGGTGTGGCAGCGCCCGCGGACGGTGATCTTCCCGCGGCCGCTGGTGTAGGCCTTGCGGATGCCCTCGAGGCCGCAGATCGTCCCGCCGGTGGGGAAGTCCGGGCCCGTGATGATCTTCAGCAGGTCGCCGATCGAGATGTCCCCATTGGCCATCAGGGCGATCAGGGCGTCGCAGACCTCGCCGAGGTTGTGCGGGGGAATGCTGGTGGCCATGCCCACGGCGATGCCCTGGGCGCCGTTGACCAGCAGGTTGGGGAACTTCGCCGGCAGCACGAGCGGCTCGGTGCGGGTGTCGTCGTAGTTCGGCCGCATGTCGACGGTGTCGAGCTTGATGTCCTCGAGCATGTCGACCGCCGCGGCGGTCATGCGGGCCTCGGTGTACCGCATGGCGGCGGGGGGGTCGCCGTCGATGCTGCCGAAGTTGCCCTGCGGATCGATGAGCATGTGACGCATCGACCACGGCTGGCCGAGGCGGACCAGCGTCGGGTAGACCACCGACTCGCCGTGCGGGTGGTAGTTGCCGCTCGTATCGCCGGCGATCTTGGCGCACTTGCGGTGCCGCGACCGCGGGCCGAGGTTCAGGTCGTTCATCGCCACGAGGATCCGACGCTGCGAGGGCTTCAGCCCGTCCCGCACATCCGGCAGCGCGCGGTCGACGATCGTGCTCATGGCGTAGGTGAGGTACGCATCCTTCATCTCCTCTTCGATGAGGAGCTCGTCGATCCGCTCATCCTCGAACATCAACGGTTCGTCCGACGGCCCGAGCTCGTTGCCCGCCTCCTCGGTCTCGTCCGGCTCGATCGTTTCGTCGTTGTCGGGGGTGTAATCGTCGTCGGCCACAGTCGTCCTGTCTCCTGCCTGGAGCCTGAAAGGGGGGTACCCCCACCATATAGGGGTTCCATCCCCTCGGCTAATCTATAAATTGGCATTGTAGCACGCCCCCCGCGGCCTGTACAGCAAACACTCCCGGCGATTCGGCCAATTTGCCCGCCGACCGCCAACCGACACGGACGAAAGCCCATCGGCGTTCTAACCTGTTCGAGAATAAAGGCTTGCCCCCAACGCGGCCAAACGGCCTCCGGCCGCGGCCTCCGCCGAAAAAAACGCTGGACAATCCCCGCCCATCGTGTAGCATTTCATCGCCGACCCCGGCCCGTCCAGGGTCGCACCCGCGGGCGTAATTCAGTGGTAGAATGCCAGCTTCCCAAGCTGGACGTCGTCGGTTCGAATCCGATCGCCCGCT
>CAZHRW010000234.1:0-2887 GCA_964535025.1 uncultured Planctomycetales bacterium
TTTTCATGCGCCGTGCTAGGATCGTTTCGTTCACGGCAGACTGCGAAGAACGACCGCGCACAGCCATGAAGGTATGAGCGACGAATCCGACGAACGCCGCGACGCGCTCCAGAACCGGGCCGAGGACGGGATCGACGCCGCCTCCGACGAGGAGGGCTCGGTCACGTTCACCAAGGTCCCGGACCTGATCGCCGCGGACAAGTACCTCCGCGGCCGAACCTCCCAATCGGGCGGCGGCCTGCCCATCCGGTTGGGCAAGCTCCAGCCGCCCAGCGCGCTCGGCTGAGAAGTGGGCTGGGGATAGCTAATAGCGTGTAGCTAACATCTACCCCCTACCCCCTACCCCCTACCTCCTAACGCCTACCTCCTCTTGGCAATCCTCGACCAGTTCGGCCGTCCCGTCACCCGCCCGCGGCGCAGCCGCTGGGCCGAATTGCTCGCGCGCTACGACGCCGCCCAGACGACCACCGAGAACACGAAGCACTGGGGCGAGGCCGACCACCTCTCGCCCGACTCGGCCAACTCGCTCGCGGTCCGGCAGACGCTCCGCGCACGGACCCGGTACGAGGTGGCCAACAACTGCTACGCCGAGAGCATCGTCGAGACGTTCGCCGCCGACGTGGTGGGAAGCGGCCCCCGGCCGCAGATCCACGCCGTGCCCGGCGACTACGAGATCAACGACTCGATCGAGCGGAAGTTTCTGCGCTGGGCCAAGGCCGCCCGGCTCCGCCGCAAGCTGCACGAGCTGGTCCGGGCCCTGGTCACCGATGGCGAGGGCATGGGCCTGTTGACCACGCGGCAGCCGCTCACCAATCCGGTCAAGCTCTTCCTCAGAACCTTCGAGTGCGACCGCTGCACGACGCCATGGCTGCAATCGGGCCGCGACGCCATCGACGGCATCCGCTTCGACGGCGACGGCGAACCGCTCGAATACGACATCCTGCCCGACCACCCGGGCGGCTCCTACTGGCCCTCCGTCACGCTCACCCCCGACGTGTTTTCCTCGGACCGGGTGATTCACCTATTCCGCACGAAGAGGGCCGAGCAACACCGCGGTCTGCCGCTGTTGACCCCCGCGTTGCCGCTCTTCTCGCAACTCCGCCGCTACACGCTGGCGGTCCTGGCCGCGGCCGAGACGGCGGCCGACCACGCGATGGTCATCCAGACCAACCAGCCGCCCGACGAGACCGGCTTCGGGCCCCAGGGCGACACCACCAGCGGCGTCACGCCCGAGGCCATGGACGTGTTCGAGTTGGCCCAGCGCATGGTCACCGTCCTGCCCGAGGGCTTTCAGTTGGGCCAGGTCGACCCGAAGCAGCCCACCACGACCTACGGCGAGTTCAAGCGCGAGATCCTCAACGAGGCGATGAGCGTGCTCTTGATGCCGTACAACGTCGGCGCGCACGATGCCTCAGGCGAGAACTTCGCCTCCGGGAAACTCAATCGGATCACCTACGCCCGGCTGATCACAAAGAGCGTCCGGCCGGACCTCGACGACTTTGTGCTCGATCCGCTGCTGGCCGCCTGGTACGCCGAGGCCCGGCTGGTGCCCGGCTACATCCCCGACGGCACGCCCCCCCTGGAGCTGTGGGACGTGTCCTGGCAGTACGACCCCTTGGAAGACATCGACGAGCAGAAGGCGGCCGGCGCCCAGGCCACGAAGCTCCAATCGGGTCAGACCACCTTGCCGCTGGTCTACGCCCGGCAGTCGCTCGACGCGCGGACCGAGATGCGGCGCGAGGCCGACCTGTTGGGCGTGCCGTTCGACGAGTACCTGTCGCGCCGGGCCGACCAGCTCCTGGGCACCAGCACGTCGCTGGGCGCCGGCGGCCAGGCCCGCCGCAACGCCCCGCCGCAAGCCCAACCGAACAAGCAAAAGCCAACCCCGAGGCCCACCGATGCCGAAGCCGCAATGGCTCGATAACGTGATCCGCTGGATCCGCGCCGACGCCCCCGAGACGGAGCCGCTCTTGTGGCTCGAAGGGGCCGAGCGGATCGACTTCCAGATCGACGCCGCGGCCGGCGACGGTTCGGAAAAGGCCGCCACGTTCAGCGGCGTGGCCTATACGGGCGGCGCGATGCAACTCAACGGCTACTACCTACCGGTGGTCGTCGACCTGGGCGGGCTCAAGGCGGCCGGCGACATGCCCGCGCTGCTGGAGCACGACCGCGGCCGGATCGTCGGCCACCATCGGGCGGAGGTCTCGGCCAAGGACATCCGCGTTACCGGGACCGTTTCGGGCGGCGGCATGGCCGCGCGCGAGGTGATCGCCTCGGCCCGCAAGGGGTTTCCGTGGAAACTCTCGATCGGGGCCGCCGGCGAGATGGAGCGCGTCCTGGCCGGCGAGACCGTGATCGTCAACGGGCGGTCCTTCAGGGGCCCCCTCTACGTCCTGCGCAAGGGCACCTTGCGCGAAGTCAGCTTCACCCCGATCGGAGCCGACGCGCGTACGTCGGTCCGCGTCGCCGCTACCCAACAGGAGATCGACACCATGACGTTCGAGCAATGGCTCCAGGCCAACGGCTTTGCCGCCGACACGCTCACCGACAAGCAGCGGTCCACGCTGGAGGCCACCTACAATGCCGAGGTCAAGGCCGCCGCGCCGCCGGCCGATCCGCCGGCCGCGCCGCCCCCGCTGCCCACGCCCCAGCCCGCCGCGACGCCGCCGCCGGGCGAGGTCCACGCGGCGGGCGCGACGCACGGCCCCGACGTGCAGGAGCTGGTCAACCAGGCCGTGTCCCGGGCCGTCGAGCAGGTGACCGGCCAGATCGAGGCCCGGGCCCGGATCGACGACCTCACGCGCGAGCACCCGGAGATTCGCGCCCAGGCCCACCGGGACCACTGGGACGCCACCCGCACCGAGCTCGAAATCCTCCGCCACCAGCG
>CAZHRW010000235.1:0-36709 GCA_964535025.1 uncultured Planctomycetales bacterium
CCGTTGCCGTGGGTTCCTTTGCGTTCTTTGTGGCCTTTGTGGCTCTCTTGGCCGTTCTGTTTGCGGCGACAAAGCAACCACGAAAACGGGAGGAGAACCGGATTTCGGATTTCCGAGGCAGTGCCTTGAAGTCCGACGCGCGGATTCCGTCGGCAAATGCCGAAGGTTATCGTCCCGTGGCGATGGCCGTGGCGATGGGCTGGACGATCTTGGGGATGATGATTCGATCGCTGAGGTCGCGTGCCTGCTCGGCCTGGGTGTCGAAGGCGGCCTGCATCTCGAAGTTTCGCGTCGGCGCCGGGTACCCGCGGATGGTGAGATACACGCTGATGGGCTCGTCATCGTAGACACCGGTGCGAACCTGGTAGCTGCTGGAGCGGGTCTCCACGGTCAGCCGCGCCTGCGTGTAACACTCCGCGTCCAGGGCGACGATACAGCTCGGCTCGGCGCCGAGGGGGGTATAGCCTTCTTCCTCGACCAGGCTGGCCAGGGGCGAGCCGGCCAGCAGGGCCTGCGCGACGATCGCGTCGCGATTGCCCTGGTAGTCCAGGTTGAACCCGAACACCACGTCCAGGCACTCGACGTCCAGGTGCGAGATGCCCAGGAAATACGTGCACCGATCCAGCAGCCAGCGATGCTGGGCGAGCGCCTCGGCGATCGAGGGCGGATTGAAATAGCCCGACGAAAGACGCCGCGCCTCCAACTCCAGCCAGCGGTACGACCCGCGCTCGCGATCGCCCTCCAGCACGAATTCCCCGCTTTCGCGGCGGTAGAACGCCCGCATGTCGGGGAACTGCTTCTGGCAGATCTCGCAGAACTGCAGAATCGTCTCGCGGGCCGTCGGCAGCGGCAGGGAGGTCTGCAGGTCCAGGTTCACGAAGAAGTCATCACAGAACGCGTCGTAATTGTCCATCATGGGCCAACCTCGCTTCTTCGGCGGACGGCAACCGGCCGCCGGCATCGCAAGTCATGTACTGTAGGGTCGGGCGGGCTTTTCCGCAAGCCCGCGGTCCGAACGAATCGCCGGGCGGCTCACTCCCGCGCCGACGCCCGCCCGGCCGGCCGTTTCGGCCGCGTGTGCAGCTCGGGCCGCTTCATCCGCACCAGCGACTCGGCCGTCACGCTCTCAACGATGAACGTGTTGCCCCCCACCTCGGCGCCGCGGCCGACGACGGTTTCGCCGCCGAGGATGGTGGCGTTGGCGTAGATCGTCACGTTGTCGGCGATCGTGGGGTGTCGCTTGCGCCCCTTGATGACGCGCCCGCGGGAATCCTTGGGGAAGCTCAGGGCCCCCAAGGTCACACCCTGGTAGATCTTGACGTTGTCGCCGATCTCGGTGGTCTCCCCGATCACGACGCCCGTGCCGTGATCAATGAAGAACCGCTTGCCGATCTTGGCGCCGGGGTGGATGTCGACCCCGGTGAGGCTGTGGGCCTGCTCGGTCATGATCCGGGGCATCAGCGGTACGCCCAGGGTGTGCAGGGCATGGGCGAGGCGATAGACCATCACCGCCTTGAAGCCCGGGTAGCAGAAGATGATCTCGTCGAAGCTCTTGGCCGCCGGATCGCCGTCGAAGGCGGCTTCCACATCGAGGTTCAGCAGATCGCGGATCTCGGGCAGCCGGTCGCTGAAGGCCCGTGCCAGGGCGCGGGCCTCGTCGTAGCAAGCCTGGCCCCGCTTGGGGCAGGGATCGGCATGGGCGCCCCGCTGGTAGCACAGGCAGCGGAAGATCTGCTCGGTCAGCTCCCGATCCAGCGCGAGGAGCCGTTCGCCGATATGGAACCCGATGGTCTCGGCGCTGAGCTGCGAGGCGCCGAAGTAGCCCGGGAAGAGGATCTGGAAGCACAGGTGCTGGACCTCTCCGATCGCGACCAGGGAGGGCATGCTGGTCCCGTTGAGCCGTTGGGTCCGGGGCTCGCGGCGGTACCCGGCGAGCATCCGGTCGAGGACGTCGGTCAGGTCAAGGGGTGTCTTGTCGCGGTTCTTGCGGCTCATGGGGTTCTCCAGGCCCTCGCATGGACGCATTGTAGCCGGGATCGGCGCCGGCGTCATGTCCGATCCGCCCGGTCGGCCTTCTTCCTACGTCGCCGCCTGCCGCGGGGTTGGCCGCCGGATGGCCGGGATCAGCAAAGCCCGACCCCCCTGGGGGAGCCGGGCCTTGTCGTGACGTTCACTCGCCGTCGGTCGTCGCAGGCCGCACGACTCACGCCGACTGTTCCCTGGCCTTGGCGGCGGCGTCGATGATCTGCTGCTGGACGTTGCCCGGCACCGGCTCGTAGTGGCTGAACTCCATGTCGTAGGAGCCCTGCCCGGCCGTCATGGCCCGCAGTGTGCTGTTGTAGGTCATGACCTCCGACAGCGGGGCCTGGGCCTTGATCACCTGCATCTTGCCGCCGGGCAGCACGTCCACGCCCATGATCCGCCCGCGCCGGCCGTTCAGGTCGCCGGTGATGTCGCCCATGTGCTCCGACGGCACGGTAACCTCGATGTCGACGATCGGCTCCAGCAGAACCGGCTTGGCCTTCTCGATCGCGTCGATGAAGGCGTACTTGCCCGCCGTGCGGAAGGCCACTTCCTTCGAGTCGACCGGGTGGTGCTTGCCGTCGTAGACGGTCACCTTCACGTCGCTGAGCGGGTAGCCGGCCACGGCGCCCTCGGTCAGGACGTCGCGGACGCCCTTCTCGACGGCCGGGATGAACTGCTGGGGGATCGACCCGCCGAAGATATCTTCCTCGAAGACGAACCCCTCGCCGCGCTCGAGCGGCTCGACCCGCAGGGAGACCTCGCCGAACTGCCCGGCGCCGCCGGGCTGCTTCTTGTGGCGGTGGTGGCCTTCGGCCTTGGCGGTGATCGTCTCGCGGTAGGGGATCTTCGGCGGGCGGGTGTCCACTTCCATGTTGAAGCGGGTCTTCATCTTCGCCAGCACGATCCGGATGTGCAGGTCGCCGATGCCGCTGATGACGGTCTCCTGGGTCTGCGCGTCGCGGGTCGTGATGAAGGTCGGGTCCTCGTCGGAGATCCGGGTCATGGCCTCGGCGAGCTTCTGCTCGTCTCCGCGTTTCTTCGGGGCGATCGCCAGCGTGTACATCGGCGTCGGCGCCGGCACCGGATCGGCATACATCTCCCTGCCCTCGCCGTGGAGGACCGACCCGGCGGTAATCTCCTCGACCTTGGCCAGGGCGATGATGTCGCCGGCGACGGCCTGCTTGATCTCGACGGACTCCTTGCCCTGGACCTTGAACAGGTGCCCCATCTTCGACGACTTGCGGGCGTCGCCGATGCTGTAGGTGGTCTCGGGCGTCGCGGTGCCCTGCATCACGCGGATCCAACTGAGCTTACCGACAAACGGGTCGCTGGTCACCTTGAACGCCAGGCCGATGAAGGGCTTCTCCGGCGAACAGGCCACCTCCACCCGCGGGGCGTCGGCGGCCTCACCGGCACGGATGGGACGACCGGGGACCTGGGCGGGGCTGGGGAAGTAGTGGGCCACCGCATCGAGCAGTTCGGCGGTGCCCACCTCGGCCTTGGCGTCGGTGAACAGCACCGGAATGACGGTGCCGGCGACCATCGCGGTGCTGAAGGCCGCGGCCAACTGGTCCGTCGACACCTCCTCGCCGCCGAGGTAGGCTTCCATCAGCGCTTCGTCGGCCTCGATGACCGATTCCATCAGCTCGTTCTGCGCGTCGGCGGCCGGGCCGAGCAGGCTGTCCCCTTCGGTGTTGACGAAGCAATCCACGATCGACCCGCCGCCGTCGACCGGCAGGTTCATCGGCCGCGCGGCGCCGCCGAAGGTCTCGCTGATGGCGGTCATCAGGTCCGCGAACTGGATGTTCTCGCCCTGGATCCTGTTGACGACGACGGCCTTGGGCATGTTCAGCGACTCGGCCAGCTTCAGCAGCCGCCGCGTGTTCACCTCGATCCCCGCCGAGGCGTTGATGACGAAGACCGCCACGTCCGCCCCGCCGATGGCCGCCACCGCCCCGCCGATGAAGTCCGGGTAGCCCGGGGCGTCCAGGACGTTGATCTCCTTGCCCGCGCGCTCGATCGCCGCCATCGCCGGATCGATGGAGTACTGGTTCTCCTTCTCCAGGGGATCGAAATCCATGACGGTCGTGCCGTCATCGATCGTGCCCGGCTTGCCGATCACCCCGCCGGCGTGCAGCAGGGCTTCGGCGAGTGTCGTCTTGCCCGCGCCGCCGTGGCCGAGCAGGATAATGTTTCGAAGGTCTTGCGGCGTTTGTGCTGCCATCGCTGTCTCCCATCCTTGATCCGCGCCCGTCGCGACCCGTCACGGGCCGTCCGACGGGTGCAGCCGGCTGGATGTTTCCACTGAAACGAGTCCGTCGAGTATAAGGATCGACGAGTGGGCGGCAAGGGAAAATCCGTGCGCGCGCCCGCGCGATGGAGCGGCCGCCGGTCAGGGCTCATCCTGCCGGGCGGCCAGGTCGGCCATGGCGCGGGCCAGGATGCCCGCCGCCCTGCCCTTGATCATCGATCGGACACGCGAGCCTCTTGAGAAGCAAAGCGACCGGGCGGATCGCAAAGGCGGCGGCGGAAGGGCAACCCGTCCGCCCTTCCGCCGCCGCCGGCGCGTGGTCTCAACGGCCGAAGTTCTGCTTGAGCATGGCGAAATCGTCGAGGTCCACGTCCCCGTCGCCGTCCAGGTCGCCCTCGGCGGCGCCGACGGTCACATCCGCGCGTCCGAAGTTGATCTTGAGGATGGCGAAATCGTCGAGATCGACATCGCTGTCGCCGTCGCAGTCGCCGGGGACCGTCGTGGCGGCCTTTTCGAGGACGTCCACGCGGAGGTTGTCGTAGTGCACCCGGTGGTACTGATTGATGACGTCCGTGTGGAAGCCGACGCCGCCGGTGGCGAAACGCTCGACGGCGGCCGCGTCGGTGTCGGTATAGCTGAAGTCCTCGGTTCCGTCGTTGTGGGTGTCGACGGCGAGGGTGATCCCGCCGTCGCCGTGCCGCACGGAAACCTTGTAAGCCTGCACGCCGACGTGCGGCAGCTCGATGTCGGCGTCGCGGGCGAGCTCCTCGGCCACCCCGTCGATGATGCGGACCAGACGCCCGTTGTCGCGGGAGATGTCCAGCCAGTAGTAACTCTCGCGGTCCTGGGCCAGGACCATCACGCCCGACCCGAGCACGAGGTAGCTGTTGGCGGCGTCGAAGGTGAAGTCGTAGTCGATCCAGTCGGCGCCCTGGTCGCTGAACAGCCAGGCCAGGCGCGGCTCGGTGGCGCTGCCGAGCGGGTCGACCAGGGCGTTGCTGTCATCGAAATGGCCGGAGGGCGACACGACGTACTTGAAGTCGACCGGGTCGGGCCGGTGCCAGCTCATGCCCTGCTGGTGGGGCCCGCTCAACCACGGATCGACGTCGTTGTAGTGGCCGTCGTCGAAGTCGTCGACGAAGATCGTCTTCTCGTCGTCATACACCTCCGGCAGGGGCTCTTCGGGCGGGCTCTGGCCCGGCAGCTCCCAGGCGCCCAGATCGGGCCGGTTGTCGCGGGGCGTGCCGGCGATGTCGAACTCGTGGATCGGCGTCGGCGCCAGCAGGCGTGTGCCGTAGTTGATCGCCGGGCTGGCCGGGTCGAGCTCGCCGTCGAAGGCGCCGGGGTTGACGAACATCGGATCGACGCCGACCAGCGTGAAGCGGCCGAACGCGCGGGTTTCGTCGACGCCGACGGGAGCGACGTTCGGGGGGATCTGGTAGATGTTGTAATCGAAGATCTCCAGTTCGGCCCCCGCGGCGGGCGTGCCGGACCCGAGGATATTGTTGTAGATCTGCACGCCCGTGGAGCGGTTGCTGATCCGCAGCGTGTAGTTGTCCAGCTCCCACCGGTTGAACTGTCGCGGCTCGTCGAACACGACGACGGTGTTGTTGCGGAAGATCAGCCCATCGACCGGATCGGCGTTGTTGAACATGTTCGCGTTGGACGGCCCGAAGATGTTGTTCTCGAAGGTGATCAACTCGTTGCGGGTCTCGGACGCGTAATAGTTGTTGAACTGGACGATCTGGGCCTCGGTGTCGTACATGACGTTGTTTCGCAAGACCACGTTGTGGTTCTGCCAGCCTTCCGGGCCCGGGCCGGGGATGAAGATGTGGATCAGGTCGCAGTGGCGGCTCCAGTCGGCCTCGGCGTCGGTGACGCCGTCGTCAAAGTCGTGAATGCGGTTGCCCTCGATCAGCGAGTTCCACCACCCGGTCACGCGGATGCCGTCGTGGGAGCCGCCGTGGATATGGTTGTCCAGCACGCGGATGTCGTGCCCGCGTCCCTCGATGCCCTTGCCGGTGTTGGTGATCTCGCAATCTTCGATGAGGATGTCGGTCCCGCAGCGGAAGGAAATCGCGCCCTTTTCGATGTTCTCGACCGAGCCGGTCCACGGGCCGATCCGTTCGATGAGGCAGTCGACCAAGGCCCAGTGGCGGGCGCTGTGGCACTCGACACCGTCGAGGATGTGGAGGCCCTCGAACCGCAGGTACGCGTCGAAGAAGCCCTCCTGCGTCGGATCGGCCGGCGCGGACCCCACGTAGGCGATCCGCACCCGCTCGAGCTTCGCGTCGGCGCCCGGGGCGGCGGTGAAGGTGACCCAGTCGTCGAACAGGTCCCATCCGCCGGTCGAATAGGCGATCTGCTCCAACGGGCCGTAGTTGCCCGACGCCAGCACGACGGTGTCGCCGCCGGTGACGACGGTGAACACCTTGGCGAGCGTCTGCCACGGCGCGGCCTGCGAGCCGTCGCCGGTGGTGTCGCTGCCGTTGACCGCATCGAGGTGGTACGTCGCAGCGGCGGCCGTCGCGCCGCCGGTCGCCAACATCAGCGCCAGAAGAAGAATGCTCCCTCGTTTCATCACTTGACCTCCCGTGCCCATGGTGGGCGGCATGCAATCGGTTGTTCGTGCGGGACCCCGTCCGGGGTCATCCCTCGTTACGCCGTCGAACCGGAGGACTCCCGCACGTGCAGCACGGGGTCCACCATGACGGACTCGACCAGGCGGCCCTCGCGCAGGGCCATCATCATGTCCACGGCCCGCTCGCCCCGCGCGTCGTCCTCGCCGGAGACGCTGGAAAGGGTCACGGGCAGCAAGTCGCAGTAGGGGGAATTGTCGACCCCCACGATCTTCACATCATCGCCGATCCGCACCCCGCTTCGCTGCAGCCGGCGGATCGCCCCCATCGCCTGCTCGTCGGACTGGGCGACCAGCGCGTCGAACGCCGTGCCCCGCTCGAGCAGCGCGGTCACCGCTTCCACGCCGGCGCGATGGTCGAACCATTCGCCGGGAACCACCAATGCCTCGTCGTAGGCCCTCCCGGCGGCCTCGACCGCCTGCCGGTAGCCGGCGTGACGTTCGGGCATCGTATTGATGTGGGCGATGCGCTCGCAGCCCCGGTCGATCAGGTGGTCGGTGGCAAGCCGCCCGACCCGCACATCATCGCAGCCGGCGTTGGGAATCGATCGGCTCACCGCCTTGCCGCACACGGTCACCACGGCCACCCCGCGACGGCGCACGGCGCGGAGATCGTCGACGAGGGCCTCATCGACGGAGCCGCCGACGATCAGCCCATCCATCCTCGACGGCAGGGCGCCTTCGGCGAGGCGGTGGAACTCCTCGGCATCGGCGAAGAAACTCAACTGCTGCCTCAGGCCGTAGCGGTGGCACCCGGCGGCCAGGCCGGCCAGGCCGCGGTCGAGCAACCCGCTGCCGGCGGTCCCGAGGCCCCGAAAGAACACGCCGATGACGTTCTGGCGCCCCTCGCGCAGGGCCGCGGCGGCCTCGTTGCGCCGGTAGCCCAGGCGATCGGCGACGGTGAGGATGCGCTCGACCGTCTCGCGCTTCGCGCCCGTCGACCCGAGGCGGTTGTTGAGCACCTTCGAGACCAGCGGAATCGATACCTCCGCCGCTTCGGCGATGTCCTTCAGACGAACCATGATTACGGGGATGATACCACAGACGCCGCCTGCTGACAAGGTCAATCGTTTGCTCCGCCGGGGGAGGGGGGCGGGATGATGACAGGTTCCCCCTTGCGGTCGTGCGGCAGGCGGGGTACAACTCCGGTCATGAAACTCAATCACAACGATTACCGGCAGCGGGTGTTGGGCTGCTGGATGGGCAAGAATATCGGCGGCACGCTGGGCGCGCCGTTCGAGTTCATCCGGCAGGTCAACGAGGTTTCGTTCTACACCCAGGACCTCGGCGGCGAACCGCTGCCCAACGACGACCTGGACCTCCAACTGCTCTGGCTGATCGCCCTGGAGGAGCGCGGGCTGGACATCGACGCCCACCGCCTGGCGGAGTACTGGTTGAGCTACATCACGCCCCACTGGTCGGAGTACGGCACGGCGAAGGTGAACCTCCGCGCCGGGCTGCAGCCGCCCTTCTCGGGCATCGTCGGCAACGACTGGAAGCACAGTTGCGGCGCCTTCATCCGCTCGGAGATCTGGGCCTGCATCGCGCCGGGGCTGCCCGACGTGGCCGTCCGCTACGCCATCGAGGACGCCGTCGTCGATCACGGCGACGGGGAGGGCACCTGGGGCGAGGTATTCTTCGCCGCCGCCGAGAGCGCCGCGTTCGTCTGCGACGACCTGGCGACGCTGATCGAGATCGGCCTGTCCTACATCCCCGCCGAGTGCGGCGTCGCGAAGGCAGTCCGCTGCGCCGTCGACTGTGCGGCCTCGGGCATGGACTGGCGCGAGGCGCGCGACGAGATCCTCGGCCACCACCGCGGGGCCACGCTGTTCGGCATCCCCGAGCGCACCAGCGAAGCCGACCGCGCCAAGGGGTTCGACACCGGCGAACTGGGCTACGACGCGCCGTCCAACGTCGCCCTGGCGGTCCTGGCGTTGCTGGTCGGCGGCGACGATTTCGGCCGTGTCGTCACCACCGCCACCAACTGCGGCGAAGACACCGACTGCACCGCGGCGACCGCCGGAGCCATGTTCGGCCTGATGCACGGCATCGACGCCATCCCGGCGAGATGGATCGAACCGATCGGCCGCGAGATCAAGACGCTCTGTTTGAACCTCGGCGAACTGGGCCACTTCGGCAGCCAGGTCCCCTCCGACGTCGACGACCTGACCGATCGCACCGAGCGGATCGCCCGCCAACTGCTGGCCCGCCACCGCAACCGGATGACACTGACCGACACCGAGCCGACCGACACCGCCGGTGCGGCCGCCGAGGCCCTCCGCGCCGCAGGGCCGCTCGCGGAGGACCTGGCGACGCGGGTGGGCGTGGCGCGGCACAGGTTCGACTTCTTCACCGTCGACGTCGCCTACGCCGACGGCCCGACGATCCGCGACGGGCAGACCAAGGCCGTCACGCTGACGATCCGAAACACCTACAAGACGCACGCGACGTTCATGGTCCGCTGGCACCTGCCCGACGGCTGGACCGTCGAGCCCTCCCGCACGGGCGCGCTGCTGTGCCTGCCGCCGATCATGGGCCCGCCGGCGAGCGCCACGTTCACCCTCCGCGCCGGCGACCTGACCGGCCCGGTCGCCCGCTGCGTGGTGGAGTTGACCATCGACGGCCGTGCCACCACGCTGCTGGTGCCGGTGATCCTCCGCAACGGCAACCTGATGGGCTGACCGGTCGGCGGGAACGTCACCCAGGTCCTGTCGGTATTTCACCTGATGCGATGTTTCCAGCCGATGTTTCCAGCCTTTGCAGCTACCGCCTTTTATGATACACTGCTGTTGAAGTCGACCCACCGATGAGCCCCTGCCTGGGGGCAGCGGGTGGACCAGCCGGTATCCACAATGCGAGGGAGATCGATGAGCGGACACGATCTGCGGAAGGCCGCGTGGTGCGCGGTGGCCGTTCTGGTTGGCATCTCAACCACAATCAGCTTCGCCGAGAGCCCTTATGAACAGTGGCCGATGGGCCCCTCACCCGATCCGAGCTACTTCCCCATCGGCGTGTGGGCCCAGGCGCCGCGCGAGGATCGGGTCGCGGCCTACTCGGCGGCGGGGTTCAACCTGTACGTCAGCATCTCGTGGGACCTGACCAACGCCGGCCTCACCCGCCTGTGGAACGCCGGCATGCGGGCCATCCTGCACCAGGACGCCTTCACCCTCTCGCAGACCTGGAACCCGGTCATCGCCGGCTGGCTGATGAAGGATGAGCCCGACAACGCCCAGCGCATGCCTGATGACCAAGGCTGGTACTCGCCCATCCCTCCCTTCGACGACACCCCCTGGAACACCAACCCGCCGGAGGTGCAGTCGATGTACACCCGCTACCTGAACGCCAAGGCGAACGATTCGACCCGCCCGGTGTTCCTGAACCTCGGCATGGGCGTGGCGTACCCCCCCTATGTCGGCCGCGGCATCCGCGCGAACCACCCGGAGGATTACGCCGACTACATCCAGTGCACCGACATCGTCTCCTACGACATCTATCCGGTCGCGTCAGACATCCCCGAAGTCGACAACAAGATCTGGCTGGTCGCCGAGGGCGTCGACCGCCTCGTGTCGCTGGCCCGGCCGGGCCAGCCGGTGTGGAACTTCATCGAGTGCACCGACATCCACGGCACGGGCGTGGCCACCCCCGTGCAGGTCAAGGCCGAGGTGTGGATGTCGATCATCCACGGATCGATGGGCATCCTCTACTTCGTTCACGAATTCGAGCCCTTCCAGGAGCCCGGCCTCCTGGATGAACCGGAGATGCTGGCGGCCGTTACCGACATCAACTGGCAGATCCACGACCTGGCGCCGGTGCTCAACAGCCCGACCGTCGAAGGCGAGGTGTCCGTCACGACCTCCAGCCCCATCGTGCCGATCGACGCGATGGTCAAACACTACGACGGGCACACTTATGTCTTCGCGGTGGCCGCACGCAACGGCCCCACCACCGGGATGTTCACCTCCACCAGCTTCCCGCTGGTGGGCGTGGTGGAGGTGATCGGCGAGGACCGCGAGATCCCCCTCAATTCGTGGACGTTCGATGATGCGTTCGACCCCTACGAGGTGCACCTGTATCGCGTCCTGTCCCGCTGGCCGGGCGACGCGGACGGCGACGGGGACGTCGACCTCGACGACTTCGGCCGTCTGAAGGTGAATTTCGGCCTGACCGGCGGGGCTGAGTGGGACCAGGGCGACTTCAATCGCGACGGGGATGTGGACCTCGACGATTTCGCCGTCCTCAAGACCTACTTCGGCACCGAAACGCCCTGAACCGCCGCACGCGCCTCCGGCCGTGCGGGAATCGCAAGGAGGAGCACGTGAGGCGCTTGACCATCCTGATCACCCTCGCGCTGTGCGGGGCGTCGCCCCTGACGGCGGCCACCTACACCCTCGACGCCGCCGGCGGCAGCGACACCACCGGCGACGGCTCGGCCGCGGCGCCCTGGGCGTCGATGGCCAAGGTCTTCACCGTCGTCCAACCCGGCGACACGGTCCTCCTGCGGCCGGGCAACTACGGCACCGTCACCTTCGCCGAGGGCAAGGGCCTCGGCTCGGCCGACGGGCGGGTCACCTACAAGGCCGACCCCGCCACCACCACGCCCCGACCGGCCTGGTGGTACGAAGACGGGCTCGACCGGCCCGACCCGGACGACCCGGACGGCAAGGTGATCTTCACCAACATCCTGTTCGACGTGTACTACGACACGTGGGACTCCGCTACCAAGGTCGGCACGCCGGCGGGCCACTACGTCACGCTGGACGGGCTGAACGTCGTCGGCGGCAACATCACCTTCAAGTCCTTCGTCTCGCACGTGACCGTTCGAAACTGCAATGTCTTCGGCAACTGGAGCGAATACGCCGGCCAGGTGACCTCCACCGCCTTCAACCTGTACCGCGCTTACTACTACGGCTCGAACTACCGCCACATCCTCGTCGAGGACTGCTACGGCACCCACTGCCGCGGCGGCACCATGCTGCTGGGCAACTTCCACGACGTCACCGTTCGCGGCTGCCATTTCGAGCATATCGCCGGCACCATGATGAGCCTCCAGGGCGCCATGACCGACGTGGTGATCGAGGGCAACCACGTCCACGGCCAGGTGGCCCTGGCCGACACGGTCAAGCACACCCACACCGTGGTGACGCCCGGCTCGCCGGCCGATACCACCTTCACCGTCAGCGGCGACGTCAGCTTCCTCGACAGCATCTCCGTCATCGACGCCACCACGGCCCTGGAGGAACTCCGCAAGCCCGTGTCCTTCAACCACACCACCTACGAAGTGGTCCTCAACGAGCCCCTGTCGTTCGACGTCGAACCCGGCGACACCGTCAAGTTCTGGGACGACAACCACGGCAGCGGCGTGAGCGTCCGCAACGGCAATTTCACGTTGCGCGCCAACCGCATCCACGACTGCGGCACCACGCGGGGCATCTACCTCTACAACCCGCCCGCCGCCGGCTACGGCAACATCCTCGTCGAAAACAACCTGTTCTACAGCACCGCCAACCAGTACACCGCCGACTTCAACCACGGACTGGGCAACAACTGCATCATCCGCAATAACACCTTCGTCGGCCGCAAGCACTCGAACTACGATACGAACGGCGACGCGTACCTGCTCTACGGGTTCGGGATGATCAACGCCACCGCCGCGTCGGGCGCGGATCCGTCGACGATCACCATCGCCAACAACCTCATCGTCGGGACCGGCTCGGCGGCAGCCGGCGCGGTCGTGAAGAACAACATCGTCTACAGCGGCTCAGCCTTCGAGCAAGACGCCGGCGGCGACAACGCCAATAACCTCGTCTACTACGGCGGCGAACCGGTCGGCAGCGAACCCCAGCCCTTCCACGGGTCCGGGACCTTCTTCGTCGGCGGGCCGCTCTTCGACGACCTGGCGTTTACCACCCGCCACAGTGAGAACTTCAACGACGCCTTCCGCCTCGTCGCCGACGCCGACGCCGTCGGCGCCGGCGATCCGGCCCTCGCGCCGGCGACCGACATCACCGGCGCCCCGCGCGACCCCGTCGCCCCGTCGGTCGGCTGCTACGAGTACATCGACGCAGCCCCCGGCGACGCCGACCGCGACGGCGACGTGGACCTCGACGACTTCGCCCTGCTGAAGCTGAACTTCGGCACCCCCGCCGGCGCGACGTGGGGCCAGGGCGACTTCGACGGCGACGGGGACGTGGATCTCGACGACTTCGCCCTGCTGAAGGTGAACTTCGGGACGTAGGCCGTCACGACGCTCCGACGCGGACCGGCACGATCGACACGAGCAGGTGCGAGGGATGCGCGCGGTCGTGGTAGATCCGCTGGCGCGCCGGGCGCGTGCGGGTCTCGGTGGCGATGTCGCCGCCGGTGTTCGTGTTGCGGTCCCACAGCGGGAAGTTGCTCGAGGACAGGTGCAGGCGGAGGCGGTGGCCCCGCTTGAACACGTAGCTGGTCGGCATCAGCTCCACCGTGCAGGGCTCGACCTCGCCCGGCGTCAGCAGCGCCGGCGCACGATACATTCCTTGGCGGTAACGGGCGCGCAGGATCCCCATTGTCACGTTGAACGGCCGTCCGTCCGGACCGACGTCCAGCAGGACCGCCGTCCAGTCCGTGTCGGGCGCGTCGCTGGCCGCCCAGAACCTAACGCGCACCGGACCGGTGACCTCGGTAGCGTCCTCGAGCACCTCGCTGCTGAACACCAGCACGTCGGGGCGGCTCTCGTGCGCGGTGTGGTCGAACGCCCCGACCGGCACGAGGGCATGGTAATACCAGATCGAATGGTTCCCGCCGAGCGTGGGCACGGGATCGTCCGGGTCATACACGTATTCGCTGGGCGGCTCGTCGCCGCCGGGGGCGGTGTCGAGCGAGCCGACGCGGCCGCCGTCGGCGCTGCGCAGGTAGAGCTTCGTCGCCGTCGCGCCGCTGGGGGGCCAGTCGTCGCAGCGCTGCCAGCGGTTGGCGCCCATGGTGAACACGGTGACCGGCGCGGCCTCGCCGCTGCTCTCGCGGCGGCCGAGCACCTCATTAAGCCAGCGCACGGACGCGGCGGGGACATCCGTCTTCCCGTCGCCGTACTCGCGGCCGTCGGGCGGGAACTCGCTGATGTGCTGCGTGGCATCGATGATGACGCGGACGTCGTTGTCGGGCCTGCTGCGGTGCAGGGCGTCCCACAGCTCCAGCGCCGCGCCGGCGTAGTAGTCCCACCAGCCGGCCACCAGGAGCACGGGCACGTCGACCTTGCGGTAGCCGACGTCAGGCTCCCACCGGTCCTCGGTGACGTAGGCCCGCCACAACGGGCTTTGCCGGCCGGTGGCCCGCAGGTCCAGGTCGATCAGGGGCAGCTGCATCCAGGCGTCCCGTTCGCTGTCCCAGGGCGGCTTGCGGATGTCGGGGACGGCCCGCCCGTTGGCGGTCATGGCCAGGGTGACGGCGCCGTTGGCCCGGTAGCCCCAGACGCCCCAGGTCCCGAACGTCCCGCCGTAGTTCTGGGGGATGATCGCCACCAGGTGCGGCGGCCGTGCCGTCGCGGCCTGCCAGGCGGTGATCCCGCCGGCGGACTTGCCCGTCAGGGCCACCTGGCCGTTGCACCACGGCTGGCCGGCGATCCACTCGACCGTGTCGTAGCCGTCCACGTCGTCGCGGGTGAACCGGCTGCCCGGCTCGCCGCGGCTGTCGTCGCCCGTCCCGTCGCGGAAGGCCTGGACGGCGAAGGCGTAGCCGTCGGCGAGGAACGTCGCCGCGCCGAGGTGGCCCGGCACCGTCGTGTCGTACCAGCGGACGAGGACGACCGGCCACGGGCCGTCCCCGGCGGGCAGCCAGGCCCGCAGGGGCAGATCCAGCCCGTCCCGCAGTGTCACTTCGGCCGAGATGTCCGGCGCCTCCATGGCCATGGCGTCATGCTCCCGCCACGTCCGCCGTATCGTCCAGGTAGGCGTCCGGGTCGTCGAGGAAGGCCTTGTAGAGGCGGTAGTGGGCGGTTTGCCGGTAGGCGATGGTGTCGATGGGGACCGTATCGAAGCTGAGCAGCCGCGCCTCCGGGCAGGCCAGCAGGATCGGCGAGTGCGTGGCGATGATGAACTGGGCGGCCCCTTGCCGGGCCATATCGCGGATGAGGCGGATGAACTCGACCTGCTTGGCCGGCGTGAGGGCCGTCTCGGGCTCGTCGAGCAGGTACAGCCCCCGGATGGCGTAACGGCTGTGGAAATAGGCCATCAGCGACTGGCCGTGCGACTGGCTCAGCAGCGACTTGCCGCCGAAGTACTTCAGCTGGCCCGGATCGGCCGAGCCGAACTCGTCGAGCATCCGCGAGAAATGGCGGAACGTCTGGGCGGAGAAGAACCCGCCCGGGACCGTGCCCTCCGTCCAGCGGACGTCGATGTAGTGGTGGAGGCGTTTTTCGTAGGGGTTGCGGTCCACGCGGTGGACGGGGGCGCCCTCCCAGATGTAGATCTGGCACCGCCGCGCGATCGCCTCCAGCAGCGTGGACTTGCCGGTGCCGTTGTCGCCGACCAACAGCGTCACCGGCGCCAACTCGATCGACGGCGTGCGGCGCAGCACGTCCAGGTTGAACGGGTAGTACGCGTCGGTCGGGAACCGATCGCCGGCGATCATCACGTGGCTGACATGCATCCGACGAACACCTCCTGCAAACAAGGTAGTTTAACCGGAACGCGGCGATCACGAAAGCGGCGGCCCGGACGGGCGCTCACATTGACTTGGCGCCGTCGCGGCCCTACGCTTATGCGGGACAACGGGGAGGCTGACGATGCTGCAGCGGATGGGATGGTGGATCGTCGCGGCGGCCCTGCTGGGCGGCTGCCAGGGGCAGCGCTATCGCTCGATGCAGATGGGGTCGGTGGAGTACAGCCGCGCGTACCGCTCCGCGGTCGAGACGCTGGACGATTACTACCCCATCCTGTCGGCCGATGCGGACGAGGGCCGGATCGTCACCGCCCCGCGACCGATTCCGGCCGGCCGGTCGGTCCTGTCGCGCGAGCGGGGACGCGAATGGGCCGAGATGCGGATCCGTCGCAACGGGCCGATCATCTGGGCGGACATCCGCATCATCGTCGAGCACCACACGGCCATGGAGCGCCAGGCCTTCCGCCGGATGCTGCTGCCCTACCGGGACGTCGACCCCGAGACGCCCGCCGAGAGCGATCCGCCCTATGGCGACGAGCAGGCGACCTGGACGCCCGTCGGCACGAACAGCGAGATGGAGTGGCGGATCCTCGACGCCCTGTACGACCGGCTCCACGAATAAATCAGGACGCGGGCGCCCGGGGGCACCCGCGTCCCGTTGCGATCTGTCGATCCGGCGGCCGTCCGGGCCCGGACGACAGCGTGGCTGCAGACTCAGACCACGCCCTGGGCGAGCATGGCGTCGGCGACCTTGCTGAAGCCGGCGATGTTGGCCCCGGCGACCAGGTTGCCCGGCTTGCCATAGGCCTCGGCGGCGTCGGTGCACTGGGTGTAGATGTCGTTCATGATCGTCTGCAGCCGCCGGTCGACCTCGTCGAAGTGCCAGCTCAGGCGCATCGAGTTCTGGCACATCTCCAGGGCGCTGGTGGCCACGCCGCCGGCGTTGGCGGCCTTGGCGGGGGCGAAGGCGACGCCGTTGTCCTGGAAGATGTCGATGGCCTCGGGCGTCGAGGGCATGTTGGCCCCCTCGCCGACGGCCTTGCAGCCGTTTCTGACCAGGGCCTGGGCGGCCTTGGCGTCGATCTCGTTCTGCGTCGCCGACGGCAGGGCGACGTCGCAGGGGACCGTCCAGATGCCCTGCCAGCTTTCTGTGTACTGGGCGGACCGGTGCGCTTCGGCGTACTCGCGGATCCGGCCGCGCTCGACCTCCTTGATCCGCCGGACGGTGTCCAGGTCGATCCCGCCCTCGTCGACGATGTAGCCGCCCGAGTCGCTCATGGCGATCACGGTGCCGCCGAGCTCGTGGACCTTCTGCGTGGCGTAAATGGCAACGTTGCCGCTGCCGGAGACGACCACCTTCTTGCCCGTCCAGTCGGTGCCCAGGTCGGCGAGCATCTGCGAGACAAAGTACACCAGGCCGTACCCGGTGGCCTCGGTGCGGACCAGCGACCCGCCCCACTCGAGACCCTTGCCGGTCAGCACGCCGGTGAAGGTGTTGGTGAGCTTCTTGTACTGGCCGAACAGGTAGCCGATCTCGCGGCCGCCGACGCCGATGTCGCCGGCGGGGATGTCGGTATCCGGGCCGATGTGGCGGAACAGCTCGCTCATGAAGCTCTGGCAGAAGCGCATGACTTCGTGGTCGCTCTTGCCCTTGGGGTCGAAATCGCTGCCGCCCTTGCCGCCGCCGATGGGGGTGGTGGTCAGGGCGTTCTTGAAGACCTGCTCGAAGCCGAGGAACTTGATGATGCCCAGGTAGACCGACGGATGGAACCGCAGGCCGCCCTTGTAGGGGCCGATGGCGGAGTTGAACTCGACGCGGAAGCCCCGGTTGACCTGGATGCGTCCCTCGTCGTCGACCCAGGGCACGCGAAACATGATCTGCCGCTCGGGCTCGACCATCCGCTCGAAGATGCGGGCCCTGGCCAGCTCGGGGCGTTTGGCGTAGATCAGTTCGACCGACTCGGCGACTTCCTGCACGGCCTGGTGGAACTCGACCTCGCCGGGGTTCTTGGCCTTCACCTCGGCCATGAACCGGTCGCGGTCGTGCTCGGTGAACATCTCGGTCATCGTCGCCGGACCGGTAAGGGTGTCTTTACTCATGGGATGACTCCGTGTCCAAATCCATTGCGCCGGGAGACCCCCGGCGGCATTCGCAACCCGTGACTTACGGCGCGGCGGCGCCGCTGGCCGAAATCAACTGCCATTACTGTGGCATAAAAATGCCAGATACGCAAGCCCAAATCGCCGCAAAAAAGATACTTCTCGGCAACGCCCCGCCCAAGACGGCCTTGCAGGCAACACTGCCGCCGCGGACGCCCGGGACCCGCCGACTAAGTCGCTTGGGCTGAAGGAGCCGGAACATGTCGGCAGATGCGGCCTTAGGGCGTTGCGGCCACCTGAGGGCCCTTCGGTCGACCTCATTTTTCCGTCCGATGCACCCCTTGACTTGTGGCATCATTGCCACTAGAGTGGCCCTATGGAAAAGAACCACAAGCTCCAGGCGGTGTTATCGGTCCTCGGCGATAACGACGGCCCCCTCAACAGCCGTGCCATCACGCAGCAGCTCCTGTCGGCCGGGCAGCGGATCTCCGAGCGGACCGTCCGGTTGTACCTCAAGGAGACCGACGAGCAGGGGTTGACCGAATCCCACGGGCGCAAGGGCCGCGTCCTCACCGAGGCCGGCCACGCCGAACTGCGGATCAGCCAGGTGATCCGGCGGGTGGGGTATCTCTCCGGGCAGATCGACCGGATGACCTACCAGATGACCTTCGACCTGCACACCCGCAGCGGCAGCGTCGTGGTCAACACCTCCGTCGTCGACGCCGAGCCGCTGGCCGAGCACGTCGACGACATCTGCCGCATCTTCGAAAAGGGCTATGCGATGGGGCGCCTGCTGACCGTGCTGGCGCCCGGCGAACGGATCGGCAAGATCCTCATCCCCGACGGCAAGCTGGGGTTCTGCACCGTGTGCTCCGTGACGCTCAACGGCGTCCTGCTCAAGCACGGGGTCCCCGTCACCAGCCGCTTCGGCGGGCTGATCGAACTGCAGGAGGGGACCGCCACCCGCTTCGCCGAGATGATCCACTACGACGGCACGAGCATCGACCCGCTGGAGGTCTTCATCCGCAGCGGGATGACCGACTACCGCGGCGCCATCCGCACCGGCACCGGGCGGATCGGCGCCTCGTTCCGCGAGATCCCCTGCGACGCCCGCCCGCTGGTGAGGCAACTGGGCGGCCACCTCGACGAAATCGGCATGGGCGCCATCCTCGCCGTCGGCCTGCCCGGCCAGGCGGTTCTCGAAGTGCCCGTCCCGGCCGAGCGGGTCGGCATGGTCGTCATCGGCGGGCTGAACCCCGTCGCCATCCTCGAAGAGTACGGCCACCGGGTCTTCTCCCGCGCCCTGTCGGGGCAGATGGACTTCACCCGCCTGCAGCACTACGAGGAGCTGCCCAAGCTGCTGCGGAATGTTCTTTAACGGCGCATCGGCCCTACCCGTTCTTGCGCTGCTGTTCGGGCAGCGGCTCGAGGCGGACGCTGTAGGCCTCGTTCATGAAGGGCATCGCCCTCAGTTCATCGAGCACCGACGCCGGCGGCTGGGCGTCGAGATTCAACGCCAGGACCGCCTTGTTGGTGGCCTTGCGACGGCCGAAGGTCATCGAGGCGATGTTCACGCCCGCTTCGCCGAACGCGTCGCCGACCTTGCCGATCACGCCGGGCTGGTCGTCGTTGAAACAGATCACCACGTCGCCCTCGGGGATCATCTCCATGCGGTGCCCGTCGATGGCGACCACGCGGGGGAACTTGTGGCCGAAAATCGCACCGACGGCGGTGCGGGTGCACTTGTCGGTGGTCACCGCCACCTGCACCAGGTTGGCGAAGTCCCGCACGCGGTCGGAGGTGATCGTCTCGATGGCGATCCCGCGCTCCCTGGCCAGCACCGGGGCGTTGACCAGGTTCAGCTCGTTGCCCAGCACCGGCTTGAGCAGCCCGATCGTCAGCGCCGTGGTCACCCCCGACATATTCTGATGGGCGATCTCCCCGCGGTAGACGACCTCGACCTTCTGGATCGCTCCGGGCGTGATGTTCGTCAGCAGCGTGCCCATCCGGCTGAGCAGTTCGGCGTAGGGCCGCAGGCTCTCGGGCAATTTCGTGCCGCCGGAGATATTCACGGCGTTGCGGATCTCCCCGCCGCGGAGCGCCTCGAGGATGATCTCGGCCGCCTCGAGGGCGACGCCCTCCTGGGCCTCCTCGGTGCTGGCGCCGAGGTGGGGCACGGCGACGACATGGGGATGCTCGATGAGCTTGCGCAGGTCCGCGCTGTCCGGCGGTTCGGCGGTGTAGACGTCCAGTGCCGCGCCGGCGACGGTCCCGGCCTCCAGGGCGTCCAGCAGGGCCTTCTCGTCGATGATCCCCCCGCGGGCGGCGTTGATCAGCCGTGCCGTGGGCTTCATCATCGCCATCTCGGCCGCGCCGATCATGCCCTTGGTGGCGTCGGTCTTGGGCACGTGAACGGTGATGTAGTCGGCGACCTTGTACAGCTCGTCGACCTCGGCGGCGAACTCCACGCCCTCGGGCACCGCCGCGGCGGTGAGCATCGGGTCGTAGCCGACCACCCGCATGCCCAACGCCATCGCGATCTGCGCCACGGTCCGCCCGATCCGCCCCAGGCCGATCACGCCGAGCGTCTTGCCGGCCAGTTGCGTGCCCTGGTAGAGCTTGCGGTCCCAGCGGCCCTCCAGCAGGCTCATGGCGGCCGGGACGATCTTGCGGGACAGCGCCATCATCAGCGTCACGGCCAGCTCGGCGGTCGAGACGGTGTTCCCGCCGGGCGTGTTCATCACGATGATGCCCCGGCTCGTCGCCGTCGGCAGGTCGACGTTATCGACGCCCACGCCGGCGCGGGCGATCGCCCGCAGCTTGCCCGAACGGGCCAGCACGTCCGCCGTCAGCTTCGCCCCCGAGCGGATGATGATCCCGTCGTAGTCGCCGATCGTCGCGGCGAGCTCGTCGCCGCTCAGGCCGGTCTTGACGTCGTAGTCGACCTGCTGGGCCTCGAGGTAGTCCAGGCCCACCTGGCTGAGTTTGTCGGCCACCAGAATCTTCATCGTACACCTCGTTTCCTTATTCCCAGTCGGCCAGCACGGCGGTCGCGGCGGCGACGCCGGCGCCGAGGGTAACCTTGGCGCCGAACTTGGCCAGCGTGTACTCGATCGCGGCGATCAGGCCGATCGTGTCCAGCGGGTCGATGTAGCCCATGTGGCTGACGCGGAAGACCTTGCCCTTGATATCCTCCTGCCCGCCGGCGACCGAGCAGCCGTAGGTCTTCTCCAGGGCCTTGCGGAACGCGTCGTCGATGCCCTTGGGATACCAGATCCCCGTCACCGAATCACTGGGCTGCCGGCTGAACACCCGCAGCCCCAGCGCCTCGGCCGCCGTCCGCGTGGCCTTGGCCAGCAGGGACGTGCGGGCCCAGATGGTCTCGATGCCGATCTCGTGGATCATGTCCAGAGCCACCTTCAGCCCGCGGAGGAGCGAGACGGCCGGGGTGTAGGGGGTGTCGTTCTCGGCGACCTTCTTGGCGTAGGCCTTCAGGTCCAGGTAGAACGCCGGCGGCTTGATCGTCGCGGCGGCTTTCATGGCCTTCTCGCTGACGGCCACGCACGCCAGCCCCGGCGGGAGCATCATGGCCTTCTGCGAGCCCGAGCCGACCACGTCCAGCCCCCACGCCTCCGTCTCGACCGGCAGGGCGCCGACGGAGGTGATCCCGTCGACCATCAACAGCACGTCGGTTGGCGCGGTGATCCTGCCCAGCGCCTCGACGTCGGTCACCGTCGCCGAGGACGTCTCGCTGTGGGTGACGATCACGGCGCCGTAGTCGCCGCCGGCGACCTTCTCGGCGACCAGGTCCGGCTGGATCGCCGTGCCCCACTCGAGGACCACCTCGTCGACGTCCAGGCCGTACAGGCGGCCGATCTTCGCCCACCGCTCGCCGAACTTGCCGCTGTTGGCGACGAGGACCTTCTTGTCGCGCGGCACGCACGTGGCGATCGCGGCCTCCATCCCGGCGGTGCCCGAGCCGGCGATCGTCAGGACGTCGCCGGTCGTGCGGAACAGCCTTTTAAGGCCGTCGTTCACCTCGGCGAACATCGCCTTGAACCGCGGCGTGCGGTGGTGAAACATCGGCCGTGCCATCTCGTTGAGGACCTCCGCGGGCACGTCGGTCGGCCCGGGGGTGAACAAGCGTTCTTTGATCATCGTTTTCGCTCCAAGGGTTCGGGCGCCCGGCGGGCGCCTCGCGTTGCACACCTTACGTCAACTCATCGGCGATCTAAAGGGGGAAACCGGCCAACCGTCGAAACCGAGGGATGCCGCCATCGCACAGAAGCGCCCGCGAAGGCAGAACTTATCGTCAAGACGTCGCTCGAAACGCCTTAACCGACACCGGCAAAACCATCTGGCGAGCCGACGGCGCGGGCCTTCAACGCTCCCGGGGGCATCCCCCGGTACACATGCCCGACGAGCGGCCCGTCGGGCAAGACCGCGTACCGCACCGGCGGCACCTGCCTTGGGCCGTCACTCCTTCACGCTGTCGACGCCACCACCGCATCATCCCTGCTCCACCACGCCGTCCGCCCCACGGCACCCCCGTCACGCGGACGACGTCCAAGTCCTTACACTACGACGCCCCGGCCGACCTGTCAATGGGGCTGTGAAAAAAATAACAGAGCAAATCCGGATTTTCCGATTCCCTTGGCGGCCCGCCCGTCAGTATGTATACTGTGCAAGCGTGGCCCTAACCACCCGGGGACGTAGCTCAGTTGGGAGAGCGGCTGGTTCGCAATCAGCAGGTCGTCGGTTCGAGTCCGATCGTCTCCACTGATAAGGCCCGCCACGCGGGCCTTTTCACTTCTACGGATACGCCCTGCGCACGGGTTCGATCGGCGGCCTGACGACCGCCGGGGGCCGGTCCAATATAGGGGCAGGCCTCGTGCCTGCCCTCGCTCGGCGGCGTGAGGATCGCCGGGGGTCAATGCAAACGAGGGCAACCACAAGGGTTGCCCCTACAACGGCCGCGGGTGGATGGAAACCGTGGCCCGACGGGGTCCGGACACGGAGCGATCGGCATGAACGAGCGTGAGCGGCGGATTCGGCGGTGGGCGTTGAGGGTCGGCGGATTGGGCGGCCTGCTGATCGCCCTGGCGGTCGGGATCCTCTACCTGCCCGACTTCACCTGGAGCTGGGGCGGCTTCAACTCCAACCTCCGCCTGGCCGTCTTCGCCGTCGAAGGCGACGACGAAGACCAGCGCCCCCTGCTCGGCTGTACGCCGATCGGCAAGGCGCTGAAGGTCCCCGCCGGCGCGCGCCTGGTCGTGATGCCCCTCGGCAAGGTCGACGCCGACGACCTCGTCGCCGAATTGAACGCCCACGCCATCTGGGGCCTGACACTCCGCGACGACACGAAGAGCGTCCTCCGCCGCCTTGACGACCTGCCCCACCTGCGCTCGCTCTCGCTGAACGGCATGGACCTCACCCGCACCGACCTGGCCCACCTGGCCGCGGTGCCCCACCTCCAGGAACTGTCCCTGATGGGGGCCGACATCACCGACGACACCCTCGAGCCCCTCCTCCAACTGCCCGACCTCCAGGCACTGCACCTCGGTTTTACCGACATCACCGACGACGGCCTGGCCCGACTGGCCGCCCTCGAGAACCTCCGCGAGATCAGCCTGCCGCGACAGATCACCGCCGACGGCCTGGCGCACCTGAAGGACCTCAAGCACCTCCAGACCATCGACGCGCGGGGAGTGGACCTCGACCCCGACGCCATGGCGGCCCTGGCCGAGATCCGGACGCTCCGGGCGCTGGAACTGTCCTGGGGCGCCGGGGACGACGATCTGGCCCGCCTGGCCGACCTCACCACCCTCCGGTCCCTGCGCCTGGGCTGGACCGACGTGACCGACGACGGCCTGGTCCACCTCGAACGGCTCGACCACCTGCAAAAGCTCGAACTGCCCCGCGCCATCACCGACGCCGCCATGGCCCGACTGGGCAAGCGGACCGGCCTCGAAACGCTGGACCTCGGCGCCACCCAGATCACCGACGACGGCCTGGCCCACCTGGCCGGCCTCGGCACCCTCCGCATGCTCATCCTGCCCCGGCGGATCACCGATGCCGGCGTCGCCCACCTGGAGGGCCTGCACGGCCTGCGGGAGCTCGATCTGTCCAGCGCCGACCTCACCGACAAGGGCGCGGCCCACCTCGCCGGCCTGACCAACCTCCGCGCGCTCAACCTCGCCGACACCGACCTCACCGACGACGGCCTGGCCCACCTGGCCGCCCTCGACAAGCTCGAGCGCCTCAGCCTGTCGGACACCGACATCACCGGCGAGGGCCTGGCCCACCTGCGCGGCCTCAAGCGGCTCCGCGAGCTCGAACTTGCCGAAACCAAGGTGACCGACGACGGTCTCGCCCACCTCGCCGCCCTGCCGCGACTGAACCGCCTGGACCTCAGCGACACCGACATCACCGATGACGGGCTCGCCCACCTCGCCGGCCACAAGACGCTCCAGATGCTCAATCTCTCCGAGACCGCCATCACCGACGACGGCGTCGAGCGCCTCACTGAGATCCCCTACCTCGTCATCCTCGCCCTCGACGAAACCCGCGTCACCGAAGACTGCCTCGACGCCCTCAAGACGCTCGAAAATCTCGCCAGGGTCGACCTCGACGACACCGCCGTCGACCTCGACGACGACGAGCTGCGCGCCGCCCTGCCCCAGCTCATGGGGTTTTAAGCTCTGGCTGTCCTGGCGTTGCTCCGCCGCCACCCCCGGCGCTGATCGCTTCGCTCGTGGTGGGGCGCCGCCCCCGCACGTTCGAACGGGAGCCGGTGCAGGGCCTTGTGCCTTGACCGCGCCCGCCCGATCGGCGATAGTGGGGCCCGGCGCATGGATGTGATCGATTGATCTGGGAAGGAGGACCCCATGGCGCGACGCCGGACGAATCCCCTGGGCCGTTTCATCGTGGTGTTGATCCTCCTGGCCGCCGGCGGCTGGGGGGTGCGGACCTGGATGAACGCCCGCCCCGACGACAAGCTGCCCGCGGCCGCCGACGGCGCGCCCGACGGCGACAAGGACCAAACGCCGGACCTGCGCCTGGGTTCGTCGTCCGAGCAGACCACGACGCCGTCGCCGGCGGAGGACATCTCGCCGGCGGTGGCCCCGCCGGTGGTGAAAGATGCCACGCCCGAACAGATCGCCGACATTCGCCGCACCTACGACCGGGGCCGCGCCCGCCAGGCGGACGGCAAGCTCGTCGAGGCGCGGCGTCTGCTCAGCCGGGCGCTGGCGTCGGGCCTGTTGCCGCCCAAGGCCGCCGCCGATTGCCGCGACCGCCTCAAGGCCCTCGCCGACACGCTGGTGTTCTCCCGCGAGATCCACCCCGACGACCCCTACAGCCGCGAGTACCGCGTCAAGCCCGGCGACAAACTGACCACGATCGTCACGCGGGAGAAGCTCGACGTCCCCTGGGAGGGGATCGGCCGGATCAACCGGATCAAGGACCCGACCAAGCTCCAGGTGAACCAGCGGCTCAAGCTTCTCACCGGCCCGTTCGACGCGATCATCACCAAGCACACCTTTATGCTGGACCTGTACCACCACGGGATGTTCGTCACCAGCTTCCGCATCGGCCTGGGCCAGAACGGCTCGACCCCCACCGGCCGCTGGCGGGTGGTCGACCGCGTCCGCCAGGCCCCGTGGACCGCCCCGGCCGACAGCGACCAGCGCGGGGTCATCGACTTCGGCCGGCCGGGCTACCCCCTGGGCCGCGAGGGGCTGTGGATCGCCCTGCAGGGGCTCGACCGGACCAATGAACTGGTCACCGGCTTCGGTATCCACGGCACCAACGAGCCCGACAGCATCGGCCGCGAGGCCTCGCTCGGGTGCGTCCGCCTCGGCGACGAGGACATCGCGCTGCTGTTCGATCTGCTGTGCCGGGGTAAGAGCACCGTCGAGGTCCGGCCGTGAGGGGGTAGCTCAGTTCAGCTCGCTGGCCTGCCAGGTTCCGACGCGGCCGCGACCGATCCGCCACTCGGGGATGCCCTCGGGCCAGAGGGTCAGCAGGATGCTGGTGTCGTCGGTGGCGGCGTCGACGACGACGGACACCGCGACGTACCACCGGGGGAACTTGCGGATCAGCGACAGGCGGGTCTGGAGATTCCGGCCCTCGTCGAAGTCGATGTCGTACTGCTGGAACCCGCTGAATTCATACTTGGCGCTGAGCCGGTAGTTCAGCCCGCCGGTCCACACCCAACTGTCGAGGTCGTCGATGTAGCGGGTGCCCAGGTACCAGCGGTAGCGCGGATCGCGTTGGACGGCCAGGCCGAGGTTGGCCAGGCCGATCTCGCTGTCGTTGAGGTCGTAGTTCATGTCGCCCAGCAGGGCCGTGGCGTCGGACAGATTGAACAGGGCATCGGCGTTGATGGCGTTGCGGGTGATGGCGTACTCGCCGCGGCTGAAGAACAGCCGTCCGTCGGCCGGCGGGGTGGGGTCCTTGGGATCGTCGAAGAACAGCCCCGCCACGTTCAGCCGCGCCAGGTCGACCGACCGCCGCGCGCCCGGGTGGCCCCGATAGGTCTGCCACCGCTGGCGAACGCCCACGCTGACGCCGGAAAAGCCGTCCAGCTCGGTCTCGACCTCGCGGCTGAAGCGGTAGGGCTCGTCGGGGGCGACGTTCGACCCGACGGTGAGGGCGACGACCTCCGGCGTGAGGATGTGCCGCAGGCGGTGGACATTCAGCAGACGGCTTCGCACGGTGTTGTAGACCCGCCAGACGTTCAGCGTCGCCCGCACCCCGCCGCCGCCCAGCGCGCGGGTGAGGTCGGCCTCGGCGGGGCTGTCCGACCAGTAGGTGGCCCGGGCGAAGGCGAACGGCGTCACCTGCACCGGCCCCCACTGCAGCGGCACATCCGCTTCAACCCGCCCGTCGGCGCGGAAGACCGCATCCTCGGTCGGCGTCGGCGCGTCGGCCTCGTCGCCGGCCCGCAGTTGCAGCAGGCCGACGCGCGTCTCGGCGAAGGGCGTCACCGGCCCGAGCGGACGGCCCATCGCCCACGCGCCGACCTCGGGATAGGCCTCGGTGGTCGTCTGGAAGTCGTTGACCCGCCCCTGCAGCAGCGCCGTGAACGCCCACGCGTCCTGCTGCTTCTTGGCGTACAGCAGCGTCTCCTGCGGCTTGCCGGCGTAGAACTCGTCGGGGAAGAAGGCCTCCAGGAAGTTCCTGTCGGACAGGTAGCTCACCTCCGCCTGAAGCTGCCAGTCGTCGGGGAAGAACTGGCGGTGGCGCCACAGCCACCGCCCGCGATGGGCGGGCGCGGGCACGTTTTCGCGATCGTCGCCGAAATCGTCGGCCCCTTCGCGGTCGTAGAGGGCATAGCCGAGGAGGTATCCGGCGTAGTCGTCGCGGGCGTACTCGGTGTCGATCCCGGCGGCCGCGCCCTGCTCGTAGGCGTCGAGCGAGAACGCCGCGTTGTACCCGTCCGGCTCCCGCAGCCCCAGCAGCTCGAACAGCCTCCAGTCGCTCTCGACGCCGAGGCCGAAGCGGCCGTGGTCGCCCACCTGGACCCGCCGCAGCGGCAGCTCGCTGTAGAGCACCCGCGTCCGCGTCGCCGGCCAGTAGGTGATCGGTACGCCGTGGATGTTGAACGTCGCGTGACGCGTCCACAGGTCCGCCGCCGGCGGCCCCTGCGCCCGCCCGGCGGCGTCACGCACCGTCGCGTCGCGAATGACCGCCTCGGCGGCGCCGAGGTGGTACGTCGGCGAGTAGAACTCGTTGGTCGAGATCCGCGCATCGTGGAAGCGGATCACGCTGGTGGCCGGCAGGTCGCCCTGCCATTCGGTCTCGAGCAGCACCTCGGCGGCGCGGACGTAGATGGGGATGTTCCGCTGGGGCTGGATCGTGTGGTAGACCGCATCGAGCAGGATCGCCCGGTAGCCGACGAAGTCGAAGAACATCCGCCCGGCCCGCAGGGTCTGATCGCCGGCGGCGACGCGGACGTCGCCGTCGAGATAGGCCCCCGTGATCGACACCGACGCGAGCCTCCGCTCGGTCGCGTCGACGTCGGGCGCCCCCTGGGCCACGAACAGGACCGCCGCGTCGGCCTGGATCTCCACCGGCAGCGCGGCGGCCGGGCCGATGTCGGCCACGTACACGTCCCCGGTGCAGATGAGCAGGTGGTCGATGGACGCGTCCACGCCCGCCAGGTCCACCTCGCGGGGTTCGCCGCCGTCGTCGCTGATCTCGATGAAGGTGCGGCCTGCCTGCCGCTCGACGGGCAGCAGGCGGGTGTCCTCGGCGCGGAAGCTCACCTGCGCCGGCCGCCGCGGCGTCGCCGGCGGCCGGTCGGCCTCCTCGGTGTCGGCCGCCGGCTCGGCCGGTTGCGTCGCCGGCTCGGCCTGGCGGCGACGGGCGAGGGCGCGGCGGTAGAGCGGCAGATCCGTCACCGCTTCGTCCGACCGCTGCGCCACCGACGCCCGCAGGGCGCCCGTGTGATGGATCGTCGTCCACAGCGCCGCTTTCGTGGTCGTCGTGCCGTCCGGCTCGTCGACGCGGGCGTCCCCTTCGACGTACAGGTCGATGGTCCGACCCGCGCCGCCGCCGGCGTCGCGGCGAACCCAGAACACGCCGCGGCGCCCGCTGAAGCGGCGCTCGGCGATCTCGAGGGCGAAGTCCCCCACCACCACCGCCGCCGGCTCGGCGCCGGCCGTGAAGTGGTGCATCCGGCGACCGGTGACCAGGACATCCTCCGGCCGGAAGGCCTCCGGCGGCGGACCGGCGGCCCGCGCCGGCGCACCGACGGCCACCAGGGCCGTCAGCAGCGTTAATCGTTCCAGGAGGATCCTGATCATGCCTCGTTCATGCCCGGTCGGCCCCGAGCATGTCTCGGCGGCGACACGGCGCGATTATAGACCCGCCCCCGGGCAAGTCAAGAACCACAGCCTTCGGGCTTTACCGGCGGCAAGCCGCGAGGATCGCACCGCCGCCGGCCCGCGCGACAGACCGTTGCTTTCTCCGGCGGCGGCGCGTACGCTGTGGGGCCATGGAAGAGTTGACTTACGCCCTCATCACGCCGTACAGCCTGGTCAAGAGCCGCACCGGCGGCATCATCGGCCGTCTGCTCGCCCTGGCCGACCTGGACCTGGTGGCGGCGCGGATGTTCATCTTCTCCGACGCGTTCGTCGACGCGTACATGGAGATGATCTGTCCCGACGACATCCACCCGACGCTGGCGGCGGCGTGGCGGGAGTACCTCGATATGAACCTGCGGGTGTCCAACTCCACCCGCTACGCCCCCCGCTGCATGGTGCTGCTGTTCCGCGGGCCCAACGCCGTCCGGCACCTCAAGGACGACGTCATCGGCTCGTTCACCGAGGTCCCCGTCGGCGACACGATCCGCGGGACCTTCGGCGACCTCATCCGCAGCCGGCGCGGCCGTATCCGCCATTTCGAACCGGCGGTCATCACCGCGCCCGTGCCCCAGTTGGCGCCGCGCCACCTGGAGCTGCTGGCCCGCCACAGCGACGCCGACGGCGGCGTGCTGGCCGACCGCGTGAGCTTCGCGGCCGACGATAATCTCCAGACCACGCTCGTGCTGCTCAAGCCCGAGACCGTCGCGATGCGCGGCCGCCAGCCCGGCAACGTCATCGACGCGATCAGCCGTACCGGGTTGAAGATCGTCGGGGCACGCCTGGTCCCGATGACCGTGGCGAAGGCCGAGGCGCTGTACGGCCCGCTCAAGGAGCGGTTCAAGGTCTCGCTCAAGGGCGACCTGGCGCGGGAGGTCTACGCCCGCCTGCACGCGGCGTTCCCGTTCACGTTCACCATGCACGACGCCGAGCTGGTCAGCGATCTGCTGGCCGAGCGGAACGCAACGGCGGAGTTCAACCGCATCATCCGCTACCTGACCGGCGTCGATCCCAACGAGATGGCCAACCACGACAGCCGCCAGACCGCCGGGCGGGCCCACTGCCTGGCCCTGCTCTATCGCGGCAGCGACGCCGTCGCCAAGGTCCGCTCCGTCATGGTGGGCATCAACCCGATCCGGACCACCACCGGCGACTATCGCAGCGAGTTCGCCCGGGGCCTCGTCCGCACCGGCGCCCACGCCAGCGAGACCGCCGACCAGGCCGAGCGCGACCGCGCCGTCGTCGGCCTCGGCGACGCCGGCGATTCGGCCGAGTTCGCCGAGATCATCCGCACCTACCTCGACCGGCAGGGCCTCCATGCCTGAGGCCCTGTACGACATCCACCCCGCGGCGCTCGGGGCGTTCGCCACCAACGCGTACATCGTCCGCGCCCGCGGCACCGCCGCCTGCTGGGTGGTCGACCCGGCCGACGGCGCCGAGGCCCTCGTCGATCACCTCCGCCGCAACGGCTGGACCGCGGCGCGGATCCTCGTCACGCACGGCCACGGGGACCACATCGCCGGCGTCGCGACCGTCAAGCAGGCCTTTCCCGAGGCGATCTTCACCGCCCCCGCCGGCGACGAGGCGATGCTCGCCGACCCGCGGGCGAACGTCTCGGCGATGTTCGGCGCGGCGATCACCGCCCCGCCGGCCGACGAACTGATCCGCCCCGGCGACAGCCTGACCCTCGGCGAGGGCACCTGGGCCGTCCTGGACACCGCCGGCCACACCCCCGGCGGCATCAGCCTCTACTGCGCCGCCGCCGGCGTCGTCCTCGTCGGCGACGCCCTCTTCGCCGGCGGCATCGGCCGCACCGATTTCCCCGGCGGCGACATGAACCGCCTCCTGGCCACCCTCCGCGAGAACCTCCTCACGCTGCCCGACGACACCGTCGTCCTGCCCGGCCACGGGCCCCGCACGACGATCGGGGCGGAAAAGCGGGGCAATCCGTTTGTCTAGAAACGGCGAATAAGCTTCGAAGTAAGCTCGCCCCCATGGCGGGCCGCGGCCGTTTACTTCGATATTCGATATTCCTTGTTCGTTATTCGATATTCGCCGTCACCCCCTAACTTTCCCCTAATTCTCCTTGCCTCCGCCGCCTCCGTCTGCCATGATGCGCGGCATGGACGTGCGCGGATTCCTCAAGGAGCTGATCGACGACGGCGAGTACGCCGGGCAGGTGGTCCACGTGCGGGAGATCCCGCCGCGCGAGGCGCGGTATGCCGAGCCGGTGTGCGGGATCCCCGAGTGCCTCCAATCGCTGCTGCGGCGTCAGAACATCCACCGGCTCTACACCCACCAGGCCGCGGCCGTGGATGCGGCGGCGCGGGGCGAGGATGTGGTGATCGTGACGGGCACGGCGTCGGGCAAGACGTTGTGCTACAACCTCACCGTCGCGCGGGCGCTGCTGGCCGACGCCGACGCGCGGGCGCTGTACCTGTTCCCCACCAAGGCGCTCGCCCAGGACCAGCTCGCCACGCTGAAGCGCTGGCGGGAGGCCGACGGGCTCGGCGACGTCCTCCGCCCGGCGGTCTACGACGGCGACACGCCCGCCCACAACCGCTCGAAGATCCGCAACGAGGCGTCGGTGGTCCTGACCAACCCGGACATGCTCCACGTGGGCATGCTGCCCTACCACGCCAAGTGGCACGCCTTCTGGCGGAACCTGCGGACCATCGTCCTCGACGAGGTCCACGTCTACCGGGGCATCTTCGGCAGCCACGTCGCCGGCGTGATCCGCCGCCTGCTGCGGCTGTGCGAGCACTACGGCGCCTCGCCGCAGATCGTCTGCTGCTCGGCCACGATCGCCAACCCCACCGACCTGGCCGGCCGTCTGACCGGGCGGGAGATGACCCTCGTGGACGACGACGGCTCGCCCCGCGGCCGCAAGTACTTTGTCCTGTGGAACCCCCCGTTCGTCGACGCCGACGACGTCCTGCGCCGCTCGGCCAACATCGAGGCGGTCAAGCTGCTGGCCCACCTCGTCCGCCGGCGGGCCCAGACGATCGCGTTCACCAAGGCCCGCGTCGTCGCCGAGCTGATCTACCGCTACGCCGGCGAGCTGCTCGCCGACGACGGCGACCTCGCCCGGCGGATCCGCCCCTACCGCGGCGGCTACCTGCCCAGCGAACGGCGGCAGATCGAACGCGAGCTGTTCAGCGGCGAGCTGCTGGCCGTCGCCGCGACCAACGCCCTGGAGCTGGGCATCGACGTCGGCAGCCTCGACGCGGCGATCCTGGTGGGCTTCCCCGGGACGATCTGCTCGACCTGGCAGCAGGCCGGGCGGGCCGGGCGGACGGCCGGGGAGAGCCTGGCGATCCTGGTGGCCTACAACGAACCGGTCGACCAGTACCTGATGCGGCACCCGGACTACCTCTTCGACGCCACGCACGAGCACGCGGTGATCGACCCGTTCAACCCGCACATCCTGGCCGCCCAATTGTCCTGCGCGTGCTTCGAGAAGCCGCTCACCGAGGATGATCAGGCTTGGTGGGGCCCGCTGATGCGCGAGGTCGCCGAGATCTGCGCCGCCGAGGGGGAGATGCGCCCGATCGACAAGCGGTATTACTGGTCGAGCCCCGACCCGCCGGCCAAGAACGTCAACCTGCGGATGATCAGCGCCGACACGTACGCCATCGCCGACCTGTCTTCCGGCGGAAAGGTGATCGGCCAGGTCGACCGGATCAGCGCGCCGGAGCTGGTCTACCCCAACGCCGTCTACCTCCACGAGGGCGCCAGCTACCTCGTCAAGCAGCTCGACGACGAGGCCCGCATCGCCGGCGTCGAGCCGTGCCAGGTGGACTATTACACCCAGCCCGTCCTGTCCAGCAGCTGCCGCTTCGGCGAGGTGTCCGACGAAAAACGCTATCGCGGCGGACGGCTGCTGTACCTGCACGCCGACGTCACCTGGCAGACGACGGCGTTCCGGAAGATCAAGTACTACACGATGGAGCTGATCGGCCAGGCCCAGCTCGACCTGCCGTCCCAGACGATGGCGACGATGGCCATGGCGTGGGTGGTGCCCGAGGCGCTCCGCAAGGGGATCCGCAGCGCCGGGTACAACCCCATCGAGGCGATGATGGGCGTGCGAAACCTGATGCTCGCGGCGCTGCCGTCGCTGGCGATGTGCGACCGGCGGGACATCAGCGGGATGGTCGAGTCGTCGAACCTCGGCGAACCGACGATCATCATCTACGACCGCTACCTCGGCGGCCTGGGCTTCAGCCAGACCGGCTACGACCTCATGGACACCTGGCTGGACCTCTGCCGCCGGATCGTCGCCGAGTGCCCCTGCACCGAGGGCTGCCCCTCCTGCGTCGGCCTGGCCAACCTCCGCCCCCCCATCCACGGCGACCCCGACCTCGGCCGCGGCTACCCCGTGCCCAACAAGGCCGCGACCGTCGCTCTGCTGGAGCGCCTCGCCGAGACGGCCGACGAGGCGTAGGGCCGCGCGGGGTTTCTCGCTTTACCCCCTCCGGCGGCGCCGCTATCATCCGGGTAACGAGAAAACAGGATCCCCCACTTTCGTGGCGGGTTGCCTGGTGCTTAGGTTGACGACAGAGAAAGCCACAAAGGGCACACAGATAGAACGGCAAGAACAGCAACGACACAGCCAGGCCACAGAGTTCACAGAGGGCTCAGAGAGAAACGGCGACAGAACAACGGTGCCAGGTTCTCTGTGTTCTCCGTGCTCTCTGTGGCTTAACCCCTTATCGCTTTACCTTGTGTTCTTTGTGCCCTTTGTGGCTCTCTCGGCCGTGTCTGTTTTCGGCGACAAAGTCACCACGAAGACGCGATGAGAACCCCAAGGCAGACGCTTCGGAAACCACCATGACCACCACCCCCCGTTACAAGGACCCCGCCGCCCCCGTCGACCAGCGCGTCGACGACCTGCTCGGCCGGATGACGCTCGAGGAGAAGGTCGGCCAGATGCTCCAGCTCGACGGCCGCAAGGATCCCCACGAGGGCCTGCGGACGTACCACCCCGGCTCGTTCCTCCACGTGATCGACCGGACCGCCGGCGAGCTCCAGCAGGCCGCCGGCGACACGCGGCTGGGCATCCCCCTGCTGTTCGGCATCGACGCCATCCACGGCCACTCCTTCTGGCCGGGCGCGACGATCTTCCCCACCCAGCTCGCCCTGGCCTGCGCGTGGGACGCCGACCTCGCCCGCCAGGTCGGCCGTATCACCGCGCGGGAGATGAGCACCACCGGCCTGCACTGGACGTTCGCGCCGGTCCTGTGCATGGCCCGCGACCTGCGGTGGGGCCGCATCGACGAGACCTTCGGCGAGGACGCCCTGCTGATCGGCGACCTCGCCGCCGCGATGATCGACGGCCTGCAGGGCGAGGGGCCGTCCGACCGCCGGGGCGTGCTCGCCTGCGCCAAGCACTACGCCGGCTACAGCGAGACGCACGGCGGGCGGGACGCCACCGAGGCCGACCTGTCCCGCCGGAAGATGCACAGCACCTTCCTCCCGCCGTTTCGCCGGGCGAGCCGGGCGGCGACCTACATGGTCGGCTACCAGGCCATCGACGGGGTCCCCTGCGCCGCCAACCGCTGGCTGCTGACCGAGGTCCTGCGGGATGCGTGGGGCTTCGAGGGGTTCACGGTCACCGATTGGAACAACGTCGGCGCCCTGATCGACAAACAGCACGTCGCCGCCGACATCGCCGAGGCCGCGACAATGGCCGTCCGCGCCGGCTGCGACATGATCATGAACACGCCGCGGTTCTACGACGGCGCCCTCGAGGCCGTCCGGCGGGGCGACCTGGACGAGGGGCTCATCGACCAGGCGGTGCGTCGGATCCTGCGGGTCAAGGTCGCCATGGGCCTGTTCGAGGACCCCCGCCTGCCGCAGGCCGACCGTCGGGGCGAGTTCATCGCCACCGACGAGCACCAGGCCGTCAACCTCCAGGCGGCCCGAGGGTCGATCGTCCTGGTCAAAAACGACGGCATGCTGCCCCTGGCGCCGCAAGCGCTAAAAAGGCTCGCGGTGATCGGCCCCAACGCCGACGATCCGCTGACCCAACTGGGCGACTGGTCGCTCGGGACCGGCCAGGCGGGCGCCGGCAACCACCCGCGCGAGTGCATCACCACCGTCCTGGACGGCCTGACCGCCCGGCTTGCCGGCGAGGCGGAGGTCGTGTACGCCCGCGGCTGCAACGTGACCGACGACGACACCAGCGGCATCGCCGAGGCCGTCCGGGCCGCCGAGGCCGCCGACGCCGCCGTCGTGGTCGTCGGCGACCAACTGCCCTTCATCGGCGAGGCCCGCTCGACCGCGACGCTCGAACTCCAGGGCGCCCAGCAGGCCCTGCTGGAGGCGGTTCACGCCACCGGGACGCCGATGATCGTCGTCCTGCTGGCGTCCAAGCCCCTGGCCGTCGAGTGGATCGACGACCACGCCGCCGCCGTCCTGGTCGCCTTCAACCCCGGCATGGCCGGCGGGCGGGCGATCGCCGAGATCCTCTGCGGCGACGTCAACCCCTCCGGCAAGCTGCCCGTCAGCTTCGCCCGCCACGTCGGCCAGCAGCCGGTCTACTACAACCAACTGCCCGGCCAGCACGGCACGCGCTACGCCGACCTGACGCAGGAGCCACTCTACCGGTTCGGCGCGGGGCTGAGCTACACGACCTTTGCCTACGGCAACCTCAAGCTCGCGGCGGCGACGATCGGCCCCGGCGAGCCGGTCGCGGTCACCGTCGACGTCGCCAACACCGGCGGCCGCGACGGCGTCGAGATCGTCCAGGTCTATCTGCGCGACCTGGTCACCTCCGTGACCTGGCCGCTCAAGATGCTCAAGGCCTACCGCCGCGTGGCCGTCCAGGCCGGGCGGACCTGCACGGTGGCGTTCACGCTCGACCACGACGCCCTGGCCCTCGTCGACGCCGACGGCCGCCGCGTCGTCGAGCCGGGCGAGTTCGAACTGTACGTCGGCGGCTCGTCGGCCCATGACGACCTGCTGACGGCGCGGTTCACGGTGACGGCGTAGACTTCCTAGACACCCTCGGGGAGACAACCATGGAACAGCGTAAACTCGGGACCACCGACATCGACGTATCCGTCATCACCTTCGGCGCCTGGGCCATCGGCGGCTGGATGTGGGGCGGCCAGGAGGAAGCCGACGCCATCGACGCCATCCACGCGGCGCTCGATCACGGCGTCACCAGCATCGACACCGCCGCGATCTACGGCTTCGGCGCCTCGGAGGCCCTCGTCCGCAAGGCCGTCGGCGACCGCCGCCACAACGTGCGGATCTTCACGAAGTGCGGCCTGCGGTGGGACAGCGACCAAGGCGAGGTGCGGTTCGAAACCCAGGACAACGAAGGCCGTCCCAGGACCGTGCGGCAGAACGCCACCGCCGACAGCGTCATCTACGAGTGCGAGAACAGCCTCCGCCGGCTCGGCACCGACTACATCGACCTGTTCCAGATCCATTGGCCCGACCCCGACACGCCGGTCGAGGAAACCATGGGCGCCCTGGACAAGCTCCTCCAGGCCGGCAAGATCCGCGCCGCCGGCGTGAGCAACTACTCCGTCGACGAGCTCGACCGCGCCCGCCAGGTCGTGCCCATCGCCTCCTCGCAGCCGCCCTACAGCATGGTCCTGCGCGACGCCGAGCGGGACATGCTGCCCTACTGCCGCGAGCACAACATCGGCGTGATCGTCTACTCGCCGCTCCAGCGCGGCCTGCTGACCGGCAAGGTGACGCCCGAGCGCGAGTTCGCCGAAGACGACCACCGGCGGACGCATCCGCTGTTTTCCGTCGCCAACCGCAAGCGCGTCAACGCCTTCCTTGATGAGATTCGCCCCGTCGCCGATGCCCACAACGCCACGCCGGCCCAACTGGTCATCAACTGGACGATCCACCGCCCCGGCGTCACCGCCGCCCTCGTCGGCAGCCGCAACGCCAAACAGGCCACCGAAAACGCCCAGGCCGCCGCCTTCACCCTCACGCCGGACGAGACGGCCTTCATCAACGAGCGGCTCGATCGGCTGGAACTGGAGACCTGACCCCCTAACGGACGCCCTTATCACCAGGTCGACGCGCATCATCGCCCGGATGCCGTCCCCATTCATAACGAGCCCCGAAAGGGGCGACGGACTTTTGCCGGGGGCGTCAGCCCCCGGACACCGCCCCCCCACCGACAGAAGCCCCGGAGGGGCGACGGACTTTTGCCGGGGGCGCCAG
>CAZHRW010000236.1:0-8441 GCA_964535025.1 uncultured Planctomycetales bacterium
GGGGCCCCCCTGCGGGCCGCGCCCCCGGTGCGGGGGCGGGGCGCGCCCGGGGGTGCCGCCGCTTCCCCGCCCCCCCCCCTGGCGGTCGCGGACGGCCAGGGTGGTGCGCCCGACGGCCGCGGCATGGACGGCCAGGCACAGGGCCGTCACGAGCACCAGCACCCACAGCACGACCACGAGCACCACGCCCCGGGCGGTCATGGCGCCACCCCCGCCGGCGGCTCGCCGACCGGCACCGTTATGGTGCGCGAGGCGCTGACCGTCTCGCCGGCGGCGGTGCGTATCGCCAGGGTCACCTCGGCCGCACGCCCCGACAGCGCGCCGGCGGCGGTCGGGTCGGTCCAGGTCGCCCCGTCGAACAGCCGCACCTCGAAGCGGGCGACATCACGCGCGATGATCTCCCAGTCGACCGGCTCGACGTCGGCGTCGCCGATCCCGTCGCGGACGCGCTCGCGGCGCCGCACGAGCAGCCGCACGGGCCCCTCGTCGTAGAGGAAATAGTCCACCACCGCCGCCGGGGCCCCGACCCGCAGGCGCAGGACCGTCGTGTCCGTGCCGTCCGACCCCGCGGCCAGCGGCGGCGCCGCCGGGTCGCTCGGGACGATCGTCCGCTGCACGTCGCGCGCGATCAACCCGAGCGCATCGTGCAGCGCCGCGGCCGCGAGCGTCGTGTCGGTCAGCCGGCGATGGGCGTCGGTGGCGCTGCCGAAGATCGCCGCCGTCTCGATCAGGACCACCGACGCGATGGCCACGGCCAGGAGGACCTCCACCAGCGTGAAGCCGTCGGTGCGGGATGCGTTTCGACTTTCGCAATTCGGATAGCCTCGTGCCCCGGCAGGGCCATCGACGCGGCATCGGGTCATGGCTGCCCCCCCGTCCACGCCCGCCGGGCCAGCGACACCTCGCCGCCGCCGTGGGCGTCCCGCCAGGTGACGGTGCAGGTGAGCTCGTCGACGCCGTCGCCCTGGGCAACCGTCTCGACCTCCCAGCGGTAGGTCACGCCCTCGCGGGTCTCGCCGCCGTCGGGGGTCGCCGCGTCGGCGGCGGCGGCGATGGCCAGACGATCGGCGGCCAGGGCCGTCGCCCCCGCACGCCGCGCCGTCCGCGCCGAGGCCGACAGGGCCGACCCGATCGACTGCAGCGCGATCGCCAGACCCACCGTCAACACCACCGCGGCGATGAGCACTTCGATGAGGGTAAACGCCCCCCGCGGGCGGGCACGTCGCCGGTGGTGACGGCCGTCGAGGCACGCGGGGCGCCTGGCGGCCGCCGCCGTCATGGCTGGAGCGTTCGACACTGCGCCTCCCAATAGGCCTGCAGGGCCGACGCCGGGGGATCGGCCGTCCGGCCGTCGGCGATCATGCGAATCAGCCCGGACCGCCCGCCAACGGCGACCCGCGGCGCCGACGTCTCGCCGGCGCCCAGGCGGATGACGACCGGGTCGCTGCGTCCGGCCGCGCCGAACCACACCGCCGCCTCGTCGCCGGGCGCCAGCGGCCGCCCATCGACAAAGCACGGCACCGCCGCGTCGATCTCCACCGGCACGCCGGGGCGCGCGGGACGGACGGCGGCGCCGGTCGTGTCGCGGCGCCGCAGGACCGCGACGGTCCGCCGGGCCGAGGCGGTCAGCACCACGCCGTGGTCCTGCCCGGTTCGGCGGGCCTCCTGTCGGGCCGCGCGGCAGGCCAGGGCCAGCTCGGCCGCCGCGATCCGTGCCGCGTAGGCCGAGCCCGGCCGGCCCGGCAGCGGCACGACGATCGCCGCCGCCAGGGCCACCACCAGCAACACCCCCAGCAGCTCGACCAGCGTGAAGCCGCCGCGGGACCGCTCAAACGATGATCCGGATACAGCATTCATCCAACCGTCTACCTGTCGAGCCGGCGAACCTCCGCGTCCACGACGCTGCGGCCGGAGAGCACGTCGGGCGGCGTCATTCGGTGATATCAATGTCGTCGTCGGTATCCGGCGTGCCGTCCGGCCCGGCACAGAGCAGATCGTAGCTGTCGGGGTTCAGCTCGCCGGGACAGCGGTAGATGTAATCGTTCTTCCAGGGGTCGGCCGGCACGCTGCGGCGGTCCAGGAATCGCTTGTACTCCACATCCTCCGGCCAACTGGCCGGCTTCTCCACGAGCGCCTCGAGGCCCTCGGCCGTCGTGGGATACCGGGTGGCGTTGATCTCGTAGTTAATGAGCGCGTCGCGCAGCACGGACAGCTCGGCCTCGGCTTTCTTCGTGCGGACCTTGTTCATCACGCCGTCGGTGTTCTGCGCCACAATCACCGCCAGCATCCCGATAATGACCACCACCAGGATGATCTCCATCAGTGTGAATCCCTTGTCTCGGGTCATCCTCTTCGCTCCATTGTGGTTCGTCGCCGCCTGCGGTTTCCACAGCCGTCGGCTTCCCGGCGTGGACCTCTTATTCCACCAGCGTACTCATCAACAGGACCGGCAGCAGCATGCCCGCCACGATCAGGGCGACCATGGCGCCGACGACGATCACGACCGCCGGCTCGACCATCGCCACCAGCACGCCCAGCTTCGTCTCCAGCCGCCGCTGCGACTGGGTCGCCAGGCGGGTCATCACCGCCGGCAGGTTGCCCGACTGCTCGGCGATGGCGATCAGCTCGACCGTCGCCGGCGGGAACAGCGCCGCGTCGCCCATCCGCCGGCCCATCGGCTCGCCCTGCTCGACGCCGTCGGCCAGGTCGGCCACGCGGGCCCGCATGGCCCGGTTGCCCATGACCCGCTCGACCAGCCGCAGGCTCGTCAACACCGTCACGCCGCCGCTGAGCAGCAGCCCCACCGAGCGGAAGAACTCGCCCAGCGCCCACTCCCGCAGGAACGGGCCGACCACGGGCGTCCGCAGCAGCAGCCGGTCGATCCGCCGCCGCAGCGGCTCGTGGCGGACCACCAGCCGCCCGCCGACGATCCCCACCGCGATCGCCGCCAGGGCCATCGGCCACCCGCCGGCCACGGCGTCGCTGATCGACGTCAGCACCCGCGTGGGCCACGGCAGCTCGGCGCCGGCGGCGTGGTACATCCGCGTAAACCGTGGTACGACGACCGCCAGCAGAAAGATCACCGACGCGACCGCCATCACCGACAGGATCACCGGGTACGTCAAGGCGCCCCGCACGTGGCGGATCAGCTCCAGGCGGCGGCGGCCGAACTCGGCAATGTGGGCCAGCGTCTGCTGGAGGAACCCCCCGGCCTCCGACGCGCGGACCATGGCGACGTGGACCGGGCTGAACAGCCCGTCGGCGCGGGCCATCGCGTCGGCGAACGAGGCGCCGTTCATCACGTCGGCCCCCAGCCGCTCCAGCAGCCGCCGCACCGGCGGGCGCGACGCCTGGCGATGCAGCACCGTCAGCGCACGGCTCAACGGACAGCCGGCTTCGAGCAGGTCGCTCAACTCGCCCAGGACCGCGGTAAGCTCCTGGCGGCTCAGCCGTCCGATTCGCGCCGGGGCGGGCGCGACCGATCCGACGGCGCGGGGGCTCATGGCCGCCGCTCCCCGACGGACGATGATCCGTCCCTTAAATCACCGGTCACCCGCAGCACCTCGTCCAGCGTGGTGATGCCCTCGACCACCAGCCGCATCCCCGCCTGTCGCAGGGGTACCATCCCGCGGCGGACCGCCGCGGCGCGCAGGTCGGCGACCGTCGCTTGCGAGAGGGTCATCTGGCGGATCTCGTCGTCGGCGATCAGGCATTCGAACACGCCGGTCCGTCCCTGATAACCGGTGTGGCGGCAGTGCTCGCAGCCGACGGCGCGGTAGAGCGTCCGGCCGGCGAGGACCGGGAAATCCTCGATGACCTTCGCCGTCGGCGGCGGCGCCTCCTGGCGGCACCGCGGGCATAGCTGGCGCACAAGTCTTTGTGCGAGAACGACTTCCAATCCCGCGGCGATCAGGTACGACGGCGCCCCCATGTTCCGCAGGCGTGCCACCGTCGTCGGCGCATCGTTGGTGTGCACCGAGGCGAACACGAGGTGGCCGGTCATCGCCGCCGAGAGGGCCATGTTGGCCGTCTCGCTGTCGCGGATCTCGCCGACCATGATCACGTCGGGATCGTGGCGGAGGATGCTCCGCAGCAGCGTCGAGAAGCTCAGTCCGATCGACTCCTTCACCTGGATCTGCGTGATGCCCTCCAGGCGGTATTCCACTGGGTCTTCTATAGTTATGATCTTCCGCCGCGGGCGGTTCACGTGTGTCATCGACGAATAGAGCGTGGTGGTCTTCCCGCTGCCGGTCGGGCCGGTGACGAGGATCAGCCCGCCGGTCCGTTCGAGCAGGGCGCGGTAGGCCTCGAGCATGGCCGGGTCCATCCCGAGGGTGTCGAGGCTGCGGAACTGTACCTGCCGGTCCAGCAGCCGCAGGACGACGCCTTCGCCGTAAATCGTTGGCAGCACGCTGATTCGGACGTCAACCGGACGGCCGAGGACCGTCAGGCGCATCTGGCCATCCTGGCAGAGCCGCTTCTCGGCGATGTCGAGGTTGCCCAGGACCTTCACCCGCGAGATGATCGCCGCCTCGAACTGCTTGACCGACGGCGGGACGGGCACCTCCTGGAGCTGTCCGTCCAGGCGGAAGCGCACGCGGAGTCGGTTCTCGTAAGGTTCGATATGGATGTCACTTGCGCCGTCCTTGATGGCCTGGATCAGCAGCCGGTTGACGAACGCGGTGATCGACCCCTGCCCGTCGCCGTCCAGCCCGTCGGGCAGGTCGTGCGACTCGACCTCGAGGATCCGCATGGGCGCGACATCCGGCTGGAGTTCCTCGGAAAGGCTGTCAACTGCTTCAGCCCCAAGACCATACAGCGCCTGGATGAACCGGTCCAGGTTCGACGGCGGGCTGAGCACCGCCCGGACCGGCATGCCCGTCACCGCCGCGACCTCGTCCAGCCGTCCCAGCGCCTCGGGGCGGGCGACCGCGACGGTCAGGACGTCGTCCGCAACCTCAAGCGGCGCAAGGTGATAGTTGAACGCCATCTGGCTGGGAATCCGTCGCGTCAGGTCCGTCGAGCGGGCGCGGCCGGCCAGGTCGTCGAAGGGCACGCCCATGTACGACGCCAGCAGCCGCCACAACCCGCCCTCGACGGCCGGGACCCGCTCGAGCAGTAAGTCGTGTACAGGACGGGCGTAAGCGCGGCTTTCGTGGCAGGCCCACGTGAGCACATCCTCGGCGACGATCTTCGCCTCGCGCACCATCGCGACGAAATCGGCGAGGGGGTCCGCCGCCGCCGCGGGGGCCGGTTCGTTCTGGCTGTGCGGTCCGCGTGTCACGATCCTCTCCGCCTCCGCCCTGACCGGGCGGTCGGGTCATTGTACCATGCCGGCGTCGGGCGAACCAACCCTTGAGCGGGCGAACTGTTACAGCACGCCGGCGACGCGGACGTCGATCGCCCAGACCGTGTCGGTGGCGGTGATGAACAGCGTTCGGCCCTCCGGGCCGCCGAAGGTGCAGTTGGCGGCGGTGCGGGGCGTGTGGATCTTTCCCAGTAACTGCCCGTCCGGGCTGAAGATATGCACGCCGTCGCCGGCGGTCGACCACAGCCGTCCGTCGCGGTCGACGCGCATCCCATCCGGCACGCCGGGGGCGATGACGGCGAAGCGGACCCCCTCGGCCACGGTGCCGTCCTCGCGGACGCTGAACCGCCAGATGTTGTGCTCATCGACGTCGCTGTTCGCAACATAGAGGAATTTCCCGTCCGGCGAGAAGCACAGCCCGTTCGGCCGCGGGAGGTGGTCGACGACGGCGACGGGCTCGTCGGCCCCGTCGGGCAGGCGGAAGACGAAATTCGCCCGCTGCTCGCTGCGTTCGGGCTTGATCCCGTAGGGCGGGTCGGTGAACCAGATCGCCCCGGCGGCGTCGACGACGACGTCGTTGGGCGAATTGAGCGGCCTGCCCTGGAAGGTCGCGGCCAGCGTGGTGACGTTACCTCTGTCGTCCGTTCGAGTTACGCTGCGGCTGCCGTGCTCGCAGGTCACCAGCCGTCCGTGGCGGTCGACGGTGTTTCCGTTGGCGCGGCGGCTGGGACGGCGCCACACCCGCGGGGCCGCATCGCCCGCCGTCCAGCGAAAGATGGTGTCGTTGGGGATGTCGCTGAAGTACAGCGCCTGCTGGCCGGTGTGCCACGCCGGGCCCTCGGTGAAGCGGTAACCCTCGCCGATGACACGCAGTTGCGCATCGGGGTCCACCACGTCGGCCAGCGCGGCGTCCAGGCTTTCGACGGTGTCGGTCACGGGGTGTCTCCTACGGCCGCCAGAGGGTCCCATCGCCCAGGCGGGCGACGGTCCAGGTCGGATTCGCGTCGTCGGGGGGGAACTTCGCGGCGACCTTCTCGTCGAACTCCAGCCCCCAGCCGGGTTTATCGTTGGGATACACGTACGCCCCCTCCAGGGCCGGCAGGCCGGGGAACATCTCGTATTCCGCCTCGGTCCGCTGTCCCCACTCCTGGATGCCGAAATTGTGGCACGCCACATCCAGGTGAAGCCCCGCCACCATCCCCACCGGCGATACATCCGCCGGGCCGTGCCAGGCGGTCCGCACGCCGAACGGTTCGCAGAGGTGCGCCAGCTTCAGCGCCGGCGTAACTCCCCCTAGCTGCGAGAGATGGATTCGAACGAAGTCGATCCACCGGTTCGTCACGCACGGCACGACCTCGTGGGGATGGTTGAACAGCTCGCCCATCGCCAGCGCCGTCGAACACACGCTGCGCACCTGGGCGAACCATGCGATATCTTCCGGCGCCAGAAGATCTTCCAGGAAAAACAGCCGGTACGGCTCGACCGCCTTGGCCAGCCAGACCGCGTCGATCGGCGCCAGCCGCTCGTGGACGTCGTGGATCAGCTCGACCTCGTCGCCCAGCTCGTTCCGCAGCGCCTCCAGCAGGGCCGGCAGGCGGCGGAGCTTCTCCTTGTCGTCGAAGTAAACCCCGTCTGGAGCGTTGTTTGGGCGCGTCTGCACACCGGCGCCGACGTAGCCGCCCAACTGCACGCGGACGTGGCGGCAGCCCGTCTCGAGGATCCGACGCACGCGGTCGATCACCTCGGACACCTCGGCGCCGCCGCTGTGGCGGTAGACGCGGGCGCCCGGGCGGCACTTGCCGCCCCACAACTGGTAGCAGGGCATGTTGGCGAGCTTGCCGTTGATATCCCATAAAGCCATGTCAACGCCGCTGATAGCGTTATTGAGGACCGGGCCGTTCCGCCAGTAGCCGTTGACCATCATCCCCTGCCAGAGGTCCTCGATGTCGTGCGGGTCGCGCCCGAGGACATACGGGCCGATATGGTGGTCCAGGGCGGCCTTAACTGCAAGGTGGCGCTGGGTATACGTCGCGCAGCCCAGGCCGGTCAGCCCCGGCTCGCTGGTGTGGACCTTCACGACGATCAGCCGCTGCGTGTTGGGCGCCGTGAGGACCGTCTCGACAGCGGTGATTCGCAGATCGCTCATAACTCCTGCCGTACCTTTCGCTTGCCCGTCAGATCCGGATCCCCGGCGGCGAGAGCTGCGTGGTGAGCCCCCCGTCGACGTAGAGGATCTGCCCGGTGATGTACGCTGCGGCCCCCGAGGCCAGAAACGCCACCGCCGCGGCCATGTCCTCGACGCTGCCCATCCGCCCCAGCGGGATCAGACCTTTCAGCTCCTCATGGCGCATCTTCTGTCGTTCGCTGCTCTTATCGGGATGGCTGTTGGTCGCTCCCGGGGCGATGGCGTTGACGCGGATGTTGTGTCTGGCCAGATCGACCGCCATCGACCGGGTCAGCGCGTCGATGGCGCCCTTGGCGGTGTCATAGCCCGCCGCCCCCTGGTGCGGCCGCAGACCGCCGACCGACGAGACGTTGACGATCGCCCCGCCGCCGGAGGCGATCATGTGGGGCACGACGATGTAGCTCATGTGATAGCAGAGCCTTATATTCCGCTCACACGTCTGGTGGAAGGCCTCTTCGTGCAGGTCGACGATCGACAGCGACCGGAGGTTCGCGGCGTTGTTGACCAGCACATCGACGCGGCCGAACCGCTCGACGGCACGGTCGAACACGGCCTTGGCCGGGGCGGCCTCGGCGAGGTCCCCGCCGAGCCAGTCGCACGTAACCCCTTCTGATCGAAGCGTTTCGGCGACCTCGTCGCCGGGCTCCTCGGGGCGACCGGCCAGCATGATCTTCATGCCCTGGCGACCCAGGAACCGCGCGATCCCCAGGCCGATCCCCCGCGCCGAGCCTGTCACGATCGCCGTCTTGCCCGCCAGGTCCGCGAACCGCGCGGCCGCCGGCCCGGTAAGTTGCTCACCAGCCATAGCTTATTGTATCCGCACCCACGAGGCTCTCCGGCCCGGCCGCACGCACGCCGCCGGCCACCAGCGCATACCCCTACATCAGACGGCGCGTAAAGTCCAGCCCCACGCCGTTTTTGACCGACAATCCCCGCGCCGCCCCCCCC
>CAZHRW010000237.1:0-9328 GCA_964535025.1 uncultured Planctomycetales bacterium
CAGGCCATAGCGCCCGGGGGGGCCGGCGGGGCGTGCGGTTCGCCCGCCCGCCCCGTCTACGTTAGTGCACTGTTCATTCCTGTCCGTCTCCGTCCGGTCTGCCTCCAGGACTGGACCTTCATGCTGCCCCGCCGGTATGATGAGGCTTTACCAATCGTGGAGGCGCCATGACGTTTCTTGCCGGGTGGTGGGCACTGGCCGCGCTGCTGGCGGTTCCGATCGTCCTGCTGTACCTGCTGAAGATGCGGCGGGAGCCGGCGGTGGTGTCGTCAACGCTGCTGTGGCAGCAGGCGCTGGCGGATCTGCGCGCCAACACGCCGTTCCAGCGATTTCGTCATAACCTTGTGTTGATTCTGCAGCTACTGGCGCTGGCGGCGCTGGTCGCGGCGTTGTCCCGGCCGGTGCTGCGGGCGGCGGGGATGGCCGGCGAAGAGGTCGTGGTTGTCCTGGATGCGTCGGCGTCGATGCAGGCGGCCGATGGACCGCAGGGCATCACGCGTTTCGAGCACGCCAAGACGTTGGCCGGTGAGTTAATCGCCAACATGGGACGCGGGGACCGGATGATGCTTATCGTCGCCGGTCCGCCCGGGGTGGGGGCGCGGACACCGATGACCGACAGCACCGCCGAGTTACGGCGGGTACTGGAGCGCGCCCGCCCGTATGACACGCCCGCGGCCGTCGATGACGCCCTGCTCGTGGCCGCGGCGAGCCTGGCGGCTGAAGAGACGACGGCCCTGCGCGGAGAGATCGTTCTGCTCAGCGACGGCGTCGGCGTCGTCGTGCCCGAAGCGGCAGGCCTGACCGATGCACTGCGTTACGTCCGCGTGGGCAATCGCGGCGCCAACGTTGCGATCACCTCGCTGGCGATCGAATCGGTTGGCGAGGGGCGAAGCCGTTTGCTGGTTGGCGTGGAGCGGACGCCGGCGGGGGGGGGAGAGGTGATGGTGAACCTCTACTACGACACCGAGGCCAATTGGATCGACGCCCGCCGGATCGTCCTTGACGGCAAGGGTCGCGGCCGCCTGGAGCTCGAGGGTCTCTGGCCGTCCGGGCGGCTTTGGGTGCGACTGGACGGCGACGACGACCTGCTGGCGGTCGACAGCCGCGGTTACGTGGTGGTGCCGCAGCCTCGGCCGCTCGTGGTGCACGTGGTGACGGCGGGCAATCCGATGTTGGAGCGGTTCGGTGCGGTTCAGAATCCTTCGGAGGTAACGTGGCAGGTGGTTGCCCCGGACGAACCGCTGCCGCCGGGGGGGGCGGACGTGACGATCTTTGACAGCACGCAGCCGCCTGAGCCGCTGCCGGCCGGGGATGTGGTGTTGATCAACCCGCCCACCGCGGCGGCGGGCTTCGCCCGGACCGGCACACAGGAGGCGCCGCAGATCATCAACGTTCGCAGTGATGCCGACGTAATACGGTTTGTCAACACGGCCGAGTTGAAGATCGGCCGCGCCGGCATCTACGCCCACGACGGCAGCGCGGTGGAGTTGATCGGAGCCGATGGGGGACCGCTGGTGGCCTACACGACCGACGGGCCGTCCCGCCGCTACCTGGTGGCCTTCCATCTGGCCGACTCGACATGGGCGACGGAGGTGGGGGGGGTGATCTTCCTGCAGAATCTGCTCGACCGTGCCCGCACCGCCCATTATGCCGGCCGCTCGCAGATGATCGCTACCGGTCACGCCGCCCTGCTGCCGGACGGGACGACGGAGGCGACCGTCATCGATCCGCGGGGCCGCTCGCACCGCGTTGCCGCCGGGGTGGACCACTACACGGCCACCTACCGCGCCGGGTTCTATGTCGCAGTACGGGATGGCCGGCGTCGCACTATTGCCGCCAATCTCCTATCGGCTGTCGAGTCCGACATCGCGCCACGCCCACTGGCCGTCGGCGGTTCGGTTCAGCAGCGACTCGAGGGTGACGACGACGTGGCCAGGGTGAACCGCCCCCTCTGGCCGCTCCTGGCTGCGGTGGCGCTGGCGGTGTTGATGGTGGAGTGGTGGTGTTATCATCGAAGGGTAGGGGTGTAGATGGACAAGGTGCTCGATGTGCGAACACATCACTTCTCCCGCTCGACCTGTCGGCGGAGGTGGTCGCGTTCCCGTTGGTAGCCGCCCGAGAGGATGGGGAAGCGGCAGGAGGTTTTAGGGTCGAGGTTCTTGTCGTCGACGTGAAAGGACGGGGCGTAGCGCTCCCGCTTCCACTGGTTGCGGGACCATAGCGCGAAGAAGCGATCGACCCATTCGACAAGCTGTCCGGGGGCATATTGTGGAAAGCGGGTCGCCATGAGGGCGTGGACCTCGGCGGGGGGGTTCTTGTCGCGGATGGCGGCGGCTTCGATGGCGTCGAGCAACGGGTAAGGCATGAGGTCGGCCTCATCGGTCTGGCCCATCGCCGGGGGACGCAGTTCGGCGGTGGGGGTGAGGGCGTTGACGGCACTGAGGGCACCAATGGGGGCCAGGCCTTGGGGGCCGCGGGTTTCCAGCCAGGTGAGCCATTGGCTCAGGAAGGCCTTGTCGATGCCCGCGATGGGGCTTAATCCCCCGGCGGTGTCGCCGTCCATCGTGGCGTACCCGACAGCGGCCTCGGAGCGGTTGCTGGTGGCCAGCAGGAGCGAATCGGTGAGATTGGCCAGCATCCACGCCGCCGGCGCTCGGACGCGGGCCTGGATGTTCTGCAGGACGATGTCATCGGTTTCCCACGTCAGCGGACGTCCGATCGTGCGGGCCATGAGGTCGACGTAAGCCCGCACAAGCGGCTCGACATCCCATTCGTAGTAACGGGCGCCGAGGGCCCGCACCAGGCCACGGGCGGCGTTGCGGGTGACGTCGGTGCTGTTGGCAGTGGCCTGATAAACGCATGTGAGTATCTCGCGGACGAGCGCCTCGGGCGTTGCGGCGGCGAGTTCCGCGAGGGCGAAACGCTGCTTGAAGGTCTCGACGCCCAGGCCAGCGCAGCCCAGGTGCACGCCCAAGGCCGCCAGGGACGCGACGGCCGAGGAATCCGCCCCGCCGCTGAGGGAGACGATGAAGCCTCGCGAGCGGGTCTTCCGGAGATAATCCATGAGCCCCAGACCGACCGCCCGGGTGAACTCCTCTTCCTGGTGAAACTTGCCGTGTTCCCACGCCGGCCTGACGACAGCCGGCGGGCTGGGGCGAAGGGCCGGCAGGGGCAGGTCGATGCGGATGCAGCCAACGTCAGCCTCCGGGCCCGGCGGTGTGATTGTTTCGGCCAATCCCGCCCGCCCTGTGCGGACCTCGTCGATGTCAACTGTTGCCGACGTCACGTAAGCCGCACCGTAACCGAACCGCGGCCCGACCGCCACCAGACGGCCGGCGGTGGCAATCATCGCGCCGCCGTCATAGAGGACCCGCCCGGCCTCGTTGCCCAACAGGTTGGCATAGACGTACACCACCCCGAACGCCCGCGAGCCCTCCAGGACGAACCGCTCGCGCACCGCTGCCTTGCCGAAGGCGAAGTGGCTGGCCGAGGGATTGAGGATGATATCCACCCCGCGTCGGGCCAGCGCCAGACCCCGCCGTCCGCTGCTCCAGGCCTCCTCGCAGATCTCCAGGCCGAACTTGATCCCGTCCAGCTCGAAGTGCAGGTCGCCCACGGGGTAGGTCTTCCCGTCGTAGGTGAGCACGTCGCGCACGTCGGGCGGCCAGGGCTTGAACCATCGCGGCTCGTAGTGCAGGCCGGCCCCGGCGAGGGTCTGCTTGGGGACGTAACCGACCACCCGTCCATCTGCAACGACGCAGACGGCGTCGTAGAGGCCGTTGCGGTGCAGCACCGGCAGGCCGAACGTTACGACCATTCCCACCGTCGCCGGCAGCAGTTCGCCCAGCAGTTCCCGGGCGGTCCGCCGCACGCCCGCCGAGAAGAATGCATCCTCGCAGCCGTACCCGCACAGACATAGCTCCGGCAGGCACAAGACGGTCACCCCCTGCTCGCGGGCCGACTCAATGGCCGTCAGAAGGCTCGTCTTGTTGCCCGCCCAGTCCAGCGGTGTCAGGTTAACGGCGGCGGCGCCGACGTTGATCAGTTTCATGCGTTATCCTGCCTCGTCGACTACCCCATTCTAAGAGTCCACCCGTCGCTGCGCCGCTTCCGGCGTCCAAATCAGCCGGTTCATACGGCCCAGACGGACGAATCAGTTGTCAAGGAAACACCTGACACGCCTCGCTCCCTCCAGGTCAAGGCGGAACAACGCGTTGGGAACTCTCCTGGCGCCCGGATCGGCCGCACCGCTGTCCGCCCGCAACAGACCCATGCCCCGCGCCGACGTAGCCCGGACAGTTTTGGTAGTAGTAAAATGGCCACGGGGCCCTCTCCGGCCGGGGCCGCGAAGGGTCGGTCGGATCGCACATCGAGCCGAGGGCGGGATGGTGATGCATAATGTCGACTCGACGGTCAACCGCGATGAGGCTGCCGAGGCGGTAGTCGCCTCCACGTTCGCCCGGGAGGGCCCCGCCGGTCACTGGGCGTTCATTCGGGCGGTCATCGACGGCCTGGACGCCCGCGTGGCGCTCATCGACGACCACGCCGACATCGTCATGGTCAACCGCGCGTGGCTGGCCTTTGCCGAGGCCGCTCACCTGGGTTTGCCCGATGGTGGCGTGGGGGCCAACTATGTTGCCGTCTGCCGCAAATCGGAGGCCGACGGCGCCCCAGGTGCCCGCGAGGCGCGGGTTGCCATCAAGTCCATCCTTGCCCGCCGCAGCGACGGGGCCAACGTGGAGTACCCCTGCCACAGTCCCGACCAACAGTTTTGGTTCAAGCTCCACGCCCGCCCGTTCGACTTCGACCACAACCGCTGGGCCCTGATGGTCCACGAGGACATCACCGACACGCACCAGTTGCTCGAGACGCTGCACAACGGCGAGCAGTGGTATCGTAGCATTTTCGTTCGCAGCACCGACGGGTTGTTCGTCTGCGATCTGGAAGGCCGGATTCGTCAGGCTAACGCGCGGGCCTGCCAGATGTACGGCTACGACGAGGACAAGCTGGTCGGCATGAACGCCATGGACCTTGTCCACCCGGACCACCGGCAGGCGTGTCTCAAATTCTTCCTGAAGATGCGGCACCAGGATGTCTCCGGACGCGTCGAGTCGGTGGATATCCGGAAGGACGGCTCAACGATGGACGTGGAAGTCGAGGGTACCGTCGTCAACTGGGGCGGGCAGCGGCGGGTGCTGGCCATTGTTCGGGACGTCTCCGATCGCAAACGGATGGAACGCCGGCAGCGCGACCTCGAAGCCCGCGCCCAGGCCGCCCAGCGGATTGAGAGCCTCGCCGTCCTGGCGGGGGGGATCGCCCACGACTTCAACAACCTGTTGGTGGCGGTACTGGGCAACGCCGACTTGGCCATGCGGGAGTTGGATCCCGGCGCGTCGCCCCGCGCCCACCTGCGGGAGATCCGCCAGGCCGCGATGCGGGCGTCGGCGTTGACCGACCAGATGCTCGCCTACTCCGGCAAGGGCCGGTTCGTCATGAAGCGGGTGGATCTGAACGCCTTGGTCCGTGAGATGGCTGACGTGCTGGCCGCCACCATGCCCGCCACGGCCGCCCTCGCAGTAGAGCCGGACGAGGCGTTGCCCTCCATCGAGGCCGACCCGACGCAGGTCCGCCAGGTGATCCGCAACCTGGTGAGCAACGCGGTCGAGTCCCTGTCCTCGACCGGCGGGCGGGTCGCCGTGCGGACCGAGTCGGTGACCATCGCCGAAGGCCGTCCGGCCCGCCGTCGGGAGTTGGACGACCTGCCGGCCGGGCGCTACGCCGGACTGTACATCGTCGACAACGGGTGCGGGATGGACGACCGGACCCGCGCACGCGTGTTCGACCCGTTCTTCAGCACGAAGTTCACGGGCCGGGGGCTGGGCATGGCAGCAGTCCTGGGCATCGTGCGGGGCCATGGCGGCACGATCGAGATCGACAGCGAACCCGACGGCGGGACGACCGTTCGCGTCCTTCTGCCGGCCTCCCAACGCCGGCCGCGGGGCCGGACGCCCGCTGAGGCCGAGGCGCAAACGTGGAAGGGCACCGGTACTGTCCTCGTTGTCGACAACGAGGCGTCCGTGCGGAAACTGGCCGTCCTGATGCTCGAACGCATGGGATTTCAGACCCTCGCGGCCTCCAACGGCGAGGAAGCCGTCGCGTTGTGCCGCCGGCACTGCGATCGGATTCGGGCGGTGCTGTTGGATCGGACACTGCCGACGCTCAGCGGCGCTCAAATCATCCACCACCTGCGCGCCATCCGCACAGACCTACCCATTGTCCTGTGCAGCGGCTACCCCGAGAACCAAGCTCGCGACGGCCTCGGCGGCGCTCCCCTGGCGGCGTTCATCCAGAAGCCCTTCCAGTACACGACGCTCGTCGACGCCATGCGTCGCGCCGTGCAGGGAGCCGGTCCGCCCCCCGGGGAGCGTTGACGTCTCGACCTCTGCTGCCTATTATCTTCGGTGGCCGACGCTTCCGCCAGAGTCCTTACCTCTTGAAGGCGAGGTAGGGCCGACGCGGCTTGAGGAGTCCGAGGATGACCTCCGCAGTCGCCATCATCGTGATCCAGTTCGTCGCATCGGAGTCAACCATGACCGCCCAACTCAGCCCCATCGCCATTCCCATCGCCCCTGACGTCCTGGACGACACTGCCATCGTCGTGGCCTTCGAGGCCGGGCAACTCGCCCGAGATGTCCGCCTGGGGCGTGATGGGGTGGAACTGTACGACCGCGGGCTCATCGAAGACGACGGCGCCGGGAGCAACAACTGGCGGCCGGAGCCGGATGCGCCCAAGGGAATGGTTCGCGGACCGCTGCAGGCGCGGAAGATCCTCCATGTCCTCCGGCCCGCATGCCGGCATGTCCGTCTGACGCTGGAGGCTTGGCCGATCAACGGGGAAACCGAGCCGTTGGCCCTCACGCTCAATGGCGACGAAGCGACACGGCGAACCCTCCGACCCGGCGAGCCGACCCCCGAGGGCTGGCGCACCGCCGAGCTGCCGGGCGACGCGCTGCGATGCGGCGACAATGAGATCCTGTTGACCTGCGGCGGCACCTCCGGCTGGGGCGTGGGCGTCGCCCGGCGGAAGGCGATCATCCGCAACGACGGCAGCCGCCGCGATGCACCGGTGCGAAGTTTCGCCTCCGCCGACGGCGGGGAGACCTGGATCGCCGGTATCGCGGCCGACGGCGAACCTGTGGACGGGGAGTACATGATTCGCCTGGCCCTGGATCAGTATGCTGTCGAAGGGGAATTGATCGGCCCGGTGGTCGATCTGGCGGCCAGCGACGTCGCCGACCCTGTTGTTGCCGCCCCGATCGACGTCCACGCCGTCCGCCTTGTCCCAACGGCCGAGACCCCAGCCGGAACATCCGTGCGCCTGGCGCTGCGCAGCGGGCCCGGTCCGGTCGTCGATGATGACTGGTCCTGCTGGCGGGAGGTCAACGCGGAAAACGCCATCGGCGGTCCCCTCCAGCGGTTTATCCAGTGGCGCGCGGTGCTGCAGACCGACGATCCGACGTCCACGCCGGTCCTGACCGACCTCGACGTCGAGGCCGACGTCGTCGCACGACCGCCCGCCTGGGCCGAGGGGATCACCGTCCGTTCCGCCCACAACGAAACGATCCGCTACACGTCCATTCCGTTCGAGTACGAGCGCCACGACGAGCCTCGCCTGCTCGAACTGCGGGAGAAGTATAAGCTCGACGAGGTCGTCGCCGGCGCCGACAGCGAACTGGAAAAGATGCGCAAGCTCCAGGCGTGGGTATCGCGGCAGTGGGAATACGAACCGCCCGAGCCGCCGTACCCGGCCTGGGACACCCACGAAATCCTCGAGCGGCGGCAGGGCTTCTGCGTCCAGTACGCCATCGTTTACATGCAGTGTGCCCTGAGCCTGGGCATGCAGACCCGCTTCGTGTTCGGTATCTTCCCCAACGCACGCGTCGCCGGCGAGCACATCTGCGGCCATGAGGTCTGTGAGTTCTGGTCGAACGAGTACGGCAAATGGGTGATGATCGACCCCAATCGCAATGAGCTGTTCCTCGACCGCGCGACCGGTGTGCCGATGAGCATTTTGGAACTGCGCGCCGAGTTACTGCGGTTGTATAGCCCGGATCGGCCATTGAGCTTCGAGCCACTGGAAATCGACGCGATGAAGCCCTCGCCGGGCCTGTTGCTCTGGAAAGGCGGCGAACAGGCCCCCGAGGTCGATCCCCCGCGGATGCACGTCAAGTGGGGCTGCATGCACTGGATGCCCCGGAACAATATGTACGCCCACCGCTATCCCGAGCCCATCGCCCAGGGGCGCAGCCCATGGTCGTGGACGGGCTACTGGAACTGGGACGACGGCCTGACGCCCCGTTCAGCTCGGTGGTCCAACTATACCGGGCGCCAGAGCGACCTGGATTGGACGCTCAATCAGGTGCGGTGGGCCGCGACGGCCGGCGATCGACCCGGTGACGTCCTCCTGCGCCTCGGCACCGTCACGCCCGATTTCGACACATACCTTGTTTGCATCGATGGAGGCGACTGGCAATCTGTCGATGATCGCCTCACCTGGACGCTTCACGACGGCGTCAATCGTATCGATCTTCGCATCCGCAACCGCGCCGGCGTGCTCGGCGTGATCAGCCACATCGAATTGGACTACGCCCCCTGACGGCCAGCGAGTCAACGCGGCAGCCTGTTGCCTTGGCAGGGCTCCATCGGCAGAATGCCTCGAGCAAGGGGGGGACCGGACTGCGAGAGATTCAGAGACTTTCCGCCGGCGGGCGGTCGAAAGGCGTCGCCGAACCGTGGATGGGCGTTGCGAATCGCCGAGGCATCTCGTCCGCGGCGTCTTGCTATAACACGCGAGGCCAACCGATTCGTGTCGGTTGGCCTCGATAGTGTGGTCCACACCGCATTCGGCCGCTGCGGAACCCAAAATGCTGATTCATGCACGGCGAAATAAAGAAAAGCCGTCAGAGACCCGGGGTTAGCGGTCGGGGGCGGCCAGATCGCCAGGCAGCAGGTTCTTGCATCCCAGCGGAGGTGGTCCAAAATGTCGGGCTGTTGCCATTGCAGGACTTACGGCGGTTGGGATGGAGGCGAGAACGATGCTCCCCAAGTGGTTGACGGCGTTGCTGGTGCTGCTTCACGAGGCGTGGTCGGCTCGCCGCGATGGCCATATCCGGTTCCTGAAGCTCCAGGTCGAGATGCTCAAGGAGAGGCTGCCCGGCAACCGGGTGATCCTGGACCCGGTTGAACGGCGACGGCTGATGAAGATTGGCGCGGAGATCGACCATAAGGTCGAGGATACCCTCGGAATCGTCAGCATCAAGACCTATCG
>CAZHRW010000238.1:0-6394 GCA_964535025.1 uncultured Planctomycetales bacterium
GCAAACAGAACGGCCAAGAGAGCCACAAAGGCCACAAAGAACGCAAAGGAACCCACGGCAACGGCCTGTGCCACAGAGGGCACGGCCAACACAGAGAAAGAAGCTTCACCACTACTGGGGCGTTGTCTCTGAGCCCTCTGTGAACTTCGTGGCCTGGCTGTGTCGTTGCTGTTCTTTCCGTTCTGTCTTTGTGTCCTTGGTGGCTATCCCTGTCGTAGCCACGGAAACGGGAGGATCCGGGTTTTTCTTGTTTATCCGTCTTGCCGTTTCGGAGTTGTTTCGGATTTCGAATTTCGGATTTCGGATTTCCCCAGCAGTCCCAGTTCGCCGGCGGCCTCGCGGAGTCGCCGGTAGAGCGCTTCGAGCGCCTGGGGGATGACGCGGACGTCGCCGAGGACGGTCATGAAGTTGGTATCGCCTTCCCAGCGGGGGACGACGTGCATATGGATGTGGCCGGGCAGGCCGGCGCCGGCGCAGTGGCCGATATTGAAGCCGACGTTGTAGCCCTCGGCCTTGACGGCCCGTTCGAGCAGCCTCTGGCAGTCCCGCGCGGTGGTCATCAGTTCGGTCAGCTCCGTCTCGGACAGCTCGTGCAGGGTCGCGACATGCGCCGTGGGGGCGACCAGCAGGTGCCCGCCGGTGTAGGGGAAGCGGTTCATCACCACCATCGTCCGCGCCCGCCGGTAGACCACCAGGTGTTCCGCATCGTGTTCGGGCGTATCGCGATAGCGGCAGAGGAAGCAGTCGTCGCCGCCGGCGTCCAGCGCGTCGATATACTCCATCCGCCACGGCGCCCACAGGTTGACCCATCGCTCGGTCGACGGGGTGTCGGTGTTCGATGCGTTCATGGCCGCACTATAGTCACCCCGCACGCCGGATGCAACGCGACGGCCCGACCCCGCCCGCCGGCGGGCGGCGTGGCCGGCCGGGTGCGTGGAAAATGGCCTTTGCACCGCCGGGGCGCACGTGTATACTCTCCAGGCTCCGAACCGATGAGTCATGGCATGATGGAGTCTTAACCGATGTCGATGAAGGCGATCGATCTACGCAGGGGCATGGGCGTCTACTACCGCGACCAGGTGTGGGTGGTGCACAGTTCGACGCACGTGCCGAAGGGCAAGGGCCGCAGCTATCAGCAGATCGAGCTGAAATCCGTCACGGACGGCACGATCATCCGCGAGCGGTTCCGCACGGAAGAGCAGCTCGATCAGGCGATCTTCGAACGCAAGACGATGGAGTACCTCTACAGCGAGGGCGACCGGCACATCGTCATGGACCTGGAGACCTACGAGCAGCTGCCCCTGGACGACGAGCTCATCGGCGACCAGCGGGTCTACCTGGCGCCGAACATCCCCATCGAGGTGTCCTTCGTCGAAGGCCGCGTCGTCGGGGCCGAGCTGCCCAATACGGTCGAGCTGACCATCGTGGACGTCCCCCCGGCCGTCAAGGGCGCCACGGTGACCAGCCAGCTCAAGGACGCCACCTGCGCCGGCGGCGCCCGCGTCCGCGTGCCCGGCTTCGTCGAGAACGGCACGGTCATCAAGGTCGACACGCGCACCGGCGAATACCTCGGCCGCGCGTAACAGGCTTGACATCGCCGCCCCGGCGCGAATAATGCCCTCGCCGACGCGCCCCGTGCGCCCGTAGCTCAATTGGATAGAGCGCCAGCCTCCGGAGCTGGAGGTTACAGGTTCGAATCCTGTCGGGCGTAGTTCCGTTCGCCGAAGACCGTATTATCCGTCGCCCCCGTCGGACCGGTCGGACCCGACCCGTCAGACCCGTCCGACGCCGTCGGACCCGTCAGACTCGTCCGACCCCGTCCGACCCCGTCGGACCCGTCAGACTCGTCCGACGCCGTCCGACGCCGTCAGACTCGTCAGACTCGTCCGACCCCGTCCGATGCCGTCCGACCCGTCAGACTCGTCCGACCCGTCCGCCCCCGTCAGACTCGTCCGACCCGTCGGACCGTCCGACCCTGTCGGACGGCCCGCCCGACGCGCCCGGGGGCGCGACCCCCGCTCGATGGCGTTTGGACCGCCGCCCCGACCACGCCGCGGCACCCCGCGCGGGCGCCCCGCGGAAAACCGCCTTCACTTCCGACGCACACCGCGCCGCCCGCCGGCGCGCCGGGGGTGTCCGCTCGGCGCGGGCGCGCGGGAGCACACCCTCGGCGCCGGCCTTTGCTATAACAGCCGGGATCGCCGCCGCGATGAACAAAGTGAGCCCCGCGGTGAACAAAACGCGCGCGAGTCGTAACAAAGTATGGCCGCCGGTGAAAGAAATGGGCCGAACGGCGCACATTATTAATCCGGGCCGCAACAATGTTCACACCGCGCGCCAAAACCCAAGTTTGGGTGTTCGCGCCGCCGGGGGCCGTGTCAAGCTGGGCAAACTGGGCAAAATACCGGAGAATTCCGAGAATTCGGGTTTTATGCCGCGCTCCGTCGACGGCATCTATTAGGTGACAGACTAACAAAAAACCGCCTGTTAGTCACGCCTGGGCGCCCGGAGAATTCGGAGAATTGGGACTATTGGGAGTATCTAAACGCCCGAAACGGGCGAAATGGCTCGGAGAATTCGGAGAATTCGGGTTTTATGCCGGGCCGGAGGGGTGGTTGGGGCGGGCGCCGCGATGTAATCTGTCCCTATCGACTAACGCGTTAGTCGGCCCCCGGCGGCGGGCGGATCGGCCCTCCTCCCGTGAGCAGTGTGGGGGCGGCCGGGTGCGGGGGCAAAAAAAGTCGCGCCTTTTTTTGCGCAGGGGCGGTTTTCTTCTAATCACCGGGGATCTATAGCGTTACGGCGGTTTTGCGCAGTGAAAGTGCATCCCAAACCGGCTGTTAGGGTGAGGGGGTAGTGCTTTTTGTTGAACGGGCGGCGGGGCGAAAGGCCCGCAGGTGCTTGTGCGGCGGCGGTTTACGCTGTCGGTGGGGCATCGGCGGCGCCGGTGCGCGCCAGCCAGGCGTCGATGCGGCGGCGCAGGTCGGCGACGAGGTCGGTGCGGTCGTCGACGAGATTGTCCCGCTCGTCGGGGTCCGCCTGGAGGTCGAACAGCTGCTGGACGTCCCAGCCGTTGTCGGCAATGTACTTATAGCGGCCGTGGCGGATCATGCGGGTGGTCTTGTACTCGCAGAAGACCGGCCGGTCGTGCTCGATGCCGGCGGTGAGGGTCCCCATCAGCGAGTGGCCATGCATGACCGGCAGGGGCTCGGCCGAGGCCGCCTCCAGCAGCGTGGGGGCCAGATCGACCTGCGAGGCCGTCGAGCGGCTGACCAGGCCGCGACGGAACTTCTGTGGCCAGCGGAAGATAAGTGGAACGGCGGCGGACTGCTCGTACATCATGGTCTTGTAGACGCAGCCGTGATCGCAGAGCATCTCGCCGTGGTCGGCGATGTAGACGACCAGCGTCTGGTCGAGCAGTCCCCGCCGCTGGAGGACATCCAGGCAGGCGGCGACGCCGTCGTCGATCAGGCTGACCATGCCGTAGTAGCTGGCGCGGAGGCCCCGCCAGTCGTCGGGCGCAAGTTTAGCCATCGTCGTGCGTTGGCGTTCCCGCACGGCCTGGGGCGCGCGTTCCATCGGGTCGTCGATGGGCGGGTCGATCGTGGCGGGGTCGTACATCGTGGCGTAGGGCCCCGGGGCATCGCGCAACGCGTGGGGGCCGGCCCAGTTCACGGCCAGGTAGAAGGGCTTGTCGGTTGCGACCTGCCCGAGCCACCGGGCGGCGGTGCGGCTGATCCACTGGTCGTGGTAGTGTTCGACGTCGAGCACGGACGGGCGGCACTCGCCCAAGGTGGTCCTGCGGGCGGCCAGGCGCCGCTGGTAGTCGGCGCGGAAGGCCTCGTGCAGGCCGCGCTGCTTGAGATAACTGATGTACGGGTCGCGGGTTGTGTCACCTGCGGCGCCGATCTTGCCGGTGGTGGCGAAGTCCTCGTCGAAGCCCACTTCCCAGTACCGCCGGCGACCTTCGGGCGTGCCCAGGACGGCCCCGGTGGCCAGGTGGGTCTTGCCGATGTGGCACGTGTGGTAGCCCGCCTCGCGCAGGGCCCGGGGCAGCGTGGGGCTGTCGCCGAGGAGGTCCTCGTAGAGGTTCTCGGTCACCCCGGTCTCGTGGCCGAACCGGCCGGTGAGCATGGCGACGCGGCCGGGGACGCATAAAGGCGTGGCGCTGTAGGCGTTAGGGAAGTAGACGCCCTCGGCGGCCAGGCGGTCCAGCGCGGGCGTCCGGACCACCGGGTGGCCGGCGGCGCCCAGCACGCGGGGGTTGTGCTGCTCGCCGACCAGCAGGAGGATGTTCGGGTGGTAGGTGGTTTCGGGCATGGAGGTTATCCGGCTGTCAGGTGTGCTCGGCGACGAACTGGCGGTGGTCGGCCAGCATTCGCTTGAGCAGTTCGGGCGTGTCAAGGTGGTACGGGCAGCGCTCGACGCACTGGCCGCAGTCGATGCAGTTGTCGATGCGGGCCATCTTCTCCTGCCACTCGTCGGTGACGAAGTTCTGCCACACGGCCCGCCGCAGGAGGAAGGCCATGCGGGCGGCCATGGGGATCGGGATGTCGGCCGGGCAGGGCAGGCAGTAGCCGCACCCGCGGCAGAACGACCCGCCCAGCTCGTCGCGGTAGCGTTCGATCGCGGCGGCCGCGTCGGCGTCGAAGGCCGGCGGGGCGGCGTCGAGGGCGAGGAACTCCTCCAGCTCGCTCATTCGCTGGATGCCCCAGATCGGCACGACGTTGTCGAACCGGCGGAAGAACGCGAACGCCGTCCTCGCGTTGCTGAACAGCCCGCCGCACAGGGCCTTCATGGCGATCAGGCCGACGTCGTGCTCGCGGCAGACCTCGACGAGCTCGAGCTCCTCGTCGGTGCTGATGGGGCTGATGGGGAACTGCACGGTGTCGTACAGGCCGCTGCGGGCGGCGGCGAGGGCGTGGTCCAGGGCGTGGGCGGTGATGCCGAGGAAGCGGACCTTGCCGGTCTCGCGGGCCTCCAGCAGCCCCGCGTAGGTCGAATTCGCGTCGTGGGGGTCGGGCAGCGCGCGGGGGTTGTGCAGTTGAAGCAGGTCCACGTGGTCGGTCTTGAGGTTCGCCAGGCTGGTGGCGAGGTGCTCGGCGACGCCGGCGCGGTCGGCCGCGTGCGTCTTGGTGGCCAGGAGGATGTGCTCGCGGACGTCGGCGAGGGCGTGGCCGATCTTGGCCTCGCTGTCGGTGTAGGCGCGGGCGGTGTCGTAGAAGTTCACCCCCGCGGCCTGGGCCCGCCGGAGGATGGCGGCGGCGTCGTCGGTCGCGACCCGCTGGAGCGGCAGGACGCCGAAGGCGGTGCGTGTGACCTGGAGGTTCGTCCGTCCCAGTCGCAGGGTTTCCATAAGGCTGCTCCCGTGGCTCATCTGGCGGCTGTCGTCGGGGTCGGGGCCCTTTACCGGACGGCGTCGGGCCGTTAAGCTTTCACCGGCGGCCATGATAACGACTTTGCCGCCCGGGGCCAACCGCCAATCGCCGGCCGGGCGATGGGGCCCATCGGGGGACGCCCGCGTAAGATGAAATGAAGGCCGGTCGGCCCGGGATGAGGGATGGATCATGAAGAGCCAACGGATGCGTCGTTGTCTGGCGGTGCTGTCGGGGATCCTCGCCGCCGCGCTGGCGGCGGGCGGCTGCGCGGTCAGCCCGGCGACGGGCGAACGGCAGCTGGTGCTGATCTCCCGCGAGCAGGAGATCGCCATGGGCCGCGAGGCGGCGCCCGAGCTGGAGGAGCAGTTGGGCGGGCTGGTCGCCGACGAGTACGTCCAGTCCTACGTCTCCCGCGTCGGCCGGCAGGTCGCCGACCAGTCCGAGCGCCCCATGCCGTACGAGTTCGGCGTCGTCGCCTCGGCGACGCCCAACGCCCTGGCCTTGCCGGGCGGGCGGATCTACATCACCGCCGGGCTGCTGCGGGCGATGGACAGCGAGTGCGAGCTGGCGGCGGTGCTCGGCCACGAGATCGGCCACGTGTCCGACCGGGACAACGTCCTGGCCCTCCAGCGGCAGTTGGGCGTGGAACTGGTGGCCCAACTGGCCGCCGCGGCGGTCGGGGCCGACGGCGGGCAGGCGGTCCTGGTGGGCACGCAAATCGTCGGGGGCATGGTCAACCTCCGCTACAGCCGCGAGGATGAGTACGGCGCCGACCAGCTCGGCGTGCGGTACATGGCGCGGGCGGGCTACAACCCCTACGGGATGGTGGCCCTGCTGGAGACGCTCCAGCGCGAGGCCGGCGGCGGCGGAGGCGCCGCGTGGACCGAGATGTTCCGCACGCACCCGCTGACGAGCAATCGCATCGAAGCCGTCCGCCGGTTCGTCCGCCGCCAGTACCCCAACGCCTCCCCCGAAGGCTGCGACGTGGCCGACGAGGCGTTCCTCCGCATGCAGGA
>CAZHRW010000239.1:0-13438 GCA_964535025.1 uncultured Planctomycetales bacterium
TCAACCGGGCGCGGGACTTCCTGGAAAAGGGCCACAAGGTGCAGTTCACCCTGCGGTTCCGCGGGCGGGAGATGGTCCACCTGGACCTGGGCCGCGACACGTTCAACGCCGTCAAAGCCGAGCTGGCCGACGTCGCGAAGGTCGAGCGGGACTTCAAGATGGAAGGCCGCCGGCTGACGATGGTGCTCATGCCGCTGACCAAGGCCGACAAGGTCAAGCTGGAAGCCCAGGCCAAGCGCCAGGTCCAGCAGCAACAGCAGCAGCCGGCCGAACAGGCCTGAACCGCCCCGCCGGACGCCCCGGGCACAAATCGGCACTGACCGGCGACAGCGCCCCAGAGGCTGTGTGTTCCCCACGCACGGCCATAACTGCCTCGCCGAGCAGTACATGGAACTCATGCTGGACTTCTTCGCCAAGCACAGGCGCGCCCCGAACCCGTAGCGGAGGCGGCCGGGGACCACACGCTGCGCCTTGCCCGCCGTCACGTCCGTCCTTGACAATTCAGCCAAATCGTTTATCCTCAAGAGATAAACATGTGCCACCTCCGTGGGGCCGAAGACGGGCGCGCGTCGTTCGATATGATGTTATCTCGTGCTCGTACGGCCCGGGTGATGGGGTTCACGCGCGGCCGCGACGGTGGCCGTTGTCATCTCTCCGGTGGCTGTGTTGCCGAACACATCTGTACGTGCGCGAGGAATGATACCATGAAACGGCAAGCGAATTGCGTCGCTCGGGCGTGCCTGTTTTCGGTCGCCCTGTTCACGGTGCCTGCTCACCTCGTCGCCGGACCCGATCCCGGCGTGATCGACGGGAATACGGCGACCTTCAGCGGCGACCAGTCCGAAGGCGTGTGGTGCGAGTACCCCGCCCCGGAATGGTCGGCCTGGAAGGACCTCGATTTCAGCGTCGGCCCGGTGACCACCCTCGTCATCGAGGATCTTGTCGGCAAGATCGAACCCCTGTGCCTGGACCCGGAAATGTACATTACTCAGGCGGACCCGGGCGTCCTGCTCGCGCATCGACGGCCGCACGCGAGCAACGGGAGCGACGGCCTGATCGGGGAAAACGGCAGCGCCGGGTGGAACTCCGTCGACTTGACGCTCCAGGTCATGGCCGATCCGTGGTGGTGGTCCGAGGAGAGCCAGTTGGGCGGGTTTCTCCGCACAGCCAATCCCAGCGGCCACGGCATGACCGTGCAGACCACCGGCGGTGAAGGCGGCGACGGCGGCGACGGCTACGGCGGCGGCTACGTTATCGGTGGCGATGGCGGCCGCGGCGGCAACGGCGCCGCCGTCACCGCCACCATCGTCACGGGCACCGGCGAGGTCACCGATCCGTCCTCCCCGTGCTGGATCGACACCTATGCCGACCACGCCCATGGCGTATTCACCCTGAGCCGCGGCGGGCGCGGCGGCGACGGCGGCGATGCCTGGGGCGCCGGCTATGTCGAGGGCGGCGACGGCGGCCCGGGGGGCAACGGCGGCACCATCACGCTCGACGTGCTTACCCACATCCGAACGTTGGGATCGTCGTCCCATGGTATTCTCGCCCAGAGTCTCGGCGGCGCCAGCGGCGCCGGCGGCGACGGCGGCGGACTGTTCGGCGGCGGCGGCGCCGGCAGCGACAGCGGCAGGGGCGGACCCGTCGACGTGACCAACCGCAACCCCATCCTTACCCGGGGGATCGACGCGCTCGGCATCCTCGCCCAGAGCATCGGCGGCTACGCCGCCGGCGGCGGGGGCGGCGGCGGCATCGTCTTCTGGGGCGGCAGCGGCGCCAGCAGCGGCGACGGCGGGCCCGTTGCCGTGAGCAACGAGGGGGCCATCGAAACCAGGGCGCGAGCGGCAACCGCCATCGAAGCCCAGAGCATCGGCGGCGGCGGGGGCAACGGCGGCACCACCGGCGGTCTGACCGCCATCGGCGGCGACGGCGCCGCCGGCGGCCACGGGGGGACCGTCTCGGTCACCAATCACGCCGCCCTGCAGGTCGCCGGTGACGACGCGCTCGGCATCAGCGCCCAGAGTATCGGCAGCGGCGGCGGGACCGGCGCGGGGGCCGGCGGGCTGTTCACCCTGGGCGGCAGCGGCGACGGCGCCGGCAACGGCGCCGCGGTGTCCGTCGTCAACACCGCCGCCATCACCACCGGCGGCGGCAACGCCGACGCCCTCTGCGCCCAGAGCATCGGCGGCGGCGGCGGACGCGCCGCCACCCCCGGCGGGGCCTTCACCGTCGGCGGCAGCGGCGGCGGCAGCGGCGGCGGCGGCCCGGTCGACATCATCAACAGCGGACCGCTCCAGACCACCGCCGCCAACGCGTGCGGCCTGTTCGCCCACAGCATCGGCGGCGGCGGCGGCCGGGGCGGCTCGGCCTACGGCGTGATGCCCCTCCTCTCCTGCGCCATCGGCGGCGCGGCCGCGATCGGCGCCGACGGCGGCGACGTCACGATCGGCAACGACGCCACGACCATCGCCACCGAGGGCCACAACGCCTACGGCATCCACGGCCAGAGCATCGGCGGCGGCGGCGGCAGCGGCGGTAACGTCCTCTCCGTGACAGCGGGCGTTCAGTTTACCGGCACCGCGTCCATCGGCGGCGCCGGCGGCGCCGGCGGCAGCGGCGGCGAGGTCGTGTTCACCAACGCCGGCCAGGTGACCACCCTCGGCGACCAGACCCACGCCCTGTTCGCCGAAAGCATCGGCGGCGGCGGCGGGTCCGGCGGCAACGCCGTCGCCCTCGCCGCAACCGTGGGAACCGGTGCGGTGCCGGCGGTCAGCTTCAGCATGGTCGTCGGCGGTAACGGCGGCGACGGCGGGACGGGTGGCCCGGTCAGCGTGAGCCACACGGGCGAGGCGACCGCCGCCGGCCGTCGTGCCTGTGGGATCGTCGGCCAGAGCATCGGCGGCGGCGGCGGGGACGGGGGCTACAGCGTCTCCGGCGGGCTCACCTTCGACACCCTCGCGGCCACGCTCTCCATCGGCGGCGCCGGCGGTGAGGGCGGCAACGGCGGCACCGTCGGGCTCGCCGGTGACGGAACCGTTCAAACGCAGGGCGAGGCCGCCTACGGCCTGCTGGCCCAGAGCATCGGCGGCGGCGGCGGGGCCGGCGGCGATGCGGTGGCGCTGACCATCAATCTGCCCGATTTTCGCAACCTCCTGGCCGAGCTGGTGACGCCGAATATGAACACGAGCCTCAGCGTCGGCGGCCAGGGCGGCCACGGCGGCACCGGCGGCGCCGTGAACATCACGAGCGACGGCCTCCTCGGCACGCAGGGCGTCTACGCCCACGGCATCGTCGCCCAGAGCATCGGCGGCGGCGGCGGGGCTGGGGCCGACGCGTATGCTCTGGATTTCGACGTAATCCCCGACCCGCCGGACCTGACGGGCCTGACCGAGCAGATCGGCCTCGGTGCCGACGTCGCGATCGGCGGCAGCAACGGGGCCGCCGGCCACGGGGGGCCCGTGGAGGTGACCCGCGGCGGCGAGCTCACCACGGAGGCCGACTTCGCCCAGGGGATCCTCGCCCAGAGCGTCGGCGGCGGCGGCGGGACCAGCGGGGTCGCGATCGACGACCCGTATGACCTCATCGATTCCACCGGTTCGTCGTCCGTCCTCCGGTGCAGGGCCGGCGGCAGTGGCTCCGGCGGGGCCGTGACCGTCACCCACAGCGGACAGATCACCACCCGCGGGCGCTTCGCCCACGGCATTCTCGCCCAAAGCGTCGGCGGCGGTGGCGGTTTCGGCGCCATCGGAGAGGCCGCCCTGACCAGCGCGCTCGACGAGGGCGCCGACATCGCCGGGCTGAAGCTCCACGACCATCCCGGGCTGGGCGTCGCCTTCGTCGGTAGCTGCGGGGGCAGTGGCTCGGCCGAGGCCGTGACCGTCACCCACAGCGGCCGCATCGAGACGTTCGGCGACCTCTCGCACGGCATCCTGGCCCAGAGCGCGTCGGGGCGCGGCAATACCGGCGCGGTGACCGTGACCGTGGACGGCGACGTCCTCGCCCACGGGGCGGACGCGCATTCGATCCTCGCCCAAAGCCTCAGCGACTACAGCGCCGCCCCCTTCACCATCACGATCCACGCCGGGTCGGTGGTCCGGGGCGGGACGGCCGGCGGCGCCGGGGTCGTCGTCGAGGGGGCGGGGCCCTGGTCGCTGACCAACAACGGCGAGATCGGCTCGCTCGGGGGCATCGCCCTGCTCGGCGGCGACGGCGACGACGTCATCGACAACTACGGGACGATCAGTGGCGAGATCGACCTGGGACGGGGGACGAGCGTCGAGATGACCAACCACGAGGGCGCGAGGTTCAACACCGGCAGCGCCGTGCGCCTCGGGTTGGTACCGGAGACCTCCGCATCCCTGACCAACGCCGGGACGCTGTCGCCCGGCGGGCCGGACCATTGCTTCAACGAGATGGTCTCCTTCGATGGCAATCTCGTCCTGGCCGCGACGAGCGTGCTGGAGATCGACGTGGACGGGATGATGACCTCGATGTGGGGCGGCGACTACCTCATGATCTACGGCGACGTGCTCGGCGACGACGGCCTGCCGCCCGGAGGCACGATCCGGTTTAACTTCCTGCCCTCGTACGATGTCGACGCCGAGGTCGGCCCCGGCCAGACGGCCGAGTCGTTGTTCCTGGGGTGGTGGACCATGCCCGTGAGCCCGGCGTTCGCGTACGACTTCCAGGGCTGCCCGGACTACTTCGACTACGAGGTCCTCCTCACGGAGTGGGGTACGTGGGGTGAGGCGGTGCTTCGCTACACGAACACGCGCACCTTCGGCGACGCCGATGACGACGGGGATGTCGATCTGGACGACTTCGCCGCCCTCAAGCGGGGCTTCGGGACGGGCACCGCGTGGGCCGAGGGCGATTTCGACGGCGACCACGACGTGGACCTGGACGATTTCATGATCCTGAAGGCCCACTTCGGCACCGCCGCGGTCCCTGAGCCGGCCACTTGGGCCGCGCTGGCGCTGGGGGCGATGGTGGGCCTGCGACGTCGCCGTTGAACGGCGAGAACGTGTCATCCGGATTCGTCAACCCGAGTTTTTTCGGCGGGGAAAAGACCCTTTACACGCCGGACGATCCTGCTACAATGTCGCTCTTTTCGCACCCCCGTCGGGCGGTGCGTAATGAGCGTGTTGAAGACACAAAGGTTAGCGATATGCCGAAGATGAAGACCAACAAGGCGGTGGCCAAGCGGTTCAAGGTGACCGCGACGGGCAAGATCATGAAGCGCATGCCCGGGCGGGGCCACCTGCTGAGCAACAAGTCGGGCAAGCGGATCCGTGCCGGCCGCAAGCCCAGCCAATTGAACAAGGGGTTCGCCCGCACGGTGCGGGCGCTGCTGGGGATCTGAGCGGGTCGCGGCACGGGTTGCCGCGTGGAACGTCCGAAACCGATGACGCGATGGGAGCCCCGTGGGGCGCGCCGGCCGAGGGGGGCCGGCGACGGAACAGGCCGCGACAGGCCGTCCATCCGTCGGCAGTGAAAGGAAGGTTGGTATGCCTCGTGTATCGAAGGGTGCGGCCCGCCGCCGCAAGCATTCGAGAATCCTCAAAGCCGTCAGCGGCCATCGCGGCGCGGAGGGTCGTCACTATCGCGTCGCCCGGCAGGCCCTCACGCGGGCCGGGCAGTACGCCTACCGCGACCGCAAGGCCCGCAAGCGGGAGTTCCGGGCCCTGTGGATCACCCGGATCTCGGCCGCGTGCCGCCAGCGGGGGATTCGCTACAACCAGTTGATCAACGGCCTGCGGACCGCGGGCATCACGCTCAACCGCAAGATGCTCAGCGAGATCGCCGTGGCCGACCCGGCCATGTTCGACAGGATCGTCCAGTCGGCCGGCGTCGCGGGCTGAGCGGGTCGACGATCGCCGTGCAAGGACGTATCCTCGAAGGCCCGCCCCCCGGCGGGCCTTTTCGTTGGCGGGCAGACGGATTTCAGACGACAGGACGGTGACTCATGGGCTTGCTGGAAGACCTGGAGGCGTTGGAAGCGCGGGCGAGGGCGGACATCGACGCCGTCGGCGATGCCGACGCGCTGGAGCGGTTCCGCATCACCTACCTCGGCTCCAGGGGCGCCGTCAAGGACGCGATGGCCCGCCTCAAGGAGGTCCCCCGCGCCGACAAGCCCGCCGCGGGCAAGCGGGCCAACGAGGTCAAGAACGCGATCCAGGCCCTCTACGACGCCGCCAAGCCGTCCGTCGGCGCGGCGGCCGGGGCCGCCGGGGCCCGCACCGACGTCACGCTGCCGGGGACCGACCTGCGGATCGGCCGTCCGCACATCCTCACCCAGACGATCGGCGAGATCACCGAGGTGCTCGGGCGGATGGGCTTCGACGTCGCCTACGGGCCGGAGGTCGAGGATGAGTGGCACAACTTCATCGCCCTGAACATCCCCGCCAGCCACCCGGCGCGGGACGAGCTGGACAACTTCTACATCACCCCCGGCGTCCTGCTGCGGTCGATGACCTCGACCATCCAGGCCCGCGTCATGGAAAAGACCGCCCCGCCCGTCCGCGTCACCGCCGTCGGCCGCTGCTACCGGCCCGACACCGTCGACGCGACCCACCACTTCATGTTCCACCAGGTCGAGGGCCTCTACGTCGACCGCGACGTGTCCATGGCCGACCTGATCACCTGTCTCGACCAGTTCTGCAAGGCCTATTTCGGCCACGAGGTCCACACCCGCCTGCGGCCGAGCTTCTTCCCCTTCACCGAGCCCTCGGCCGAGGTCGACATGCTCTTCCACCGCCCCGACGGCACCACCGAATGGATCGAGCTCGGCGGGTGCGGCATGGTCGACCCGAACGTCCTGGCCGCCTGCGACATCGACCCGGAGACCTACACCGGCTACGCCTTCGGTCTCGGCATCGAGCGCATGGCCATGCGCAAGCACGGCATCCCGGACATCCGCCTGTTCACCGAAAACGACGTCCGCTTCCTCAGCCAGTTCTGACCGATTCTTAATCGATCATTATGCATTGCTCAGGCAGCGATAAGACTCCGTATTGCACGATTCCCGAATGCGGCAGGAAAAATCGATTGTTATAACTCGCGCGCTGGTCACGGGATGCACAAGCAGCGGGTTCGCTGGCACGGAACTTGAATGGAAGTGCCTGCGACGCACGTCACGAGGCGACCGGGCAGGTCGGCCGTGCCAACCTGGCCGGCGGCTGGACGACGGCATCGTAGATCCTGGGGCAATCGGTGGTTGCGCGAACGCGCGTGGACAGGCAAGAGGCCCAAACCGAAGGCGTTGAGGCGGTCGGGCGCGTCGGTGGAAGCGATCCGGTCGTTGCGGACTCTGTCTGCAGGCACAACATGCGTTACGGTGTGTTGCATGGTGCCGCGTTCCACATGGCCACGGCCTTCGCCGACCCGCATGCGGTGATCCCGCTGTTCCTGGCGGGCTTTACCGAATCACGCGTTCTGGTCGGGCTGGTGGTCAGTCTTGTCGCGGCCGTGGGGGTGGTGCCGCAGCTTGGCCTGTCCCGCCGCCTTCGAAGGGATCCCCGTTCGGCCAAGGGGTTCATGCTGGTCGCCATCTGGACCCGATGCGCAGCCTGGGGGGCCATCGCCCTGATCGCCCTGCTGGTGCCGGGCCGGAGCGTCTGGAGCCTGGCCGTCTTCATGGCTCTCGTCTCAGCCTACTCCGTCGCCGGCGGGGTCGCCGGGCTGCCGTTCAAGCAGGTCGTCACGGACACGATTTCGGCGGATCGGCGCAGCACGTTCTTCGGCCGGCGGCTGCTGGCCGGCGGGCTGCTCGCCGTGGTGGCGGGCCTGATCGTCACGTGGGTGTTGGGGTCGGCGGCGCTGGTCTGGCCCCGCAATTACGGGACCTTATTCGCCCTGTCGTTCGTCAGCCTGGCGGCGGCCTACGCCGCGATGTCGCGGCTGCGGTTTGCGGCGCCCGACGGCGGGGTCCACGCGGCCGGCCTGCGGCCGCTTCGCGAGGAAATCGCCGACGCCTTCAGGGCCTACCCCGTGCTCAAGCGCCTGCTGGCGGTGCGCCTGCTGGCGGGAGGGTTGGTGTTGGTCTTCCCCTTCCTGACGCTCTACGCCACCGGCGAGCTGCACATCTCGCTGACATGGGTCGGCGTCTATGTCGCCGCTCGGCAGGCCGGGAGCATTCTGAGCAATCTGGGGTGGATGCCGTTGGGCGACCGGGTCGGCACGCGGGCGGTCATTCTGGCCGGGCTGGCGCTGGCGGTGGCGGGCCTCGCCGCGACGCTCGTCTCGACCTCCGCCGTCTGCCTGGCCGTGGCCTTCGCCCTGGCCGGCGGCGGCCTGAGCGCCCTGATCGTCGGATTCAGCGGCTACATCCTGGAGCTGGGCACGCCGGAGCACCGTCCCCTGCTGTTCGCGCTGGAAGGCACGTTGTTGATGCCGGTGTACTTCATGCCCTTGCTCGGCGGCTGGCTGGTCGACGCGTACGGCTATCGGCCGGCCCTCCTGGTGGGCGGCGCCCTGCTGCTGGCCGCCTTCGTCGGCGCGTGCGCGCTGTGCGAGCCGCGGCGGGGCGACGCGGCCTGCGGGCCGTGCGGGCCGGGCCTCCGGGCCACCCTGACGGCCGATCGGCTTGCCCGCACACGCGGACAAGAGACTTAGCGACCATCGTCCATTTTAAAGGTGCCGGTTACGAGGATACGCCATGGATGTTGAGCGATGGAAACAACACGTACGCCAGACCCGCAAGTTGAAGGACCAATTCTTCGGGTCCGACCCCCAGTCACCCTTGCCGGGCAGGGACCAACTGGCCTTTAAGGGCCTTGCCTACTGGCCGCCCGATCCGGCATGCCGGTTCGAGCTGGCCCTCGATGTGTACCCCGACAAGCAGGTGGTCAAGGTGGCCGACACGGTCGGCCAGGAGCGGCCGCTCTGGCGGTGGGGCCGGTTCACGTTTCGCCTCGACGGGCAGGCGTGCGAGCTGCAGGCGTACAAGAGCGATCCCGACGAGGAGCGTCTGTTCGTCCCCTTCCGGGACGGCACCAGCGGCCGCGAGAGCTACGGGGCGGGCCGGTACCTCGATCTCGACCCCGATCGCCACCTCACGGCCGCGGGCCGCTGGGTCGTGGACCTCAACGACGCGTACAACCCCTGGTGCGCCTACAGCGAAGACTACGCCTGTCCGTTCGTGCCGCCCGAGAACTGGCTGAGCGTGCCGGTGCGGGCCGGCGAGAAGGCCTACCCAAAGCCGAAGCATTGAACCAAAGCCGCAAGGAACACGTTCGTCGTCGGCAACGCGCTGACGGCGAGAACTCGAAGCCGCCGTGACAGCTTCAGATACCGATCGAGAGGACACGCAGATGTTCAGAAGCATCGTCAAGCATTTCGGGCCGGAGTGGGGTGCCGCGGTCATGGGGACCGCGGCCTTGTCGATCACCCTGCAGCTTGCGTCGGAGGTGGCGCGACCGTTTTCGGCGCTGCTGTACGTCGGGCTGGGATTCTATCTGCTGACCACCGTTCTGTTCGTGGCGTTCTTGATCCCGTGGACCCTTCGCTTCTTCTGGTTTCCCGCCGAGGTGAAGAAGGACCTGCACCACCCGGTGCGGGGCAACTTCTTCCCCACCATGCCCATCAGTTTCATCCTGGCGGGCACGGGGACGAACAAGCTGGGCCCGATCCTGTTCGGGCCCGCGATCGCCTACCACCTGGCCGTCGTCTTCTTCTTCGTCGGCGCCGTGGGGATCTTCATCTTCGGCCTCATCCTCCTGCGCACGCAGTTCGTCAAGAGCGACGTCCGGCTTGAACACGCGAATTTCGCCTGGTTCATTCCGCCCGTCTCGCACCTGATCATCCCGGTGCTCGGCGCCTGTTCCATGGACGTGTACTGGGCCGAGACGTCCCTGGCCCCCTGGCTCTACGTGATCTCGATGATCGGCCTGGGCGTCGGGGTGGTGAATTTCCTGTTCGTCGGCGCCGCCATCTGGCACCGGTATGTCTACGCGTCGATGCCCGAAGGACGCCTGGCCGCGACAACGATGGTCGCCATCGCGCCCACGGCCATCATCGTGATCTTCCTGATGAAATTCGCCGAGTCCGTGGAGGCCGGGCACGGATCGTTGTTCGGCCTGGAGTTCACCACGCTGTTTCCCGTCATCAAGGTGCTGGCGAGCGTGTTGTGGGGCTTTTCGTTCTGGTGGCTGATCGTCGCGGTGACCCTGTTCATTCACTACCTCGCGCGAACGGACCATCCGGTCGGTTTCACCTGGTGGGCCTACACCTTCCCGTTCGAGGCCTTCATCGTCGCCACGGGACTGCTGGCAAAGGGCATCGGCGCGGAGATCCTCCATCCCCTGCTGATCGGCCTCAACGCGGCGGCCGTGGTGATCTGGATCATCATCGTCTTCGCAACCCTCAAGTGGCTCGCGACCGGCGCCTTCTTCGAGATCGCCTCGCCCCGCAGCGCCGGCTTGAAGCGCCGTGCCGTGCTCCTCGGCGCGGCGATCGTCGTGGCGCCCTTCCTGGTCGGGGTCTTGCTGTTCCTCGCGGCACCCGCCAGACACATGCCGTCCTCGGCGGTGCGGGCGGACATGGCGACGACTCAGCCCAACTGCATCACCCACAGCGGCCTTGAGGTCCAGTCGAACGTCGTGACGGACTGGCAGTACAAGCCCCTTTTTGTCGGCGGCGACGAGTACGTCGTGTTCGTCCTGACCTACACGAACCACTCCGATTTCCCGGTGAGCCTGACGCCGTCCTACACGCTCAAGATCCCCCGAGGCAGCCGGCAGGCGGCAAACGAGGAGATCGCGGCGTATATCGAAGATGCGGTTGAAGACGCGTTCAATATCACCGACCAGACCCCCTTCACCTTCGAGCTGCCGCCCAACGGCACCCGGTACGACATCGCCACCTTCGAAAAACCCCACGACGCCACCGCGTTTGAGCTCGACGTCGACGTCTTGGACGGTTGCAGTTGGCAACTGGGTTATGAAAAGCGCGACACGGCCTGGGTGACGACGGACCACGCGGCGCTTGGCCTCTGCAGCAGCCGAGGATGATCGCCACAAAGGACACAAAGCGAGAACGGCAAGCACGGCAACGACACAGCCAGCCCCAGAGTTCACAGCGGGCTCAGAGACGTCACGTGCCGAAGTTCAGCTTGAGGATGGCGAAGTCGTCGAGGTCGACGTCGCCGTCGCCGTCGAAGTCGGCGCGGTCGTCGGTCAGCGGCTCGGCGCCGAAGGTGGTCTTGAGGATGGCGAAGTCATCGAGGTCGACATCGCCGTCGCCGTCGGCGTCGCCGGGTGCGGCCTCGACGCGTTCATAGCAGCCGGCGTCGGGCCCGTCGCCGCGGATGACGCCCAGCAGGTCGGTCGCCGGAGCCTCGGCGGGGTCGGCGAAATCGACGCCCTCCGAGCCGGCGGCCAACTGGTAGCACGCGTCGATCGCCTGCCCGTGCGTGTCGCCGAATTCGTGCGCGGGGTCCTTGGGAACCTGGAAGCTGTACGCGTCGAAGTCCGGCCCGCCGACGAAGAAGCCGCCGGAGAGCTCGAAATAGTCGATCGGCACCGTCAGCGTGCCGTAATGGATCACGCAGATCTTCGTATGCTCGCCGGTCATGGCATTGGCCGTCTGGCCGCCCTCGCCGCGGAGGGCCCAGAGGATGTTGTAGTCCTCGACGATGTCGTCGGTGTCGCCGATGCCCAGTTCGCCGACGAGGATGTTGTTGTGCATCCGGAACGTCGACGGATCGGTCCCGTGGGCGAAGCCGATCGTGCCGACGCCGAAGTAGCGCACTCGGGGCTTGGACGGATCGAGGTTGTACCAGCGGCCGATCACCGTGTTGTTGCGGAACACGCAGTGGTCGCCGAGATCGCTGAGGCGCATGTTTGAGATATTCTGCGAGTCGTAGTTGAGGTTGTTCTCGACGAGCATGTCCCGGTAGCCGCCGTAGGCCCGCACCGACGTCACGACGACGTCGGTCAGCACCGCCCCGCTGGTCTGGCCGACGATGTCCGCGCCGCTGACGAAGGCGTTGACCTCCTGGTTGCGCAGGAGGGTCGTGACGCGACCACTGCCGATGCTGTCGGCAACCCCGGAGGCGCCGGTCGCCGGCTGCATGACCGGTTCGTCCTCCTCGAATTCGGTCAGGGGATCGGCCAGGGCGCCCGAGACGACCACGCCGCCGTCGTAAACGTCCCAGTAGAACGTCATGTTGCTCGTGCCGCCGCAGTTGCGGATGATGTTGCCCCGGATGATGACCGGCCTGGCACGGCAGGAGATGCCCGAGCCGTGGAACGCGCTGCCGGGGGGCTGGAACTTGTCGGCAATGATGTTGTTCTCGATGAGGACCGGCTCGTCCATGTCGCCGGCGATCTGGATGTGGCTGCCGCCGACGAAGTGCACATAGTTGCCGCGCAGGACCAGGCCTTCCTTGCACCCGCCGCTGTTGCCAAACGCGCTGACCGCGCCGGAGATCTCGCAGCCTTCGATCAGGATATCGTCGGTTCGCTGGTCGGCGGAGGTGGCCTTGACCAGCACGCCGGTGATCGTCCACCGGCTGCCGTCCTTGTCGACGGCGCCGTTGCCCCGAATCCGGCAGTTCCGCAGACGGACGTGGCTGGCGTTCTTGATGTAGACGGCGTGGCTGCTGTGGTCGTCGTCGACGCCGGTGCGGTCGACGCGCACGCCGTCGAACTCGAGGTAGCGGTCGCCGCTGACGACGCTGATCGACAGCCCGCCGATCACCGGCGTCGCGCCGTCGTCGGCCTGGTAGAGGATGCGATCGTCCCAACTGGTCGGGGCCGGGCTCTGGATGGCGGCGAAGCTCGCCGGCCCGTAGTCGCCGCTGCGGAGGATCACCGTATCGCCGCTGCTCACCCGCGGCGTCGCGGGGCTGTCGACCATGGCGCGCTGGATGGTCTGCCACGGCTCGGCGCTGGTGCCGGCGTGGGCGTCGTCGCCGTCGATCGGATCAACGTAATACGTCGCCGCCGCAAGCACGGCCGGTACGGCAAGGACGACCAGGGCGAGGGTTGTCACAGAGGCGATGCGGGTCTTCACGGCTTGTCCTCCAAGGGATGTCACGCACCGTCATGCGTGCCAATCGGGCGACACCGGCGGGCGCACCACGATTCCGGGAAGGCGCGCGGCACACCGGTCGCCGTCCCCGAAAGCGGGATGACGCCAGGGCCTATTACCGACGGGCCCCGCCGCAGAATCGATTGTGCTTTATAAGCTAACACGCTCTTTCGATCTGTCAAGTGTCCGTCCCGCCCCGACACTTCGGTTCGCCGCAGACGGTGGCGGTGCACGCAGGGCCGAGGTACAATCGCCCGTCGCGCAAGCGGCTCGGCGGCCGTGGTTGGACGACCCGAGCCCCTATTCGGGTTCTCCTCCCGTTTTCGTGGTTGCTTTGTCGCCGCAAACAGAACGGCCAAGAGAGCCACAAAGGCCACAAAGAACGCAAAGGAACCCACGGCAACGG
>CAZHRW010000240.1:0-39716 GCA_964535025.1 uncultured Planctomycetales bacterium
GAACTACCTCGAGCTCCAGGCCGAGCTGCACCACCTCGCCCGCCGCCGGGACCAGCGCCTCCGCCAAATCGAGCAGGCCAAGTGGAAGCAGATCGCCCACACGCGGCGACGGTTGAAACGCGAGCGGGACTGGTGAAGCGCCATGCTGCGTGGTAACACAACATGTGGGGTGTCTACTCGGCATGCCCCCCCCAACATCATGGGCGAAGCCCCCAACGTCGGCAGATTCTAATGTGATTCTAATCAATTCCAAATTAGAATAACCCATCAGCAGACAGGCGTCCGGGCAGCTTCAACTGCCGGAGGATGTTCTTGGTCGCGAGATGAGAGACAGACGAGGATCTGGAGGCGAGGGTCAGGCAACAGGGCTGACCGTTGGCTCGCGTGAGTCCAGAGTCTATCATGATAGGGATTCCATGAGCGATGCATCATCTCATTTCGCCGACCGGCTTTTCGAAGCAATCGATGCCAAGGGCGCGCCGGTGTGCGTGGGTCTCGATCCGGTCTATGGGAAGTTGCCGGCGGCGTTGCGATCGCCGGAGGCGACGCTGGAGGAGGAGGTGACCGCGATCGGGTCGTTCTGCGAGCAGGTGATCGACGCGGTCGCCCCCCACGTGCCGGCGGTGAAGCCCCAGATCGCCTATTTCGAGCGGTACGGCTCGCCGGGGCTGGCGCTGTACTACCAGGTGGTCGCCCTGGCCCAGGAGGCCGGGCTGATCGTGATCGGCGACGTCAAGCGGGGTGACATCGGGTCGACGGCCGAGGCGTACGCCGACGCCCACCTGGGCACGCTGGCCAGCGAAGACGAGATCTGGACCTGGGCCCCCGACGCCGTGACCGTCAACGGCTACTTCGGCGCCGACGGGCTCGATCCGTTCGTCCGGGCCTGCCGCACCGGCGGCGCCGGGCTGTTCGTGCTGGTGCGGACCAGCAACCCCGGCGGCGCGGCGGTGCAGGACTTCGAAGGGTCGGGCGGCAAGAAGTTCTTCGTCCACATGGCCGAGCAGGTCGCCGCGCTGGGCGACGGGGACGGCCTGGTGGGCGCCGGCGGGTACTCCTGCGTGGGCGCCGTCGTGGGCGCGACCTACCCGCGGGAGGCCCGCCTGCTGCGGGAGGTGATGGCCCGACAGATCTTCCTGGTGCCCGGCTACGGCGCCCAGGGGGCGACCGCGGCGGACTGCGCCGCGGCGTTCGACGCCGACGGGCGCGGCGCGATCGTCAACGCCAGCCGCAGCGTCCTGTACGCGTTCGCCGACCGGCCGAACGTGCCCTGGAGGCGGGCCGTCCGCCAGGCGGCCGAGCGGTTCGCCGGCGATATCGCCGCGGCGGTCGGCGGGTAGGTGCATGGTGAGTCGCGGAACCTGCAAACAGTTGTTCGCCCGGGCGGAGGGCTGTCCCGACCGGGTCACCGTTCGCGGGCGGCCCTATCGGCTGGTCGGCGTGTTCAAGCACGATTTTTTCGCGGCCACGGCCCTGTACACCGCGGCGGCCGAGGGTGTCACGCCCGAGCGGGTGGTGGTGAAGTTCGGGCGCAGGCAGGGGTTCTGCGGGCTGCCGCTGGCGTGGGTGGGGCGGCATCTTGCCCGGCGGGAGCGGGAGGTCCATCGGCGGATCGACGGGATCGAGGGCATCCAGCGCTGGGTCGGCCGCGTCAGCGACACGGCGTTCGCCCTGGAGTACCTGCCCGGGCGCCCGCTCGATGCGGTGGACCCGCCGCCGCCGCCGGCATTCTTCGATGCCCTGCGGGACCTGATGGAGGCGGTGCACGCCCACGGCGTGGCGCACGCGGATCTGAACAAGCGAAGCAACATCCTGGTGACCCCCGACGACAAGCCGGCCCTGATCGACTTTCAGATCTGCGCCTTTCGCCCGCGGCGGGCGTGGTGGCCGTGGCGGGCCCTGGCAAGGCGTATCGTGGCGTACCTCCAGCGGATGGATCTGTACCACCTCTACAAGCACAAGGGCAGGCTGGCGCCGGAGGCGATGAGGCAGGGCGAGCGGGCAATCGCCGATCGTCCCCGCGGGCTGCTCCAGGTGCACCGGGCCATCGCGACGCCCGTGCGAAAGGCGCGCCGGCGGCTGCTCACGCGGCTCCACCGCGCCGGCCGCCTGGAGAGCCCCACCGCGCCCCTGGAGCCCGACGAGCAACCGGAGAAGGCGACATGGCGACATTGACCGCCGATCGAGGGCAGCGACGATGACCTGCACGACACAGGAGTTCACCGTCCAGACGCGGAAGCACGATCAGATGGTGGATATCACCGACAAGGTCGCGGCCATCGTCGAGGCCTCGAAGGTGCGGGCGGGGACGGTCACCGTGTTCGTGCCCCACACGACGGCGGCCGTGACGATCAACGAGAACGCCGATCCGGATGTCGTGCACGATGTGCTTCGGGCGCTGGACGAGGTGGCGCCGTGGCATCAGGCGTTCTACCGCCACGGGGAAGGCAACTCGGCCGCCCACGTCAAGAGCTCGCTGATGGGCTGCTCGGCGAGCGTGCTGGTCGGCGACGGCCGTCTGCTGCTGGGGCGGTGGCAGAGCCTGTGGTTCTGCGAATTTGACGGCCCCCGCGGCCGCCGCGTGATCGTCCGCGTGATGGGCGAGTGACGGCGGGCCCGGCGCGGGTAAAACGCTGGACGTGACGGCGGAAAGGCTTGGGATTGTGTCCCTTATCGCCCGCCGCCCCGCCGCGAGGGCCGGTGAAACGGCGGAGGAATCTGGAGATTTTGCTAGACCTGGCGCCGCCCGGCGATCTATGCTGGTAAGGTACCGTAGCCGGTTGCCGGCACGGATCGGTACGAGCGTTTCTGACTGTCGGCCCTGTTCGAAGTTGGAATGGAGAAGGATTCGCCCGGATGCCGCGGGCAAGGGGGGGTAGAAAGGTCGGATGAAGTCGATGGGTCGCAGTCTCTCTACATTCAAGATCGCACAGCTCCTGGAGGTCAATCCCAGCTCCGTCGCCAACTGGGTGGACCGCAAGCTGCTCGATGCGCATCGGACGCCCGGGGGGCATCGTCGGGTGGCCATTGGCGATCTGCTGCGTTTCCTCAAGGAGCGGGGCATGCCCGTCCCGCCGGAGTTGCAGGTGCCCCCGGCGCGGATCCTCGTCGTGGACGACGAGCCGTCCCTCTGCCGGATGATCGCCCGGTCGCTACGGCTGGCGGACCCCGAGTTCGAGGTCGTCGAGGCCACCGACGGCTTCCAGGCGGGCCAGCTCGTCGCCTCGATGAAACCCGACGTGGTGATCCTCGATCTGCGGATGCCGGGCATGGACGGGTTCGAGGTCTGCCGCGTGCTCAAGAAACAGGCCCAGACCCGTCACGCCGTGGTCCTGGCGATGACGGCCTTCCCGTCGGCCGCCAGCGAACAGCAGATCCGCGCGTGCGGCGCCGACGCCTACTTCACCAAGCCGCTGGACATGGACGAACTGCTCGCGGCCGTCCAGGCGTCGGTCTGACGGGCTACGGCCGCGACCGCTGCGACGACCTTTCCGCCGTCACCCGTTCCTCCCAGCGCAGGGCCAGCGTGGCGGTCCGGTCGAGAAACGCCGTCAAGACATCTCCGAGCAGTTCCCTGCGCCACCCCTGGTCCAGCCGGCTGCCGGCGAGCCGGTCGGCCGAGACGCCGTCGGCGAACAGCCCCACCAGCTCCTGCCGGCTGGTCACCAGTGCCGGATGGACCGACCGGCCGAAACACCACGCCTGGATGACGGCCCAGAGGCTGTCGATCTCGCTGCGGCGGGCGGCGGTCTCCACCTGCGGCCGGACCGCCGGCAGCGCGTCGGCGTCGAGGGCCAGCCCCGCGCGCACCGCCTCGACGACCCGCTCGCCGTGCAGGCGTATAAGGTTTCGCGGCAGGATGTTGAGGCCGTAGAGCTCGTCGACCGACGCCGGGTTCTTCTGGGCGAGGGTCTTGAGCGCTTCATCGCGCACGACGGTCCGGGCGGGGACGTTCTGCTCGCGGGCGACGTCCTCGCGCCACTGAAGCAGGTGGACGACCACGCCCAACTGTCGCGGCGTGAGGTTCCGCGTGCCCCGCAGGCGGCGGGCCTGGGCGACCGGATCGAACCGGTACGCCGCCGCGTCGGACAGCGCCGCGCACTCTTCGGCGGCCCACCGGGCGTGACCCAGCGCATCGAGCCGTCGGGCCGCCTCGTCGGCCACCGCCGGCAGGTAGCGGACGTCGTCGGCGGCGTAGCGGATCTGCGACGGCGACAGCGGGCGGTGATCCCACTGCGTGAAGGTCATGCGCTTGCCCAGCCGGACGCCCAGCAGCAGCTCCAGGGCCTCCCGCAGCGACAGCGGGTAGGGCAGGGCCGCGAAGGCCAAGGCGATCTGCGTGTCGAGGATCGCCCGCGGCTCGCGGCCGGTCAGCCGCCAGGCCGGCTCGAGATCCTGAACGCCGGCGTGGACGATCGTCTCGATGGCCGGATCGACCACCGTCGCCCAGAACGGGTCGAGGTCCAGCCCCGCCCGCGGGTCGACCAGCGCGACTCGCTCGGCCGTGGCCACCTGGATGACGCACAGCTCGGGCGCGTAGGTCAACTCGCCGATGAACTCCGTGTCGAACGCGTAGCGGCCCGCGGCCCGCAGGTGATCGACCAGCTCTGCCAGGGCCGCCGCGTCGGTGATCAGCTCCGGCGGGTCGGCGCAGACCATCGGGTGGTCGGCCCGCTGGATGGCGGCGCCGCGGTCGCCATGGTCCTCCGCGTCGTGGTGCTTGCGGCGTCTGCGGCTGTAATAGCGCTGCTGGCGGTCCGACAGACCCGAGGCGGTCTCGGCCGACGCGGCGCGGCCCGTCTGTCGCGCGGCCGAACGTTTGGGTTGTCGACTCATGCGGGGTATGATAGCACTTGACACGGCCGACGTGGTGGGGCAAATTGCCTACTTCACGCGCCGGGCGGCCGGCGGCGTGGCCGAGAGAGGATGCATGGCGCGCAAAGCACCCCAGACACCGACATCGTTTCCATTTGTCATCCCCTTCCTCGGGGGCGTCCTGGCCTGGGCGATCCCCGGGGCCGGCCACTGGTTCATCGGCCGCAGGGTGCGGGGGGTCATCCTCTTCGTGACCATCACGGCCCTGTTCTGGTCGGGCGTGGCTATCGGGGGCGTCTTCACGGTCGACCCGCGGGAGGAGCTGTGGTGGAGCCGGGCCCAGTTGTGCACCGGCCTCAGCGGGATCGTCGGCTACTACCGCCAGGAGGCCTACTACGGCGAGGCCGACACCGGCCAGACGGAGCGGGCCATCCGGGCCCGGATCGCCGCCGACGACCTGGCCCTCGTGGCCCCGGCGGCCACGCTGGCCCACGTGTTCTCGGGCGTGGCCGGCCTGCTGAACCTGCTGTGCATCATGGACGTCGTGTTCCTCGGCGCCATGGGCGTCCGGGGCGAACACCCCCCGGGCGAGACCGCCCGACAGGAGGCCGCCCCATGATCGCCCTGTCGGCCCTGTTCACCGAGCCGCTGGCGATCTCCTCGCAGACCTGGTGGGGCATTATCCCCGTAAGTCTTGCTGTGGCAATCGTCTACAAGACGGTCCGCAGTCACAGCCTCCGGCGGCTGCCGGTGGAGATCCTCCGGCTGTCGGCCTACCTGCTCGCCGGCGAGGCCCTCCTGCTGCTGGCCGGCTGGTTCGTGCTGGACTACCTCGTTTAATCCTTGTTTTAGCAAGCCTTTATATTTTCCCGCCGCAAAACGTATCGCGCAGGTCGATGTTCTTGCAGGGATTGTACGAACACCGCGCGTCGCTCCGTCGAAGAAGAGGTGGAAGAATCTATACTACTGTGGCCATTGGGGATGGCCCGGCATCGGCCGCGGGGGCGGTTGGTCGCCCGCGGGACATGCCGTATAATTCCCCGAGGAGGCAAGGCGATGCAGAACATGCCGATACTCCTGGATTTGCACACCCAAAAGGATCTGTTCTGCCCGGGCGGCGTGTTGTACGACCCGAAGGCGAATCGCGTGAAGGCGAGGATCTACCGTCTGTTCCGGTGGGCACGCCGCGCCGAGGCGCCCGTGCTCAGCGCCAAGCTGCTCGCCCGGTGGGGCCATCACGGCCCGTTCAGCCTGGAGCCGCACTGCGTCGACGGGACCGGGGGCGAGGAGAAGATCGCCCGCACGCTGCTCAGCCGGCGGATCGACCTGGGGCTGTCCCACAACGCGGACCTGCCGCGGGATCTGCTGCGGGATTATCAGCAGGTGATCTTCGAGACGTGGGACGCGGATATTTTCCACCACCAGAAGTTCGAACGGCTGATCTCGGAACTGGTGGGACCGCGGACGTTCATCGTGTGCGGCGCCGGCATCGCCGTCGGGATCAAGCAGGCGGTGCTCGGCCTGCGCAGTCGGGGCCACGAGGTGATCATCGCTTCCGACGCCGTGCTGGACCTCGACGACCCGGACACCAAGATGGCGTGGCTGCGGATCGTGGCCAAGGGCGCACGGCTGATGACCGTGGCCCAGGTCGCCGAGGCGTTCGTCCCGCGCCGGCGGCGGCGGGCGATCTCGACGGCCGTGGCCTCCTGACGCGGCGAGGGTGGCCGCCGCCTTGTCGCCGCCGGAAGGGGGCGGTACCATGGCTGCGTAAGCACGGACCCCTTACGCGGAAAGGAAGAGCCCCATGGCCGACGCCCCCCCGCATGCCCTCGAGCAGATCTGGCCCCTCCAGGCGGCGCTGAACGCCCGGGCGGGATTCGACACGCTGGCGCTGGGTCGGCGGCTGGCCGCGGCGGCCGCGGCGGGAACGCTTGACGACGACCAACCGCTGCGGGTCGAGATCGGCCGCGCCGTGAAGAACTACCTCGATGCGATGGCCGCCGAGTGCCACGAGTTGCAGGAGTGCCTGTCCTGGAAGCACTGGTATCGCGAGGCCAAGGAGGGCCGCCAGTACGAGCTGCAGGACCTGCAGAACGCCCGCGTGGAAGTGACGGACATGCTGTTCTTCTGGGTGAGCCTGTGCCAACTGCTGGGCCTGGGGCCCGAGGACGTCTACCGGCTGTACGCCGGCAAGTTGGGGATCAACCACAAGCGCCAGGACGAGAACCGCACCCAGGCCGCCCACGCCGAGCACGAGCACGAGAATCGCGAGGTCCGCTGATGGCCCCGCGCCGCCGCGCCGGCGCCTTCGTCGTCCAGCACCACGTCCGCGGCGGGGAGGCCCACGACGACTGGATGTTCGAGGCGGACGGGGTCCTGGTGACCTTCCAGTGCCCCGTCGCGCCCGCGGCCCTTGCGGTGGGGGCGGAGGTGACCGTCCGCCGCCTGGCCGACCACCGCCGGGCGTACCTCACCTACGAAGGCCCCGTCCGCGGCGGTCGCGGGAGCGTTCGGATCGTCGATCGCGGCCGCTACGACGGGTGGATCGACCCCGACGGCACGTGGCGGATTCGGATCGCCGGCGGCTGGTTCGGCCTGACGCCCGCCGGCGACGACCGTTACCAGCTCCGGCGCGACGGCTGATCGGCCGCCGGCGGGTCCGGCAGCAGCGAGATGATCTCGAGGATGAGCTTGCCGCGCCGGGGGCGGATGCTTCGGATGCGGGCGTGGCCGCACCGCCGGGGCAGGTCCAGCCGCACCGGCACCCCCCGCAGGGCATCGACGACCCGCTCGACCGCCCCGGTGAGGTCCCCGGCGTCGCTGTCGGGCCGCCCGGCCTGCCGCTGCCGCTCGACGTACGCGTCCAGCAGGGCGATGATCTCCCGACGGCGGGTTTCGAGGATCCCCCGGGGCACGGGCACCCGCCCCAGGCGGGCGCCGGCCAGGCGGATGGTCATCCGCTGCGTGTCGTCGAACTCCGCCACCAGGTCCACGCCGACCACGGCGTCGTGGCGCGCCCAGTGGGCGTACAGCGTGAGCCGTCCGTCGTTGACGGCGACGGCGGGGTCCCGCAGTCCCGCCCGGCCCAGCGCCGTGGTCACCTCGTCCGGCAGGGAGGCGACCCAGCGGTTGAGGGTGTCGGCGCTGAGCTCGACGGTCGCCCGGCGGGGCTGGTCGGCCGGGTCGCAGTGGGGATCGCGGCTGCCGACGCGGCTGGCGGCGCCGAGGACCTCGACGACCGCCTGCTGGACCCGCCGGCGGGCCTGCTCCCGCTCGCGGCCGGCCAGCGCCAGCGGCCGATAGTCGCCCGGGACGTGCTTGATCGCCAGGTAGCCGGCGACGAGGACCGCCAGGAGCAGCCCCCCGACGAACGCCGGCAGCCAGAGCATGACCCGACGCCGCTTCAACGAACGCCCCCCTTTCCGGCCCCGATCGGACTCTGCCAGGTCGACCTAACCGTCACAACCGGCCCGGGATTGGGTTTCCCGGTCGTCCCAGCGCCCTTTTCGGCGGTCTGTCGTGGTATCATAAGAACACCTTAGGGTGTTTTGTGGAGGCCGCACCCCGTGGAGGCCAGTCCGTTCAGTATACTGAACCTCACGCCCGGGCGGTACAGTCCGGAGCGGATCGACGCGCAGTACCAGGCCGTCTGCCGTCAGATCCGCCGCGACGGGGGCCCCGACCGCCGCCGGCGCCTCGACGACGCCCTGATCGCCCACGCGATGCTCCGCCCGCCCGCCGGCCAGGCGATGCTCATCCGTCGCTTCGCCCGCAGCGCGACCGACCGGCCCCGGCGGCGGGCGATGACGACCCCGCGGCCCCACCCGGCCGCACGCGCCCAGCCGCCGGCGACGGCCCCGGCGGTACCGGCGCCGAACCACCCCGACGCCCACAAGCGGTTCGCTCGCATGGTCTACGATCGCATGGAGGGCGGGCTGCTCCGCATGACGGCCCGGCAGGAGCTGATGACCCTGGCCCGGGGGCTGGGGATCCACCCGTTCAAGGCGAACCTGATCATCGCCGAGGTGCTCCACGAGGTCGGCCACGGCCGGCGGGTGGTGGGCGGCGCCATCGGCGCCGTCGAGACGGTGGCGGGCGATCCGCCCGCGGGCCGGTACGGCGTTCGGGTGGTCCTGGCGGTGGCCGTCGCGGCCGTGATCGACGCGCTGCTGCTGCTGTGGCTGACGGGCGGATGAATCTTGACGCCGTCGTAGCGACCTCGCTACGATGCGCCTGCATGATCCTGATCCTGGATAACTACGACAGCTTCACCTACAACCTCGTCCAGCGGATCGGCGAGCTGGACGCCTCGCCGCCGATCCGCGTGATCCGCAACGACGTGATGCCCCCCGACCAGGCCGCCGACGAGATCGCCCCCACGCACCTGATTATTTCCCCGGGGCCCTGCACCCCCAACGAAGCCGGTGGGAGCATGGACTACGTCCGCTACTTCCACGGCAGGATCCCGATCCTCGGCGTCTGCCTGGGCCACCAGGCGATCGGCCAGGTCTTCGGCGGACGCGTCGTCCGGGCGACCCGCCTGATGCACGGCAAGACCAGCGAGATCCGACACGACGGCAAGGGCGTGCTGGCCGGCCTGCCCAACCCCTTCGTCGCCACCCGCTACCACAGTCTCATCGTCGACCCCGACGGGCTCGACGACGAGTTCGAGCAGACCGCCTGGAGCGTTGACGCCGGCGAACTGATGGGCCTCCGCTCCAGAACGCACCCCACCGAAGGCGTGCAGTTCCACCCCGAGAGCTTCCTCACCGACGTCGGGGGCCAACTGCTGGCCAACTTCCTGACCCTGTGAGCATCGGCCCATGCATGAGACGACACGACCGAAGGCGGTATTCCTCTGTGACGGCAACCAGATCGATCGCGTCTACGCCCGGGGCCGAAAGCAGCGGGTGGCCGAGCTGACCGACCTGTACGAGCCGGTGGTCTCGGCGGCGACCTTCGACCGGCACGCCGAGGCGCTCACCGACCGGCGGGTGGCGTTCTCCACCTGGGGCATGCCGACCCTCCGCGACGAGCAGATCGACGCCCTCGCGTCGCTGGAGGCGGTCTTCTACGCCGCCGGGTCGGTCAAGCACTTCGCCGGGCCCTACCTGGCGCGGGGCATCACCGTCGTCAGCGCCTGGGCGGCCAACGCCGTGCCCGTCGCCGAGTTCGCCCTGGCCCAGATCCTGCTGGCCTGCAAGAACTACTTCCGCAACACCGCCGCGGTCGCCGACCCTGAAAGCTACCGGACGGCCCGGTCCACCGAGGCGCGGGGGGTCTTCGGCGAGACGGTCGCCCTGATCGGCGCCGGCATGATCGGGCGCAAGCTGATCGAGCTGCTCAAGCCCTTCACGCTCAACGTGGTGGTGGTCGATCCTTACCTGTCCGACGCCGACGCCGGGGCGCTGGGTGTGACGAAGGTCTCGCTGGCGGCGGCCTTCGCCGAGGCGCTGGTGGTGAGCAACCACCTGCCGAACCTCCCCGAGCTGCGGGGCCTTCTGGACGAGCCGCTGCTGGCGTCGATGCGCCCGGGGGCGACGTTCATCAACACCGGCCGCGGCGCCCAGGTGGATGAAGCCGCCCTGGGGACGGTCTTCGCGGCGCGTCCGGACCTGACGGCCCTGCTGGACGTGACCTTCCCCGAGCCGCCCGAGGCCGCCTCGCCCCTGTACCGGCTGGATAACGTCCACATCAGCACTCACATCGCCGGCTCGCTCGGCGACGAGGTCATCCGCATGGCCGACTGGATGATCGAGGAATTCCTCGCCTTCCAGCACGGCCGGCCCCTCCGCTACGCCGTCACCGCCGAGCAGCTCAAGACCATGGCGTGACATCTTTAATCGTCTCCCGCGCTTGACAAGCGTGACGGAGGACGGACACTCAGGCACTGCGAGATCACGGCCTCAAGGCCCCCAGCGGCAGGAGAGAGAACCATGGCCAAAGCGATCAGCTGGCTCGTCACCCCCCGACGTGTCAACCTCACCGGCGGACAGTGGCGGCCGCCCAGGCAGGTCGTGCTCAGCAGCACCGAAGACGCCGACAGGCTCGGCCTGGACAAGACCGCCGCCGTGCTCCGCGGCGACGGGCGCGACGTGACGGTCGGCAGGAACGACGCCCACATCCGCGTCGTGCGCAACGCCGGCGTGGCCGAACGGGAAGGCTATCGCCTGACGATCACCGGCCAGGGCGTGACGATCGAAGCGTCCGCCGACGCCGGGGCCTTCTACGGCCTGGCGACACTGAGGGAACTGCTGCGGATGAACGCGGCGGCGCTGCCGTGCATGAAGATCGCCGACGCGCCCGCCTTCGCCCGACGCGGCGTGTATCACGACTGCGCCCGCGGGAAGGTGCCCAAGATCGAAACGCTGCTGGGGCTCGTCGAGCGGCTGGCCGAGTGGAAGATCAACGAGCTGCAGCTCTACGTCGAGAACGCCTTCCGCTTCGAGAAGCACCCGGCCATCTGGAAGGGCTACTCCCCGCTGACGCCGTCGGACATCACGAAGCTCCAGGCCCACTGTAAGCGGCATCACATCCGCCTGGTGCCGAGCCTGTCGAGTTTCGGGCACATGGAGAAGGTGCTCAGGCTCCCCGAGTACGCCCACCTCAACGAGCTGCCGCACGGCTCGACGCTGTGCCCGACCGATCCGGCGAGCATCCGATTCATCGAAGACCTCTACGAGGAGTTCCTGCCGTTGTTCGAGGCGGAGGATTTCAACGTCTGCTGCGACGAGACGTGGGACCTCGGCAAGGGGCAGACCTACGACGCCTGCCGCCGGCGGGGCGAGGGGCAGGTCTACCTCGACTTCCTCATGAAGATTCACAAGCTCTGCCGGAAGTTCGGACGTCGGATGAACGCCTGGTCGGACGTCGTGCTCAACCACCCCGAGACGCTCGATCGGCTGCCGCGCGACCTGGTCATGCTCAACTGGGGCTACGAGGCCGACAGCGCCCGGCTGAACCGCTCGGGCGAGATCGCCAGGACGGGCCTGCCGCTGGTGCTGTGCCCCGGCACGAGCGGGTGGGGCACCATCGCCAGCCGGTGGACCAACGCCCACCAGAACATCCGCCAGGCCGCCACGCTCGCCAAGCGCTACGGCGCCGAGGGGCTGCTGAACACCGACTGGGGCGACCGCGGCCACCGGCAGTGCCTGGCCGTCAGCCTGATGGCCATGGCGTTCGGCGGCGCCGAGAGCTGGAACCCCCGCAAGGCCGATCCCGGCGCGTTCGCCCGCCGGTTCGCCCGCCAGGTGTTCGGCGACACCGACGGCCGGCTCGGCGACGCGATCGAGGCCCTGGGCACCATGTACCTGCGGTACGGGATCGTCCAGGTCAACCGCGACCCGATGACCTTCAACCTGGAAGAACCGCTCAAGCCGACCACCAACGCCCTGTGGTACTCCCTGCAGCGGACCGTCGACCGCTACCGCCCCCAGGCCCTGGCCGACGTGCTGGAGGCGCTGCCCGAGGCGGGGGGGTGGAAGCAGCCGGTCGACGATCCGTTCGACGCGCTGAGCCTGGACGAGTACGCCCTGTCGGGGCGGATCATCGCCCTGTACTGCTTCCGCTCCAGCATCGCCTGGCAGATGGGCATGGGCGAGACGGTCGGCGCCGCGACGTTCACCAAGCTCGCCGAGCAGATCGACCGGACCGGCGAGGATTTCGCGGCGATGTGGAACGCGCGGAACAAACCCTCCCGCCTGCGGGACAACCTGCGGCTGTTCAAGAACGCCGCGGCCGAGGCGCGGAGGTACGCGCGTGGCTGACCGGGGCGAGGCCGTCTCCGTCGCCCTGGAAACCACCAGTCACGCCGGCGGCGTGGCGCTGGGCGCCGGCGACGTGCTGATCGAAGCGCTGCCGTTCGACACCTCCCGACGGGCGGCCACGCAGGTGCTGGTGTATCTCGACGACCTGCTCGCCCGCCACGACCTGACCCCGCAGGCGCTGACCGAAGTCTACGTGGACGTCGGGCCGGGCAGCTTCACCGGGACGCGGATCGCCGTGACGGTCGCCCGGATGCTGGGGCGGGCGGTGGGACGGCTTCGCTGCGTGGCGGTGGGGGCGCCGGCGGTGGTCGCCGAGGCCGCGCGGGCCGACGCGGGCGTCGAGCACCTCGCCGTCGTGCTCGATGCCCGGGACGGGCGGATCTACGCGGCGGTGTTCGAACGGGCGGGCGATCAATTCATGCCCGCCGCGGCGCCGGCGGTGACGACGGTCGAGGCCCTGCTCGCCTCGACGCCCCGCCCGCTGCACGTGACGGGCGAAGGTCTCGGCTATCACGCGGTCGCCGGGCCCGGCGTGGTGGTCCTGGACGAGGGGCTCTGGCTGCCCAGCGTGGATAAGACCTGGGCCGTCGGCCGTCGCCTGGCCGTCCGGGGGCGGTTCACCGCGCCGGCCGAGCTGCTGCCCGTCTACACGGGTCAACCCAAGGCCGTCCGCCTGTGGGAGCGGGACCGGGGTGGCAGCACGTAGAGGGTCCTGGCGGGTGCGATCTTCGGCGTGCAGGGCAGGCGGCAGGCTTCGCGGGTCTTTTGTTCATTGACGTAAGTTTAGAAGCATGCTAGTATAGCGGTTGCGAATGGGCGATTGAGTCGTCACGGGGAGGATGTCTTAAGCGGCCGAGTGCGGTTTGGTGGGTCGCGGGCCATTCGTCTTTGAGGGCTATTCTCACGTTCGTAATGTGTTTGTCGCCATGGGCCGCGATGGTCTCTCAGGCGAGGCGCGATGTAACAAGTTCGGGTCAAGTCGAGGGCGGCAGCACAAAGCGAGGGATGCCTGCCGGCGGCGTCAGCCGCCGCAGGTGGTCGGCATGTCACGGAGGGTGGCTCCTACCGGGTGCTTCGAACATACCGGTGCTGAGGAGGGCCATCATGAAAAGGAGACTGAGATGGGCAGAACATGTTTATTGATGGGTGTGATCGGCGTTCTGGGCCTTGCCGCGTCCATGGCGAATGCCGATCCGACCGCCGGGTCGCTGGTAGTTCCGCCGGAAGCGATCGGTCCGAAGACGCTTACATACGACGGCAGCAGCACATCCACCAGGGTGTACGAGTATTTCAGTTGGCCGAACTACCTGACGGGCATGTACGCCGGCACGCCATGGCGGATGGAGGTCAGCGGCATTGACGTCACGGGTGTGACGGGGCCCACTGGACGGTCGATCTACTTCCAACTGGTAAGCATCACGCCGGACGGGTCGGGATGGTGGTACTGGCATTCGCTCAACATGGCCATCCGACTGGACGTGTGGGGCGATAACCTCGACAAGGACCTGTTCCAGTGCCAGGAGACCTACGATCGTACGGGCCTCTGGGATGTCATGCGAAGCGCGGGCTTTAACGCCGGCGGCCTGACCCGCGACGACTTCGATCTCCGGATGGACTTCTACAAGGCCGACGAAGCCGACCCGTGGACCGTGACCCCCAGCTACCGGCTCCACGGCGGGGACTGGGCGCTCTTTGACGGCGGGGCCGTCACGACCACCAACAGTTGGCTTTACGGCGCGCCCCCAGGAGAGATCTGGCCGGGCCAGGGCGGCACTGTGTTGGATGTTCACTTCAGCCACGGCGCAACGGGCACCCTCAGCTTCGACAACATCACGATTACGCCCGAACCGGCAACGATCACCATGGGCCTGCTGGGCTTGAGCACGCTGGGCGGCATGGTGTTGAGGAAGCGCAAGCAGACCGCCGGGTGATTGCCAGCGACGGTCTTGAAAGAGGATCTTCCGTGCGGCGTGGGCTGCGCCTGACGGATAGGCGGGTCCTGCGCGCCCCGCGCCGTCTCTGGGCGAACGGACGATTGGAGTCTGTGACTGCCTCGCGGGTGGAGCGCCCGCGCATCACTGGAAGATGAGCACCAGGCCGAGGGTCAGCCCCAGCAGGCCCAGGATGAGTCCGCCGACGGCCTGGCCCTGGCGGCCCCGATGGCCGCCCTCGTCGTCGCGCCGCAGGCCGAGCAGGCCGAAGATGATGGCGAGGATCGAGGGAATGCACGCGAAGGACAGGGGCAGGCCGATGATGCCCAGCACCAGGGCCGCCGTGCCGATCCCGCCTCCTTGTCCCATCGCTTCGGAACCTTCCAGCGTGAACGGTGCGGCACAGTGGCGGCAGTTGTTGCGGTCGATGGCGTTGGCGGTCTTGCAGCGGGGGCACTGGATGGCCTTGCGGCCGTTGGGCAGGGTGATGATCTTCGGCGCCTTGTCGCCGGCGGCGGCGAAGGCGTGGACGGGCTGGCTGTACTCGGCTTGGGCCTCGGTCCCGCCGATCCGCCGGGCCCGTTCGCTGGGGGCGGGCACGGTGAACTGCGCCCCGCAGGTGGGGCACTGCCCGCGCCGGCCGATCATGCTGGTGTACGCCTCCAGGCGGGACTGGCACAGGTCGCAGCGGAACGTAAACAGGCTGCCGTGCACGTCGGCCCCGCCGGCGGCGCTGGGACGGCCGACCTGGAAGCTCTTGCCGCAGTGGGGGCACGCCATCGCATGGCCGATCCGGGCGGCCGCGATGCCGATGCCCCTGCCGCAGTGCGGACAGATGATCTGGTAGTCCATCCCAACGCTCCGTCGATCCCCGACATGAAGGTACCCGCAGATCTATCGGCCCGCAACGGCCGGATGTTGTCCACCCGCCGCCGTCGGGGTGCTCCCGGAGCGGGAATGGGCTGTTAAGGGGTTGTCAAATCACGCCGCTTGGGGCACAATAGGGGCTGGAGCGTTCAGATCTTCTCGAGCTTTCGATTTCTAGAGGACGATGACCATGACGTCTTCGGTCGCATGTTTGGCCGGTGCGCCGCTGTTCGGGTTGCCCGACGCCGCCGACGCCGCCGACGAATGCCTCGAGCGGCGGCAGACGCCCTTCGGCGCCAGCGAACCGATCTGGCGTCGCGGCGACGGTTGCTACGTGGTACCCCGCTGCGGCGTTGACGGGCGGCATACGTGGCCCGGGGCCATCAACCATCGCGCGACGCTGTATGCCCTCAAGGACCTCGGCGTCCGCCACGTGCTCGGCATCTCGGCGGTCGGGTCCATCACGCACAATTACAACGTCGGCGACATCGTCGTGATCGGCGACCTGATCGACCAGACCGCCCAACGGGCCACGACCTTCTTCGAACATACCGGGATCACCACGCTGCGGCAGTTTCCGGTGTTCTGCCCCTTCCTGGGCGAGGCGCTGACGGCGGGCCTGGACCGGATGGGCCGGTCCTGCCGCCGGGGCAGCACCCTGGTGGTGACCGAGGGCCCGCGCCTGGAAACGCCGGCGGAGATCCGCTTCTACGCCGCCGCCGGCGGGGAGCTGGTCGGCCACGCCTTCGCCCCCGAGGCCTTCCTGGCGAAGGAACTGGAATTGTGCTTCGCCGGCGTCGCCTACGTGGCCAATTACGCCGAGACGGGCAGTCGTTACCGCCCGTTCTCGGCGCGCGACCTGTTCGGGGGGCTGACCAGCGTCTCGGAAGCCGACCGGATCGCCGCGGCCCTGCGAACGATGGCCTCGTTGGTCGATCACGTGGACCGCTACGTGGGCGACCACGAGCCGACATGCGAGTGCGGCCGCACCATGCGCCACGCCGTCGAGAAGTTCGGCCTCGGCGACGACTGGCGCCAGTGGTTCACCATCGCCCGCGGCCGCTACGCGCCCGTCGGCCCGCGGACCGCCGGCCGGGCGGCCGGGGAGATCCCCCAGACCACGCGACCTTCGTAGACGTGCCGGGGAGGTCCCAGCCACGGAGGGCACCGAGAACACAGAGACAGGGACGGGCGGTCGGCCCTCTGCGTCCTTCGTGTCCTCCGTGGCTATTGTTGACCCTCGTCGCAGCCGAGGATCTCGTCGTCGTTGCGGGCGGTGATGCACCGGCCCGGCTCGACTACGAGCAGGTCGTCGTCCCACCGGCCGCTGAGGAGGCGTTCCAGCAGCGACAGGTCGCCGTCGCACAGCTCGAACTGCCAGCCATGCGCCGCGGCGTGGTCGCGCGAGACGGCGATGAAGGGGCGTTCGTCGGTGACGCCCATCCGGATGTAGCACAGGCGGCGGTAGTGGCACGTCCAGTCGCCCACGGTTTCCAGCACGTAGCGGGCGTTGTCGGCGCCGTACTGGGCGACCAGCTCGGCGTAGGAGGTGTTCAGGCCCAGTTGGTCCATCACCCCCGGCTGACCGGGCACGGTGGGGTCGTCGCGTTCGATCCAGCCGGTGGTGTGGAAGTAGGTGCCGGGGTGGGTGTCGAAGTACGCCTGGTACTGTCGGCGGCTGCCGAAGAACAGGGTGATGCAGTCGTGGGCCTTGGGGATCACCAGCGGGATCGACGGCGCCCGCAGGCCGACCACCCCGTCGTTGCAGCGGGCGTAGCCCAGCAGGATCGCCCGGTAGTGGCCCGAGGCGGCGGCCTCGTCGATCGCCTGCTGGAGCGTGCCGCGCATCCGCTCGGTGGGCAGGTCGTGCAGCCCCTTGGGCTGGAAGGCGATATCCACCTGCAGCGCGCTGCGCGCCACCAGGAGGCACGCCTCGCGGAAGAGGACCTCGCAGCCGATGAACTTGACCTTGTCGCCGGGGCTCAGGCGCATGGCAGGAAGATACTGAAGGTGGACCCGCGGCCGGGGGCGCTTTCGACGTCGATCCAGCCGCCGTGCCGGGCGATGGTTTCGTAGACGTAGGTCAGGCCATAGCCGGAGGCGTTGGGTTTGGTGGTGTAGCCCTTGTGGAAGATCCGCTGGACCATCTCCTTGCGCAGGCCCGCCCCGGCGTCGCGCACGCTGACGGCGACGAAATCGCCGTCGGCGTCGGCGAGGTTGGGGGGCTTCTCGTCGGCCGCGGCGCGGCGGGTGGAGATCCACACCTCGGCGGGGGCCTCCGGGTGGGTCAGGCGGTGCTTGTTGACGGCGTCGCGGGCGTTCAGGCACAACTGGGTGAGGATCCGCCGGACCCGCTGGGGATCGGCCTTCACCGGCGGCACGTCGTCGCCCAGCGACGGGGTCAGGCGGACCGAGCGGCCCATCTGCTGGCGGAGGGTGTCGGCGTAGTCGGCGATCAGCGCGTTGACGTCGGTGGCCTCGGGCGCCAGCGGGGGCGAGGTCTCCACGGCGGCTTCCAGGTCGAACGCGTCGGCGGCGTCGTCGGCGGCGCCGGGCGTGGGGGGGGTGTGCAGGTCGTGCAACTGCTTGCGGGCGACCTCCAACTCCGCGTGCAGCCGGCGGGTTTGCCGGGCCACCGACGACCGCAGCGCCTGCCGCCACGCGATCGCCAGCAGGCACCCCACCGCCAGGCCGCCGAGGATCGCGGCGCCGAGAAACAACTCCCGCCGCCACGTGCGGGGGTTCACCTCGTGGTCGAACCACTTGGCCTGGAGCTCGGCCAGCGTCCCGTGGGTCCGCAGGGTCCCGATGGCCTGGCGGATGTTCGCCGCGACCGCCGGGTCCCACCGGCGCGACACCGCCGGGCCGTGATCGGTCACCTTGTAGAACTCCCCGCCGATCATCCGAATGTCCGTCTCGTGCTGCGTGCGGACGGCGTAGCGGATCGTGTTGGTGTCGGCGACGACCGCACGCGACCACTGGCTCTTCAGCTGCGTGAACGCCTCGGCGGGCGTTGGGACCACGTCGATCTCGAGGCTGTTGTTGCCGTCGAACAGCGCCTCGACCGGGTCGTTTGCCAGGATCGTCACGCGGAATCCCTTGAGATCGTGATGGGTCGCCTTCTCGTCCAGCGCGGCAAAGTCGGCGAGGACCGCGATCTTGTAGTCCCGCATCACCGTCGGCCCGCACAGCCGCCACGCGTCGGTCACGCTCGGGCGCCCGCGGGCCTGGCCGTAGCCCACCAGGCCGACCGCGTCGCCCCGCTCGACGGCCTGGAAGGCCTCGTCCAGGGGCATCAGCTCGATGGAGATCGCACGGCCCATCACGTCGGCGATGGCGCGGAGAACCTCCACGTCGTAGCCGGTCTCCCGCCCGTCGCCGTCGATGAAGCTGTACGGCTCGTTGGCATCGCTGCCGACGAACAGCAGCCGCGCCGGCTGCGACGCCGGGGCCGAGGTCGGCCGCGCCGCCTCCTGGGCGAGGCCCGCGCCGGCGGTCGAAACGATCGCCAGCAGCAGTCCCCATCGGCATGTCCGCGTGACAACGGCGTTTGGTTCCATGGCAATCACGATCCTGCGGTTCTCGTCGGCGCACGGGCCGGCCGGAGCGAACCCGCCCGGGGCGGCCGCGCCAGTATCGTCGGCGGGGGCGGTGCAATCAAGACGGCCGCGGCAAAAAAGGCCGCCGGGTGAGGTTACCACCCGAGCGTCTTGAGCCAGGTCAGGGCGATCAGGGCGTGGCCGATGTCGTTGGGGTGGACGCCGTCGAGCGTCAGCGGCGGCGACCCGGCCGCGACCGCCTCGTCGAAGGCCTGGTGGACCGGGACACAGAACGCGTTGAACCGTCCCGCCAGCCGCCGCACCGCCTCGACGTACGCCGCCGGCAGGGGGTCGTCTTCGCGGTCGCCCGCGCCGGGCAGCGGCGGCGTCATGAGGATCAGCCCGCACCCGCCCCAGCGCGCCCGCGTCCGTTCGAGCAGCTCGCGATAGACGGCCGTGAACGACTCGACGGGGACCCCGCCGCCGTCGCCGCGCCCCCGGGCGTCGTGGACGCCGATGAACACGCTCAGCCAGTTCGGACGGCCGGTCAGCACGTCGCGGTCCCACCGGTCGGCCAGGTCGGCGATGGTGGTGCCGGCGACGCCCGCGTTGACGAAGCGGATCTGCCGTCCGGGCCGCCGCGCCGCCGACAGCGCCGCGATCAGGCGGACGTACCCGTCGCCCAGCTCGCGGCCGTCGCCGCGGCCGCCGGCGGTGATGGTGTCGCCGGTCATCACCACGGTCTGCCCGTCCTGGAGCACGAAATCGCCTACGGTCACCGCTGCGTCCTCCCACCCGTCCGGTCAGTCGGTGTGAACCCCCAGCGTCTCCAGCGCCGCGGCCTCCGAGGCGTGGAATCGGAAGACGTTGTGGAGGTTCATGATCTCGAACACCCGCCGAATTTCCCCGGACATGCTGCAGATCAGCACCTGCCCGTCGATCGCCTCGGCCTTGCGCTTCAGCGTGATCAGCACCCCGACCGCCTGGCTGGCCAGGAACTTCACGCCCGCGAAATCCAGCACGATCTTCCGGACGGCCCGATCGTCGACCAGCGCGTACAGCTCCCGGGCGATGGCGTCGATGACCAGGCTGTCGAGGATCGACACGTGACGGAAGGTGACGACGACGGCGTCCTTGATCGTGTGGACCAGCAGTTGCGATTCGGCCATGACATCCCTCGTCGTCAGAAAACCAGGCCGCCGCCGCGACGGGGCGGCGGCGCGCCGGACCATCCGAAAAGCGCCCCGCGTCAGCGGACCGCGACCACCTCGGTGACCTCGGGAACGTGCTGCTTGAGGTTCCGTTCGATCCCCATCTTCAACGTCATCGCCGCCCCGGGGCAGCCGACGCACGCGCCGCGGAAGCGGATCGACACCACGCCGGTGTCCTCCTGGACGTCCACCAACTGGATGTCCCCGCCGTCCTGCTGGACCAGCGGGCGGAGCTGGTCGATCACGGCGGTGACGCGTTCGGTAAGTGTTGCTTTGCTCCGTTGTTCGGTCATCATCACTCATTCCCTCATATGGCCGGTTTGACAATAGGTTGACGCACCCGATCACGCCACGGGGGCGAATTATACCAAGTTACGAAACGATCACAAGGACCGACCTTTCTACGGGCGCGGGCGGCCGGCTGTGCGATGTAAACACAATTCACTACTAAACCAGGGCTTAGATTGCGCCGATCTTTCCAAAACGCCCGCATCGACCGCCGGTGTGGCGGCCGGCCTCGCCTGTCGGGAGAACGCCGTGAAGGCAAGACGCGTGATCAAGTGGACGCTGCTCGGCTCCGTCGCCGCGATCCTGGCCGTCGTTGTCGGCGTGATCCTCCTGGTCCGCTGGGACCCGGCGGACTACAGGCCGCGGGTGCTCGGCGAGCCGGCCCGGATCGAGGTCCGCCGCGACATGGCCCGGCGGCTGGCCGCCGCGTTCGACCCGGCCGTGCTCACCGCCGCCGGCGCGCCCGGCGTGAACAACCTGCGGACCGAGCGCTTCATCGAGACCGACCCCGAAACCGGGCGGCGGGTCCGGGTCACCCGGACGACCTACGACATGCCCCTGACCGCCGACGAGCTCAATACGTGGATCGCGGCGATGCCCGACACCTCGGTCGAGCGGCTCACCCGCGCCGGCGTAAGCGGCCCGGCGATCGCCGTCGGCAAAGACCGCCTGACGTGCTACGCCCGCGTCGACAAGTACGACAGCGTGGTGGGGGTCGACCTGGCCTTCCGCTTCGACGATGACGAGTCCGTCACGATCACCGTCCGTTCCCGCAGCGCCGGACGCATGCCGGTCCCCGACGACGCCGTCCAGCGCTACAAGCAGGCCGCGATCGACCAGGCCGCCCGCGACCTCGGCCGCGTGAGCAAGGAAGCCGGCAGGATGGTCGCCGAGGAGCTGAGCGAGACGGTCGCCGCGGCCGTCGACAGCCTGGGGCCCAAACTCGGCGACGCCCTGGCGGGCAAGCCGGTGACGCTGGACATCGCCCGCGCCGCCGGCAGCACCGTGCGGATCCGCGGGATCAAGACCGTCAAGAACAAGCTGACCCTCGACATGGTCGCCGAGCAGCGCACCGCCGTCGGCGAGGCCCCCGCCGCCGTCGCCGCCGCGGCCGAAACCGCCGATCCACGGTAGGCGTTCCCTTGCGGACGGCCCGCCGCCGGGCCACTATAATGCGGATACCCGCCCGGCGGGCCGCGAGCTTGGGACGTCGACGCCATGAACAACACGGACCTGTACTGCCTGGCCATCATCCCCGCGCGGGGCGGCTCGAAGGGGCTGCCCGGCAAGAACCTCCAGACCGTCGGCGGCGAGAGCCTCGTCTACCGCGCCGCCCGCGCCGCCATCGAGAGCCGCCGCTGCGGCCGCGTCGTCTGCAGTACCGATGACGACGCCATCGCCGCCGAGGCGATCCGCGCCGGGGCGGACGTGCCCTTCCGCCGGCCGGCGGAACTGGCCGGCGATACGGCGACGAGCCTGGCCGTGGTCCAGCACGCCGTCGCGCGCGTCGAGGGCGAGCGGGGCCGCCCGGTCGACCTGGTCTGCCTCGTCGAGCCCACCACGCCGCTGCGGACGGCCGGGGACATCCGCCGCGCCGTCGATCTCCTGCTCACCGCCGAGCCCGCCGCCGACAGCGCCGTCAGCGTCTGCCGCGTCAGCGACGCCCACCCCGCGTGGCTGCGAGCCATCGTCGACGGAGAGCTTATCCCCTATTTCCCCGAGCTCGCCGAGCCCCACCGCCGCCAGGGGCTCGACCAACACCCCATCCCCTACCGCCGCAACGGGGCCGTCTACGTCACCCGGCGGGACGTCGTCATGACCCGGGACAGCCTGTACGGCCGCCGGTGCCTGGCCTACGAGATGCCCCCCGAACGCAGCATCAACATCGATACCCCCATGGACCTCATCTGTGCCCGGGCCGTCTGGCGGGAGCTGGCGGGCGGGATCGCATGATGGGGGCTTGATCGCCGCCGCCGGGGCGGTATTCTGGGTTGGCCCCGGCGTGTGCCGCACGGCCGGGGGCATTTCGGGAGGTGAGCCATGAAGGCCCGCATCGTGCTGTTGCTGGCGGCCGGCCTGACGGCCCTGGCCGCCGTGTCCGCCGGGTGCGACGCATCGCCGCCGTCCCCGCCGCCCGCAGCGGCGCCGACGACGCGGCCGTCCGAGGCGGCCGAAGCGTCGCCGTCCGAGTCGACCCCGCTTGCGCCGTCGGAAAGGAACGTCGCCATGGAGAAGACGTCCGAAGGAGACCTGACCGTCCAGCCGATCAACCACTCGGCGATCCGTCTGGCGTTTAAGGGCAGGCAGTACTACGTGGACCCCTCCGGCGAGGCCGACTGGGACGCCATGCCCGCCGCCGACGCCATCTTCATCACCCACGAGCATCACGACCATCTCCGCCTCGACGTGATCGAGACGATCCGCACCCCCGACACCGTGATCGGCGCACCTGCCGCCGTCGTCGAGAAGGCCGGCTTCGGCGAGGTCATCGAGGTCGGCCAAGCGCGGCAGGTGCTCGACATCACCGTCGAGGCCGTGCCCGCTTACAACCTCACGCCCGACCGCCTGCGGTATCATCCCCGCCAGCGCAAGGACAACGGGTACATCCTCACCTTCGGCGACACCCGCGTCTACGTCGCCGGCGACACCGAGGGCACCGACGAAATGAGGGCGCTGACCGACATCGACATCGCCTTCCTGCCGATCAACCTGCCCTACACCATGACCCCCGCCGAAGCCGCCGACGCGGCCCGCGCCTTCAAGCCGCGTATCCTCTACCCCTACCACCAGGGCACCAGCGACCCGGCCGAGGTCGAGCGGCTCCTCGCCGACGAACCCGCCATCGAGGTCCGCGTCCTCCACCTGCCGTGACGGCGTCAGGGCCGGGCAGGGCGGAGTTTGCGCCGCCTCATTGCGTGGGCTTGGGGGGCGACAGCGCGTCGACGACGCTCGACGCGCTCACGTCCGATAGCTCCGCAGCGACGATCACCACGCAGCCGCACAGGCTTCCGGGGAACAACGCCCGCGCGATCCTTGCGTGCGTCGAGGGCGTCAACGGGTGCGGACGCCCGGATTTGACACGGAACGCCGAGCGGTGTACAAGGCACCGGCGTCGAGGACGTTGCCGGAGGTCCAGGACGGAGGAACGGGCGTGTATGCGATCGTGACCGCAGCCGACAAGTCGCTCACCTGGTGCGAGGTGGCCGATCCGGTAACCAAGGCCGGCGAGATCCTGGTGGAGGTCCACGCCGCGGCGGTCAACCGGGCGGACCTGTTGCAGCGGGACGGCAGGTATCCGCCGCCGGACGGCTGGCCGGAGTGGATGGGCCTGGAGGTCGCCGGCGTGGTGGCCGAGGCCCCGGCGGGCGGCGGGTGGACCGTCGGCGACAAGGTCTGCGCCCTGTTGGGCGGCGGCGGGTACGCCGAGAAGGTGGCTGTCCCCGTCGAGCTGGCCCTGCCGATCCCGGCGGGGCTGTCAATGGCCGAGGCGGCGGCGGTCCCGGAGGCGTTCGCCACGTCGTATCTCAATCTGTGCCTCGAGGGCGGCATGACCGCCGGCGAGACCGTGTTCATCCAGGCCGGCGCGAGCGGGCTCGGCATGGCGGCCATCCAACTGGCCAAGCTCCTCGGCGCGACCGTCGTCACCACGGTCGGCTCGCCGGCCAAGGAGCGGTTCGTCCGCGACCTCGGCGCCGACGTCGTGATCAACCGCCGGACCGACGACATCGCGGCGGTGTTGAAGCAGCATCCAGTCGATGTGGCGATGGACTGCGTGGCGGGCGAGCAGCTCGGCGCGTGCCTCGAAACCATGGCCCGCGGCGGGCGCTGGATCATCATCGCCACGCTGGGCGGGTCGATGAGCGAACTGAACATCACCGACTTCTTCCGGCGAGGCATCCGGCTGATCGGCAGCACGCTGCGCAGCCGCGACCGCGACACGAAGGCCCGGGTCCTCGCGGCCCTCAAGCAGCGCGTGTGGCCGGCCCTGTCGGACGGCCGCGTCGGTGTGCGGATTCATCGGACGCTGCCGATCGCTGAGGCCGAGGCGGCCCACGCGATCCTGCAGCGGCGGGAGAACCTCGGCAAGGTTGTCTTGACGGTAAAATAAAGCCTCCGGCAGGAGCCCAGATGAGCATGCGGTTCCAGGACAAGACGGTGGTGCTGACGGGTGCGGCTTCGGGGATCGCCCTGCTGTGCGCGCAGTGCTACGCCGAAGAGGGCGGCCGGGTGTGCCTGGTGGACATCGACCCCGACGGCGTGGAGACGGCCGCGGCCGGGATCCGCGCGAAGGGGGGCGCCGCCGTCGCCGTCCAGGCGGACATCCGCGAGTATGCGCAGGTCAAGCGGGCCGCCGCGCTGGCCGTCGAGACGTTCGGCGGGATCGACATCATGGTCAACTGCGCCGGCGGGGCCTCCTCGCGGGTCATGGGCTACGTGGGCGTGCCCTATCATGAGCTGCCCGTGGAGGTTATCGACTGGGGGTTGGACGTGAACCTCCGGGGGGTGATCTATTTCTGCCACGCCGTGCTGGGCCAGATGATCAAGCAGCAGGGGGGCGTTTTCATCAATCTGGGCTCGGTGGACGGCGTGACGGGCTCGGCCTGCCTGGACTACGGCGCGGCCAAGAGCGGCATGATCGGCCTGACCAAGTCGCTGGCGGTGGTCGGGTCGCCGCACGGCATCCGCGCGTGCTGCGTGTCGCCCGGGCCGGTGCTGACGCGTCCGGAGATGGCCGGGATGAAGACCCGCCTCGGGCGGGCGGCCGAAACGCGGGAGATTGTCGACCTGATCCTGTACCTCAGCAGCGAGCAGGCGGCGTTCATCACCGGCGCGAACTACGTGATCGACGGCGGCCGCAGTTGCGGCGGTCTTTAAGGCGACGATGCGATGAACCGGTCATTTCTCAACCGCCCGCGCCCGGTCCTCACCGGCATCATGGCCGGCCGGACGCCGGAGGCGCTGATCGCCGAAGCGAGGAATTGCGAGTTCGACGGGGCGGGGGGAATCGCCATTGATCTGGCGGACCTGAAGGGCGAGTTCCGCCACCGGGACGCCCTCGCGCGGATCATCGACGCGGTCCGGCTGCCGTTCATGTTCTTCCTCTACCGCAATGACAGGCAGGGGGAGTCCGGCGACGAGGCACGGCAGGAGGTGCTGCTCGCCGCGGCGGCCGCGGGGGCGTCGATGATCGACGTCATGGGCGACCTGTACGATCCGTCGCCGATGGAGATCACCCGCTCTCCCGCCGCCATCGACCGGCAGAGACGCCTGATCGACCGGATCCATGCCGCCGGCGCCGACGTGGTGGTCTCGTCGCACATGGCGTGCCCGCGGACGACGGAACAGGTTGTCGAGCACATGCTTGCGCTCGAGTCGCGCGGGGCGGAGGTGGTGAAGATCGTCACCACCGTCGACACAGAGGACGAACTGGCCGAGGCGCTGCGGACCACGCTGGCGCTCCGGCGGGAACTGCGGACGCCGTTCATCCACCTGTGCAACGGCAAGTTCAGCCGTCCGCACCGCTTCCTCGGCCCGGTGTTCGGCGTGGCGATCGCGTTTGCCGTCCACCGCTACGAGCCGTGCTACGGCATGACCCAGCCGACGATCCGGGCCATGCGGGCGGTCCTCGACAACCTCCACTGGAACCTCAACGACGTGGTGTAACCTTGGCGGTCGGGGCCGGTCAGGTCCCGATTGGATCTCCTCCCATTTTCGTGGCTCTCCAGGCCGTTTCCTTCGCGGCGACAAGCAACCACGGGTCGCCGGGGGCGGTTTTTTCCGCCTGCAGCATTTGCCCGGGGGGTGATCTGTAATCGACACTTCAAGTACCCGGCCGTCGCGGCCGGGGATCGGCGGCCGTTGGAGGCAGTTCCCTGGGGGCACGCCGGATCGGAGGGATCCAGGTGCTTTTACGACAGAGAGGAATGGCATGAACATCCGTACAGCCGAGCGGCGTCGCAGTGTTCGCGTGAGTTCGGCGCTGCCCTACGTGCTTCGTGATCGCAAGAATCGCGTTCTGGCGCGAGGGAGGACCGCTAACATCAGCGAAAACGGCGTCTTAACGGTGGTTCGCCACCAGGAGCGGCTCGACCGGCAGGACCAGGTCGTCCTCGACCTGACCGTGCCGGCCGATCCGATTGCCGGGACCAGTCGCCTTGTCAAGTACCGCTGCCGCATTGTCCGGCGCCAGGCGTTGGGCAACATGCTCGGCCTGGGCCTGGAGTTCCTCCAGAAGCTCCGCTGATCGCGGGAGAAAGGCCATGATCAAGCATTCCGATTACGATGACGCTGCGCCGGTGGCGTTCTACGGCGACGCCGACACGCCCTGCGACGTCCCGCCGGAGGTGGGCTGGTTCCTCGCCTCGGTGATGTTCGAGGATCCCGTGATGGCCTGCCTGACGACCCTGCCACCGGCCGGCGAGGCAGACTAGCGATACTCCTCGGGGTCCACCACGGCCGGCGCCGGCTGGGTGGACGGAACGACCGGCAGGTCGTCGGCGGGGGCGGGGAGAGCCTCGGGGTCTTGGGAGTCGCTCTGGGGCTCCTGCCGGGCCTGGGGTCGCTGCCACGCCTGGGGATACGGTGCCTGGCCGCGCGGCAGCTCGCCGGCCGGTCGGGGGGCGGCGGCGCGGGCCGTGAGGGCCGGGGCGAGGCGTTCGACGTCCCGCACGTGGAGCACGTAGGACTGGATCCTGGCGTCGTAGACCCGCGTGCCCGTCAGGCGCACCTTCCACCCGATGGCGCTGTTCAAGGCCGCCGCCGCGGCCGGTCCGCTCTCGACGTACATCAACTGGGCCGGGTCCTGCTCGTCGGCCAGCACCCACCGCTTGGGCGTGCCGCCCAGGCCCCGGTAAACGAGGCTGGCGCTGAGTTGGCCGGTCAGGGTGACGAGTTCCTCGACGGTCCGCGGCTCGCCGCCGGCATCCTGCAGGCCGGCGATGAGCAGCCGCCGCTGACGCCGGGCCGATTCGGCCAGGGCTTCCACCTCGCGGGCCCCCTGGCGGCGCTGGATCGCCAGGTCCAGCCAGCGGAGACGATAGGCCACCTGTTCGGCCAGGGGCGAGTCGTCGGGGACGTCCAGGGCCTCGTAGCGCTCGAGGAACCCGTCCAGGTCCCGCTGATCGGCGGGCTTGGCCCACTCGGCCAGCAGGGCCTTCTCCAGGGCCTTGAACGCCTTGATGGCGGCCCGCAGCTTCTGTTCGGCGGTCGGTTCGGCCGGCTCGACCGGCTGCGTCGCCGCCGGCTGGGTCGCCGGTTCGGCCGTCTGCGTGGTCGCCACGATCTGGGCGGTGGTCTCGGCCGCCGCCGCCGCCGGCGCCGGCGCGTCGGGCTCATCGACCGGTTCGACGTAGGCGGCGTAGACGTACAGCACCGTCCCGGCCGGGGGGGCGATCTTGTAGTATTCCTCCGTCTGACCGACGATTCGCACGGTCCCGCCGTTGCTGAGGTAGCCCTGTACGGTCGTCATCATGGACGGCTGCTCGAGGCTGCCGGCCCGGACGGTGACGCGATCGCCCGTGATGGTGCCGAGGGGGCCCTCGGCGTTCACGTAGCGCTTGGCGATAAGGCTGAACGCCCCGGGCGGGGGGGTGATCTTGAGCCATTCGCCCTGGCGGCCGACGGTCTCGACGGTGGCGGGGGCCGATAACTTCATGACGGGATAATAGTTCTGCGAGGGGCCCGAGCGGATGTAGACGTTGTCGCGCGTGATCCGGCCGGTGAAACGGTCGGCCGGTTGGGCCGTCGCGGCGCCGGTCGTCGCGACCAGCGCGATCAGGGTCGTGAAGATGCGAATCATCGCAGCGCTCTCCTTACGCCGCACAGCACGCGGCGGGTGGTGACGAGGGTCGGACCCGCTGGGCCCGACGTCGGGCCCTGACAGACCTGTCGGCACCCTAGCAACTTGGCGCAGCGATGTCAACGTCCGCACGGGCGGCGCGGCGGCCGCTCACCCCGCGCGGGGGCGGTTGTACTTGATCATGCGGACGGCGTTGCCGCACGCGTTGAATTCGACGTGGTCCATGTAGGCGCGCATGAGCATGATGCCGCGCCCGGTGGGGCATTCGAGGTTCTCGTCGGCGGTGGGGTCGGGCAGGTCGGTCGGGTCGAAGCCGCCGCCCTCGTCGACGATGCGGATCTCGGTGCGGGTGGGACTGATGGTGTACTCGAAGCGGACCATCTTGGCCGGATCGCGCCGGTTGCCGTGCTTGATCGCGTTGGTCAGCGCCTCCTCCAGCGCCAGCTTGATGGCGAAGACGGCCTCGGGGCAGTATCCGTGGGCCTCGGCCTCGGCGACCACCTGCGAGGCGACCTGGCGGGCGGCGGCGGTGCTGCTGGGTATTCGGGTCGTGGGCACGGGGTCGGATCGTTCCTGCTCGCTCGTGGGCGGGCGGGGCATCACGCCAGCCCCGCCATCGCCTGGGCGCGGTTCGCGTAGATCTGAAAGACCTCGTTGAGCTTGGTGATCGAGAACACCTCGTAGATCTCGGGGCGCACCTGGCACAGCGCCATATGTCCCCCGCGCTGGCGGATCTTCTTGTGCACGGTGATCAGCATGCCCAGCGCCGCCGACGACATGTACTCGACGTTGGCGAAGTCCAGCACCATGCGGGGGGCGGGTACCTGGTGGATCAGGGCCTCCAACTGCGCGGCGCTGCGGGTGATCATCACCTCGTCCAGCAGCTTGGGCGCTGCGAACTGCACGACGTACGCGCTGTCCTGCTCGGTGATCGTGATCGGGTCGGTCTGCGTGTCCATGGGCGTCGGGCTCCTCCCGCCGCGGCTGTGCCGGCCGGCGGGTCCAAAGTCGGTTGTCGGTTCAGCCGTTGTTCAGCGCCTGGACGACGTTGAGCAGGATGCTCAGCGCCAGCGCCGCCGCCAGCAGGATCGTCACGGTCATCCACAGCGTCGGCACGCTCGGTTCGATCCTCGAATCGGTCTCGGCCGGCTGGGGGTCGTCCCGCAGGGCCGGCGCTTCGCTGGTCAGCCCGCTGAGCACGTCGCCGGCGATGACCTGGCGGGCCTGCAGGGGCGGCTCGCCCCGCTGGACGGCCCGCAGGTCGACCAGCAGGTCGGCCGTGCTGGCGTAACGATGATGGGCGTCCTTGTCCATCATCACCTCGATCACCTCTCCCACGCCCGCCGACAGCGACGTGTTGAGGTGGTCCGGGGGCACCAGCGGCTCCTTGAGATGTTTATGCATCACCGCCGCCGGCGTCTCACCCTCGAACGGCACCCGCCCGGTGACCATGTGGTAGAACGTCGCCCCCAGCCCGTAGATATCCGCCTGGAACCCCACGTCGGTTTTCCCGCGGATCTGCTCGGGACTGATGTAGTACGGCGTGCCGAACGCGCGGCCGCGCTCCCGCTTGGCCGCCTCCATGTCGTTGGCCTCGCGCGCCAGGCCCATGTCGGCCAGTTTGGCCACGCGGTCGCGGGTGAGCATGATGTTCTTGGGCTTGATGTCCCGGTGGATCAGCCCGGCCTGGTGGGCGTGGGTGAGGGCCTCGGCGATCTGGATGATGATGTCCAGCGCCTCGCTTTCGGAGAAGATCTTCCCGTCGGCCAACTCGTCGAAGACCGTGTGCCCGTCGACGTATTCCATCACGAAGTAGTGGTACCCGCCGGCCTGGCCGACGTCGATGGCCTGGACGATGTTCGGGTGGTTCAGCCGTCCGGCGGCCTTGCCCTCTTCGTAGAAGCGGGCGACGTACTCGGGGTTCTCGCTGAGCCGGCGGGGAAGCACCTTGATCGCCACCACCCGGTCCAGGCTCAACTGGCGGGCCTTGAATACCGTGGCCATGGCGCCCGCGCCCAGCTTGCCCAGCAGCTCGTAGCCGGGGATCTCCTGGTGACGCTTCCGCTGCTCGATGACCTGCCGAAGGCGGTCGACCTGCCGCTGGGTCAGCACGCCCCGCTCGACGAAGATGTCGCCGAGGCTTCGCTGGTTGGGGTCGCTGCTGTGCTTCTGGTAGTCCAGGCACTCCTGGACGTCCTCGCTGGTCGCCAGGCCATGCTTGACGGCCAGCGTGCCGAGTCCCGTCTCCAGCGGACTGAAATCGCTTTGATTGCTACGGTCTTCGCTCATACGGCCACATTCACGATTCCCCCCCCGCCGACGCGTTGCGCAGAACGTGAAGACGAAGCCGCCATTATTCCCATCACCGACGGCCCGTCAAGCACATCGTGTGCCAATGCCCATTTTACGCCATCTTCATCAGTTCTGTTCTCTTCTTTCCCCACGCCGGCCCGCCGATCCGCGCCCGACCGATCGCCGCCGCCGGCGTCGCCGCGACGGACGGCCGGCGACGGAGGTGGAGGCCCGACCGGCATCCTCAGCCCAAGCTCGCTATTGGCTGTGAGTTACATCAGGCCCCCCCCCGCCCGGGGTCCAACGGCGGCCCTCGCCGAGGCGGCCGGCGGCATCCGTCGGGGCCGGCGTGGACGCCGCATCCACGCAATAGCGTCTCGTTGCAGGGGTTATCGTCAAAGGTCGCGGCGGGCCTTAGTTGCATTTGCCCGTCGAGCCGGTCGTGTCGCCCCCGGCGGAGGCGGCCGTCACCGGATGACAAGGGAGGTGACCGCCGCCAGTTCCGACGCGATGGCTTCCATGCGGGCCGGCGACGGAGGAGTCGCCTCCGGCAGGGGGGCGGCACGACCGAGCGCCTGGTACTTGGAGGCAGCATGATGGTAAGGCAGCAGGCGGACGGCGACGATGTTCGCCAGGTCGTCCAGCGCCCGCCCGATCGCGGCGACGCTGGCCGGGTCATCGTTGAAACCGGGGATCACGGGGATCCGGATCTCGATGGGGATCTCGCAGGTCGCCAGGCGGCGGAGGTTGGCGAGGATCCGGCGGTTCGAGCCGCCGGTGTACGCCCGGTGCAGGGGGTCATCGACGTGTTTGAGGTCGTAGAGCACCATGTCGGTCCAGGGCAGGACGGCCGCGAAGCGCTGCCACGCCACGGCGCCGCACGTGTCCAGGGCGCAGTGGATCCCGTCGGCCTTGAGCCGTTTGAACAGGTCGGCGCAGAAGGCCGACTGGAGCAGCGGCTCGCCGCCCGAGAGCGTCGCCCCGCCGCCGTCGCGGTAGAAGTCGCGGTCTTCGAGGATGAGGCGGTGAGCGGCCTCGACGGTCAGCCGGTGGCCCAGGCGTCTCAGCGCCCGTGCCGGGCAGACAGCCTCGCAGGCGCCGCACGCGACGCACGCGGCCCGGTTGAGCACGTGTACGCCGTCGGCCATGCGATGGGCGCCGGTCGGACACGCCGCGACGCACGCGCCGCAGTGGAGGCACTTGTGCTCATACCAGGCGAGCTGCGGGTGGGGCTCGATCCCCTCGGGGTTGTGGCACCAGCGGCAGCGGAGCGGGCAGCCCTTGAGGAACAGCACCGTGCGGACGCCCGGCCCGTCGTGCACGGCGAACCGCCTGGTTTCAAACACCATGGCCGTCGGCATCGTGGCGCTACCCGGTGATATTCTGGGCGCGCCGAATGAACAGGTCCTGTTCCTCGCGCGTCAGGTCCGTGAAGTGGACGTTCCAGCCGCAGACGCGCACCTGCAGGCCCCGGTACCGCTCGGGGTGGCTCTGCGCGTCGATGAGGGTCTGGGCGTCGAAGACGTTGAACTGGATGGCCACCCCGTGCCGGTCCATGTAGGTGTTCAGCAGGACCCGCACCGCGGCGAGGCCCTCGTCGCCGGCGACGGTCGCCGGATGAAGCATGACGTCGAGGGGAAAATCCCCCGGATGCATCGCGGAATCCAGCCGCGTGGCGGATCGGATCAGGGCGGTGACCCCGTTGACGTCCATGCCCATGGTGGGCGAGACGTTCTTGGAGATCTCCTCCCCGGCCCGTCGCCCGTCGGGCGTGGCGCCGGTCTTGCGGCCATGGGTGAGATAGTACCGCGGCGGCGTGTGCATCGAGGCGAGGTAGAACCCGCCCCGGCTGTTGGGGCGCATGTTGATTTTGTTGCCCAGGAACCGCGCCAGTGTCGCCGCGTACTCGTCGACGGCGTCGAGGCCGTTGCCGTACTTGTGCTTGCCGTTGAGCATCTTCACCCGCAGCGCTTCATGGCCTTGCCAGTCGGCGTCGAGGACGGCCTTCAATTGTTCCAGCGACAGCGTGCGCGTTTCGAACACGAGTTCCTTGACGGCCATCATGGCGTCGACCGCGGTGGCGAAGCCGGCGGTCAGGATGGACGAGAGGTTGTGGATCGAGCCGGTGTGGAAGGCGTCGCGGGCGGTGGCCAGGCTGTTGGCGATGGTCGCCGAGTAGGCGTTGGTGGGGTTGATGACGTCGAGGTACTGCTCGAAATCGTTGGCGCAGCGGATCGCCGACTCGATGACGGCATCGAGTTGCTTGAGGTAGGCGGCGTGGACGTCGTCGAAGGTCTTCATCGCCGCCGGCTCGCCCGTTCGGCAGCCGAGGTCGATGCCGGTGTGCGGGTCGGTCCCGTTGTGCAGTAGCAGTTCGAGCGGCTTGACCATGTTCAGGTAGGCGACGATGGTGCAGTTGCCCCGGGCGCGGGGGACGAACTCGTAGCAGCCGGTGATGTCGCAGGTGCGCGCTTCCTCTTCGGTGGCGCCGTAGCCGGTCATCGCCCGCTTGATGGCCGGTTCGCAGAGGAACACGATGCTGTTCCTGCCTCGGCGGATCATGTCCACGGCCTTGTCGACGAAGGCCGTCGGCGTGTTCGGCGAGAGCTTCACCTGCAGCTTGGGCGAGCAGATGTGCAGCCGATCGAACACGTCGAGGATCAGCATGGACAGCTCGTTGACCTCGCTGGTCCCGTCGGGCCGCGTGCCGCCGAGGTAGAACGGGTGCCCCCACGGGTTGGCGATGGAGGCGAACTGCATCATGAAATAGGCGAACAGCTCACGGATCTCCGCCTCGCTGTAGCGCCCGTCGGCCAGGTCGCGACGGTAATACGGGTACAGCGTGCGGTCGAGGTTGCCCAGCGAGCGCACCTGGAGGCGGTCGACGTACTCGCTGATCATGAAATAAAGGTACACCAGTTGGAGGACCTCGTACGTGTCGGTCGGGGGCCCGGCGATCAGCGTATCGAGGCACGCCGCGCAGGCCGCCGCGCGCCGGTCGCCCTCGGCCCGCTGCCGGGCGTGGTCGCGGAAGCGTCTGAGCAGGTCGCCGATGGCGGTGTAGGTGATCTCGATGCCGTTGAAGTAGGCTTCAGCCTGCGGCGTCATCGCCCCGCGCTGCTGTCGGCGGCGGCGATGCCGGCGGGCGCGTCGGCGAATGCCCGGCAGGCCCAGGGTGAACAGCGCGTCCCAGTCGGGGACGGAGTGGTCGAAGTCCTTGCCCATGCCGCAGGCGCCGGACTGCTTCAGCCGCTCCATGAGCGGGAGGGTCTCGGTCAGGGCGGTCGCATCGATCTGTCGGTCCCACCGGGCGATGAGGGGATCCAGCGGGCGGTTCCAGCGGTCCCAGCAGCCGAAGGTGACGAACCAGTCGTGGGGATTGACGTCGATCCGGATATGGGCGGCGACGTGCGCGAAGGCCCGCGCCTTGACGACCGGGTGGGGCAGGTCGGCCAACTCGTCGGCCAGCGCGAGAACCTGTTGCTGGATGGTGTCGTTGTCCAGGCCGGTGCGGCCGTCGAGGGCGGGCGCCTTGAACTTGCTCCACAGATAGGCTTCGTCCGCCTCGAGCACGTCGGCCGTCGGTCGCGGTTGTACTACCGGCTGGGCTGCGTCCACGTCCGTCCTCCCTCCCCCCGCGGTCCCGCCGGTGCCGTACGTCGCAACGGGGGCCCCGCCTGCCATCGCGCACGCTTGATTCTATCAGCGTCCGCGAGGTCGACGCAAGGGCGAACGAAAGCGATCTGAAAAGGGCGGGCCCGCGCCTGGGTCCGCCCTTTTTGTCTGCCGGGTGAACAGGTCGGTCACGGCGTCGCCGTTGCGTCGGTCGGCGCGGCGGGCTGCGGGTCGGCGAGGATCGCCGTGACGTAGTCGCGCAGATACGGCGTGCCCTCGACCAGCGGCGCCAGTTCGGCCGCCCAGCGGCGGGCTTCGTCGAGGTCGCCGCGATTGGCGTGGATGAAGGTCAGCAGGAAGACCTTGGGGCTTTCGCCCGGCTCGATCGTCTCGCCCAGTCGTCCGCGGATCTCCGCCGTCCGGCGGTCGATCACCTCGGCGCCGGCCAGGGCGTCGACGTCGACGCGGACGCGGACCAGGTCGGGGAACAACCGGACGCTGCGCTGCAGGAGGAAACTGGCGCGGTGGCTCTCGCCGGCGGCGAAGTAGGCCAGGCCGGCGCCGAGAGGGGCCAGGGGGTTGTACTCGTGGATGAGTTGGGCGCGGTCGTAGGCGCTGGCGGCCTGGTAGAAGCGCCCGGCCCGCAGCAGGGTGTCGCCCTGGGCCATGTAGCGGTTGAAAAGGTCGCCGCCGGTGCCGGCCAGGTGGCGGACGACCACGCTGCGGCCGAGGCCGCCGGCCAGCGCGGCGGCCGCCCGGCGGCCCTGCAGGCGGGCGCTGGGGTCGGTGTCGAGCTGCTCGAGGCTGCCGCTGGGCGGGGTGGCGCCGGGCCGCAGGTCGCTCGGGCGGGGCGTCTGGTCGTCGGGGCCGGAGAGCTTCCAGATCAGATCCGCGAAGGCGCTGGTCGGCTGCCCGGCCGCGTCGGGGGTCGCTTCGGGTTCGACCTCGGTTTCGTCCCCGCGGGGCTCGGGTTCCTCGACGCGGCCGTCGTCGGCCGTTTCCAGATCGAGCAGTGTCTCGGCGAGGCGGCGGCGCTGAGTGTCCTGGATCATGCCGAACAGGGCGCTGGCGCCGGGCCGGTCCTGGTCGACGGGAATCACCGCGCTGAGGGGGGCTTCCCACGCCGGCGTGATGCCCGACAGGTCCGAGCGGCTGACGACGCGGGCAAGGTTCTCCTGGGAGAGGATCGGCGAGAAGGTGTCGTCGCGGATCATCGCCGAGCGCTCGGGTTGCAAGATGACCACGCCGCCGGTGCCGCTGGTGTCCACGGCGCCGGTGACCGGGTCGAAGGCGTAGGGCGACTGCGACGACCGGCGGAGCATGTAGGTCGCGCGGCTCGGCGGGGTATAGGGCTGCGGGCCGTACAGATCCCCGCGCCGGACCCGCTCGAGGCTCATGGCGTCGCGCTGGAAGGTGTCGATCGTCTCACTGGGCAGTTGCAGGCGCAGCTCGTTGGCCCCCGCGTAGGGCACCCGGCCGCGGAAGGCGAACCCGCCGGTCACCTGGCCGGTGACCGTCAGGTTGCCCAGCGACTGGGTCGGGTCGGGCCGCGTGGGACTCGGCCCCACGCGGGTATCCAACCTCCCCAGCCGCCCCTGGGCGGCGGCCGAACCGGCGGCCGCCGACAGGGCGAACGCAACTGCCGCGATAGTCAAGCACTTGGGCATGGTTTTCCCGCTCATTACGTTTCTGGTTGGCAATCGCCGTCGCTGACTGTACTTATTATATCGCCACACCGGGCGGGTGGTTCAAACCAATTCCGCCCGCGGTGTTGAGTCCGCGGGAGATCGCCTTTCATCGTGTCAGGCCGGTGACGCCCGTTCCCGGCGTGTCGGCCAGGCGGATGCCCCGGGGCGTGACGGTGACGCCGGCGGCGGTGTCGTCGGCGAGGAGGACGGCGCCGTCGAGGTCGGCGTGGTCGACCAGAGCCAGCAGTTGGGCCGCCGCGGAGATCCCGACGGTCGATTCGGTCATGCAGCCGATCATCACGCCCAGGCCCAGCTGGCGGGCGCGGGCGATCATCCGGCGCGCCGGCGTCAGGCCGCCGCACTTGGTGAGCTTGATGTTGATCCCGTCGAAGGCCCCCGCACAGCGGTCGACGTCGGCCTCGCCCACGCAGCTTTCGTCGGCGAAGATCGGCAGCGGCGACGCCGCCCGCACCGTCGCGGCCCCGTCGTAGTCGTCGCCGGCCAGCGGCTGCTCGATGAACTCGACACCCGCGTCGGCCATCGCCGGCGCGTAAGCGATCGCCTCGTCGACCGACCAGCCGCCGTTGGCGTCCACGCGGAACGGCACGTGCGTCCGCGCCCGCAGGGCGCGGACGATGGCGAGGTCGTCGTCGGTGCCCAGCTTGATCTTGTACACCGGCCAGTCGGGCTGTTCGTCGAGCTTGGCGACCATGGCGTCGATCGTGTCGATCCCGATCGTGTAGCTGCTGGGGGGGATCCGGTCGATCGACAGGCCCCACAGCGCCCAGACCGGCTTGCCGGCGCGCTTGCCCGCCAGGTCCCACGCCGCCTCATCCAGCGCGCAGCGGGCGAAGGGCGCCTCGGCCAGCGCCGCCGCCGTCGCGTCCCACAGGGCCTCGGGGTCGTCGGGCGCCGCCGTCGCCAGCAGGTCCTCGGCGCGGTGCAGCGCCGCGGCGACGCGGTCGACCGTCGCGCCGTAGTAGGGGTAGTGCGGCGCCTCGCCGTAGCCGCGGACGCCCTCATGCTCCACCTCGACGATCAGCGTCCGCTGGTGCGTCTTGGAGCCGCGGGCGATGGTGAACCGGTGTCGCAGGGCCAGCTCGACCGTGTGCAGGGCGAGTTTCACTTGCCCAACTCCCGCTTGAGGGTCTCCACCGCCTCGATGAGCCGGTCGGGTCCGTCGCGGACGATGTCGACCACCGGCAGGCCCAACTCGGCCTCGACCCGCTCGCGCTCGGCGCGGGCCTCGGCGTCGGAGAAGCCCATCGTGTTGGCCCCCACGGCGATGACGCGGCAGGGATGATGGACCGAGCCGAGCGTGGTGTACAGGTCCCGCAGCTCGGCGAGCGGCTTGCAGGCCACGTCGATGTTGGTGTGGTGCGTGCGCCCCATGCGGTAGCACAGGATCAGCCCGTCCGGCAGGCAGCCGTGCAGCAGCCCCAGCGTCACCGACGAGTACATCGGGTGGGTGATCGAGCCCTGGCCCTCGACGATGATAATGCCGTGGTGCTGGTGGTCGAGGACGAGCTGCTCGGCGGCGCCGTTGATGAAGTCGGCGACGACGCAGTCGATCGGGCAGCCGTCGCCCTCGATCATGATCCCCGTCTGGCCGGTGGCGACGAACTTGGCGTCGTGGCCGGCGGCCGTCAGGGCGCGGGCCAGTTCGAGGCTGACGACCATCTTGCCGCAGTTGCAGTCGTGGCCGACGGTATGGATCCGCAGGCACCGCGGGTCGATCCCGGTCCGCCGGGCGACGGTGCGGCAGGTGTTCCTGCGGACGTCGACGAGCGTGGCGCCCGAGGCGGCCGCGGCGGCGGCGAACTCGGCATCGTCGCGGAGGAACTGGTGCATCCCCGACAGGATCGTCATCCCCCGCCCGATCGCCTCGAGGATCGTCGGCCGCCAAGCCTTCGGGATCTGTCCCCCGGCCGGCGCGACGGCCAGGACGAACGTGTCGGCCGGCGGGGCGTCGGCCAGTTCGGCGACCACGGGAATCCCGCCGCCCAGGTCGTACCGCTGGCCGCACGTGGCCGCCCCCGGCGCGCGGTCGATCACCGCGACAACCTGCTCGGGTTGATACCGCAGCAGGTTGATGCCCGTCTTGGCGTTCAGCCCGTCGGCGACGCCGTCCACCATGAGGATCATCCGGCGCATAGGGGGGTACTATCGGACCCGTGGGGCGCCCTGTCAAGACTCGGTCGGCCGGGTGGCTCAGGTTGTTCATTTCTTCTCATTTGTTCTCATCGGCGCTCATTTCTCTTCATGTCGCGCGCGCAGGGCGGTGGCCTATGTGCTAGACCCGGTGCATGCATCCTGTGACCCCTTGTTGAGGAGACTTCGCATGACCGGAACCTTCTACAAGTTGCCCAAGACCCTCGCGGCCCGCCGGGACCTGTCGCCGATCGACAAGCTCATCTACGCCGTCATCGCCGACCGCATCGGCGCCAATGACCACTGCTGGCCGGGCGTTCGCCGTCTGGCGGCCGATGTGGGCTGCCACCGCGCCACGGTGTCCCAGGCGGTCGGACGTCTGGAAGCCGCCGGCCTGGTGACCGTCGAGCACGGCTGCCTGGGGCGGACGAACCGGTACCGCCTGGTGTCGGGTGAGACGGCCGGGTCCGCCGTCCCGTCCGGCCGGCATCGCCGACACGGCCCGGCCGGGATGTCCGAGGGGCCGGTCGCTCCGCCCGGCCGGGCGCGGCCGGAATCGGCGACCCAAACGAGACAGACCCAGGAAAAGACCAAGACCCACAAGACCAAGCGCGCCGACGCTTCAGATCCCTTCCAGGGGACGCCCCTGCCCGAGGGGCTGGACACCCCGGACTTCCGGGCCGCCTGGGACGAGTGGGTGGCCTACCGGCGGGAGATCCGCAAGGCCCTCACCCCCACGGCCATCCGCCGCCACCTGGCCACGCTGGCGGCCCACGGTCCCGACACCGCCGCGGCGATGATCGGCCAGTCGATCGAACGGGCTTGGGTGGGGCTGTTTCCCGTCAAGGGCGACCGCCGTCGCCGGCCGCCGCAGGAGGATCTCGGCGCGGCCCTGGGCACGCGTCCGCTGACGATGGAAGAGGCCGACGCGTTGGACGCGGCCTGCGGGGAGAGGTAGACCATGGACGCGACACGGCGCGAACGGATGGATCGGACGGCCCTGGAAGGGGCCCTGCGGGAGGCCGGCGCGACGGTGAGAGGGACCTCGGTGCGCTGCCCGTTCCACGACGACCGCCACCCCTCCGGGGCGATCTTCCGCGGCGACGACGGGGCGTGGCGGTTCAAGTGCCACGCGAGCGAGTGCGGCTTCGCGGGGGATGTCTACGACGTCCGGGCCCGGGCGACCGGCCGCCCGCTGAAGGCGGTTCTGCCCGGCCGAGCGGACCGGCGGGCGGATCGGGCCCCGCGGCGGTTCGCCACCGTCGAGGCGATGGCCGCCGCCGTCGGCCTGCCGCTGGAGGCGACCTACCGCTACACGAACCCGGCGACCGGCCGGGTCGACCTGGTGGTGATGCGGTTCGCCGACGGCGACCGCGGCAAGACCTTCCGCCAGGGGCGGCCGGACGGCGACGGCTACGTCCTGGCCGCGCCGCCCAAGCCCTGGCCGCTGTACAACCGCACGCGGATCGCCCGCGCCTCGGCGGTGGTGGTCGTCGAGGGCGAGAAGTGCGTCCACGCCCTGACCCAGGCGGGCGTGGTGGCGACCACCGCCCCGGCCGGGGCGGGCAAGGCGTCGGCGGCCGACTGGACCCCGCTGGCGGGCAAGACCGTGACGTTGTGGCCCGACCATGACGACGCCGGCCGCGCCCACATGGAGGGCGTCGCCGCCTGCCTGGAGGTGCTCGATCCCCCGCCCCGCCTGCGGTGGGTCGACCCGTCGTCGCTGGACCTGCCGGTGACCGGCGACGCGGCGGA
>CAZHRW010000241.1:0-3750 GCA_964535025.1 uncultured Planctomycetales bacterium
GCCGCGACGCAGCAGCGGGGCCACCGCTTCGCAGTCCTCGCGGGCGAGGTACTCGCCCCATGTGCAGATCCAGCCGGCCACGCGCTCGGTGAGCCAGGCGGTCTCCGCGACGCCGTCCGGCTTGCCCGTCACGTGGGCCGCGGCACTGCTCCACGGCCAATGCTCCGCCCGGTCGACCAGTTCGGCTTTGACGGGATTGCGTTCCGTATAGGCCGTCGCATTAAGGAGATACGCATCGTCCATGACGGCCGACGAGAACCGGCCCTGCCAGAGAAACCCCCGCCAGTGCTGCCGGAAGTTGATCCGGCGCGTGTATCGCACGTGCATCTGCCCCACGGCCGCGGCCAACGCCCTTTCCTCGGGCGGCACCAGGGCCAGATGCACATGGTTGGGCATCAGGCAGTACCCCAGGACCCGCACGCCGTAGCGGCCGCACCAGGTTTTCAGCAGGTCCAGGTACGCCCGGTAGTAGTCGTCGTCGCAGAAGAACGTCTGCTGCCGCCGGTTGCCCCGCTGCGTCACATGGTGCGCCATCCCTGGAATGACGATACGCCCCACTCTGGCCATGAGGCCCGTATAGCCTCTCCATCGCCCAGCGTCAACGGGATTTGCCGAATTCCGTGTGTGTCCCCCGAACTCCCATGCGTAAGCATGGGGACGCGAATCCCGGTCGGTGATGCGTCCGCCATCGCATTCGCGCCGCCGCTTGACAGGGGGGGGCTCCCTCTCGGCGCGAATGGGGCATCTGCTCCAGCGGGGGCTCCCTCCTGGTGCGAATGGGCATCTGCTCCAGCGGGGGTTTTCGGGGGCGCGGTGCGAGCGTGGCGGGAATGGCGCACGGGCGCGAGGCAAGGAAGCCCCATGCGTGAGCATGGGGCGCGAATCCCGGTCGGTGATGCGTCCGCCATCGCATTCGCGCCGCCGCTTGACAGCGGGGGCGCCCTCTCGGCGCGAATGGGGCATCTGCTCCAGCGGGGGCTCTTTCTCGGCGCGAATGGGGCATCTGCTCCGGCGGGGGGTTGCGTCCGCCATCGCATTCGCGCCGCCGCGTGACAGCGGGGGCTCCCTCCCGGTGCGAATGGGGCATCTGCTCCGGCGGGGGGGTCGCGCCCGCCATCGCATTCGCGCCGCCGCTTGACAGCGGGGGCGCCCTCTCGGCGCGAATGGGGCATGCGGCGGCCGAGCGTGTCTGGGGGGTGTCAGGCCTTACACGTGAACGTGTAGGTCCCCGAGCCGATCTCGATCTCGACGCGGCCGTCGGTCTGGCGGACGGCGGTGACGCCCTCGGCCGCGGCGAGCGAACCGCCTGATTCGGCGACATCGTCGGGCGTCGAGGCCGGCAAGGTCACGGTGGCGGTGGTGTTGGCCGGGATCGTCGCCTCCACGGTCAACGTATCGCCGTCGCGGCGCCAGCCGGAGGCGATCAGGCCGCGGATCGAGTCCAGCGTGGCTTTCGCCCACGTCATGCGGCCGCTGGGGTCGGGGTGCGGCCGGAGGAGAATGTGCTCGTAGCCCGGGCGTGACGCGTCGACGTCCAACCCGGCGCAGCAGCGGCAGAGCCACTCGCCCACGCACCCGTAGGCGTAATGGTTGAACGAGTTCATCGACGGCGACTGGAAGCCCTGGTCGGGCGTCCAGCCGTCCCAGCGTTCCCAGAGGGTCGTCGCGCCGTTGAGCACGGGCATCAGCCACGACGGGTAGGTGTCCTGGAAGAGCAGCCGGTAATTGGTCTCCACCTCGCCGGCGGCGGTCAGGGCGAACATGATCTGGTTGACGCCCACGAACCCGGTGGTGATGTGGTCGCCCCGCGCGCGGATGTCCTCGACCAGTCGGCGGGCGGCGGCGGGCCGCAGGGCGTCGTCCAGCAGATCGAGATTAAGCGCCAGCGAGTAGCTGGTCTGCGTGTCGCCCATCACCCGCCCGGCCGGCGTGACGAACTCGCGGCCGAACGCCGCGATCACATCGGCGGCCAGCCGCTCGTACATCACCGCGTCGTCGGTCCGGTGCAGCACGCGGGCGATGCGGGCCATCAGGCGCGCGGTATGGGCGAAGTAGGCGGTGCCGATGAGATCCTTGGGGGTGGCCGTCTGATCATTGGCGCGGCCTGGGGCATCCATGGCGAGCCAGTCGCCGAACCCGGAGCGAGGTCGGATCAGCCCGGTGCTGGTGTCGCGTTGATAGGCGATCCACGCGGCCATCATGTCGTAATGGGTTTCGAGCACGCGGGTATCGCCGTACGCCAGGTAGATCGCCCACGGGCAGAGCACGGCGGCGTCGCCCCACGCCGCCGCGCCGGCCGCCTTGTGGCCGGGGCCCGAGAGCACATCGGGTGCGACGTGCGGGACGGCCCCGTCGCCGTGCTGGGCGTCGTGCAGGTCGTTCAGCCACTTGGTGAAGAACGCCGCGATATCGAAGTTGAACGCCCCGGTGCGGACGAACACCTGGGCGTCGCCGGTCCAGCCGAGCCGTTCGTCGCGCTGGGGGCAGTCGGTGGGCACTTCGAGGTAGTTGCCCTTCTGGCCCCAGAGGATATTGTGCTGGAGCTGGTTGACCTGAGCGTCGCTGCACGCGAACGTGCCGGTCGGCCGCATGGCATTGTGGAGCACTTCGCCAACGAGGGCGCCGGCGTCGGGGGCGCCGTCGAGGCCGGTGACCTCGACGTAGCGGAAGCCCATGAACGTGAAGCTCGGCGCGTAATCGGCGGGGCCCTCGACGGCGGCGGTGTAGCGGACGACTTGGTCGGCGGAGCGCAGATTCTCCGTGTAGATCGTGCCGTCCTCCTTGAGGGCCTCGGCATGGCGCAGGGTGACCGTCGCGCCCGCCTTGCAGTGCAGATTCAGGCGCACCCGCCCGACCATGTTCTGGCCCATGTCGAACACGTACGCGCCCGGCGTCGGGGCGGTGACGGCGATCGGCGTGATCCGTTCGATCACACCGACAGGCTCGACCCGCTTGCCTTCCAGGACGGCGTCGTCCGCCGGGTATACCTGAACCGGCGCCCAGGCGCTGTCGTCGTAGCCGGGGCGGTCCCAGCCGGGGGTCTCGGCGCGGGCGTCGTAGCATTCGCCGTGGTACAGGTCGGCCTGGATCCACGGGCCGTCGGACCAGCGCCAGGTGGCGTCGGAGCTCACGGTCCGGCGTGTGCCGTCGGCGGTCTCGATGACCAGTTGCAGCAGCAGTTGCGGATCCCGCCCGTAGCGTCCGCGGTGGCGGAAACCGAACCCGACGAGGTTGCCGCAGTACCAGCCGTCGGCCAGCGTCACGGCCAGGGCGTTGGGGCCTTGGGCCAGCAGGTCGGTCACGTCGTAGGTGCGGTACTGGAGGCGTCGGCGGTAGTCCGTCCAGCCGGGGGCGAGTTCGTCGTCGCCGACGCGTCGGCCGTTGAGCCGCGCGAGGTACAGCCCCCGGGCCGTCACGTACAGCCTCGCCCGCGTGACGGGGCCGTCGAGGTCGAACTCGCGGCGGACCAGGGGCGCGGGGTAGGATACGTGGAGGTCGTCCCGCCGGGCGGCCTCGGGGCCGATCCACCGGGCCGTCCACGCCTCACGGGTCAGCAGGCCCATCTCCCACCAGGCCGTCTCGCTCCAGGCCGAAGCCGCCTCGGCGCCGTTCCACACCCGCACCCGCCACCACACGCGTTGGCCGGCGGTCAGGGGCGGCCCCCCCGACACCACGGGGGCGGGGCGCGGCGGGGGCCCCCTCCCCCGATCCCCCCACCGGTCGCCCCCCCGGTGGCCCCCCCCCCCCGGG
>CAZHRW010000242.1:0-14359 GCA_964535025.1 uncultured Planctomycetales bacterium
TTGGTCGTTTTGCCGTTTCGGATCTGCCTGCCGGCAGGCAGGCTTGTTTCGGATTTCGAGCTTCGTGCTTGCGATTTTTTCCGGACACCCGTCCTAGCCGCCATCCCCGCCGTCGTCGGCGACGGTCGCCTGCCCGGGGTCCTGGGGGTAGACGATGATGCGGTCGTGGACGAGGAGGATCAGGTCGGTCCGCCCGTCGCCGGTGACGTCGGCCAGGCGGATGGCGCGGGGCTCGGCGCTGGACGAGCGGCTGGAGCCGTACCGCGACTCGCTGGCGATGTCGCCGGGGGTCTCGAAGATCTTGAAGCGTGAGGCCTCGACGAGGGCGGCCTCGTCGTCGAAGGTGAGCACGGCGATCTCGTTTCGGCCGTGATCGGCGACGACGACGTCGGGCAATCCGTCGGCGTTGACGTCGCCGACGGCCATCGTGCCGTACCGCGTGCCCTTGAGGGTCGGGTCGACCGACGCGACGTTCCGCAGGACCTGCCGGCGTCCGGCGGCGGGGACGACCACGAGCTCCTGCTGCCCGCACAGCAGCAGGCTGCGGTCGGACCGCCCGCCGAAGCGGCCGTGCAGGATCGCCTTGGCCCGCACCGCCGGCACGGGCACCTCGCGGTCGGTGCGGTAGGTGCCGTCGGCGTCGGGGGTCAGGACGACCAGGCGGTGGCGGGCGTCGTCGTAGACGGCGACGGCGGCGTCCTCGTCGCCCCACGGGCAGGCGGTCGCCACCGCCAGGGTCGAGCGGGTCTCGGGCGGCTGGTACTGGTCGACGACCTTCCAGCCGGTGGCGGCGTCGAAGACGACCGACCGTGCGAACGCGGGCTTGACCACCAGCACCGCCGGGCGGCCGCCGGGGCCCAGCGGGGCGATCGACACGCCCGTCGGCGTCAGGTCGGCCACGAGGCCCTCGTGCAGGTCATCGCCGGTGACGGGGGCGAACCGGCCGTCCCCGCTGCCCCGCAGCAGCCGCAGGCTGCCGTACTCGGGCAGGATGAGCACGTTGGTGTGCCCGTCGTGGTCGACGTCGGCGGCCAGGATGGCCCGGGGCCGGTCGGCGATGTCGGTCAGGTCGAGCTCGGGCCCGGCGGCGGCGGCGTCGCGTCCGACCGAGAGGATCGTCCGCAGGGTGTGCTTGGAGCCGTCGGGGTCCTTGGCGACGTAGATCAGGTCGGTCGTTCCGTCGCCGTCGGCGTCGGCGAGGGCCATCGCCCGCGGCTCGCCGGCGACCGGCAGGGGCTGGGGATAGCCCAGCCGTCCGTCGCTCCAGCGGCTGATGCCGATGACCTTCTCCTTGAGGCTCAGCGCCACGACGGCCGCACGGCCGTTGCCGTCGAGGTCGGCGGCGGCGAGGGTGCGCATGTCGGCCAGGCCCGGGAAGCGGACCGGCGGGGTGAGCCCCTCGGCCTGGCCGGCGCGGAAGAGGACGAACTCGGCGGCGGCCGGGTCGGTGACGATCACGTCCAGCAGGCCGTTGCCGTCGACGTCGGCGGCGATGACGTCGCGCTTGTCGGCGTCGGTGGACGCCCCGAGCGGATAGCTCATGGCCGGCAGGTCGGCCTCGGCGCCGCCGGCGGTCAGGGCCGAGACAACCACCCGGCCGCTGGCGCGGTGGACCGCCAGCAGCCACCGGCGGGCCGAATCGTCCAGCGGGGCGACTTCGAGGCTCATCAGGGCGGGGCACTCGAGGTGCACGCGGGGCCCGAGCCGTCCGGCGGCGGTGCCGAAGCGGACGGCCAGGGGATAGGTCTCGTCGCGGGTGACCTCCAGCAGGTCGGCCCGCCCGTCGGCGTTGAGGTCGTTGATGAACAGCCCCTGCGAGCGGTCGGCGCCGCCGCCGTGGCGGACGGGACGGCCCATCGTGCCGTCGGTCTTCTGGAGCACGATGAACACCCCGTCGTCGGCCAGGGCCGCCAGGTCGGCCCGCCCGTCGCCGTTGAGGTCGCCGGCGACGAGGGCGCCGGCGCCGGTCTGGATGTCGGGCGTTTCGAGCTTGACGGCCGTCGTCCAGACGGGCGCCCGCGGCCCGTCGCCGTCGGTCGTCTCGGACGGCTCATCCTGCAGCACGATCCGCAGGCCGTCTTCGACGGCGAAGGCCAGGTCGGCCCGCCCGTCGCTGTTGAAATCGTCCACGACGACCGGCCCGGCCGGCAGGGCCAGGTCGTAACTGGCGCGGCGGAACCGCCAGGTGGCCTCGCGGCCGAACAGGTCGTTGACGTCGTCGTCGCGGATCTCCAGGGGCACGTCGCCGCCGGGCGTGAAGTCGCGCCGCTGCAGCAGGCAGTCGATCCGCGCCTTGTGGTTGTTCGCGACGACCAGATCGTTGAGCCCGTCGCCGTTGACGTCCGCGACCACCGGGTCGCCGAGACCCCACTCGAACTTGTGGATCTCCATGGGACCGAACCCGTAGAACCGGTCCCGGTCGTCCGGCGCCTCGGCGCCGACGGCGGCGGCCGAGCCCGTCACGGCAACGAGCAGCATCACGGCAATGCGGCGGCGGTTTGCGATTGTCACGGCGAACCCTTTCGTGGTTGTGCAGACCCGGTGACCCCCGTCGGTCGACTGCGACCAGATTATGCGCTTGTGGGGGCGATTGCAATACCTTATGCTCACCCGCGGCATCCTGAACAGCAGGGAGGTTTCCTATGACCGTGATGCGTCTTTTCGTCGTGCTCGCACTCGGTGCGCCGGCCGTCGCGTGGGCCGCCGCCGCCGAGACGATCGAACTGTCCGGGGGCCGGTCGGTGACCGGCGAGGTGCTCAAGGCCGACGGGTCGGCCCTGTACGTCGACCTCGGCGCGACGGTGGTGCGGATCCCCGCCGACGACGTCGTCCGGCGCAGCGGCCCGCCGGCGACGCAACCGGCGGGCGAGGTCGCCCCCACGACGGCCAGCCGCCCCGCCGACGACGGCGCGTGGCGCCCCTATGTCGTCGGCGGCGGCCGCACCGGCACCATCGAGCAGAACGTCCGGCGGATCGGCGAGGCCGTCGTCATGGTCTCCACCCCCGCCGGCCTGGGCTCGGGGTTCATCATCACCCGCGAGGGCCACTGCATTACCAACTACCACGTCATCTCCGGCGAGACGAAGATCAAGGTCACCGTCTACCGACAGACCGACACCGGCTTCGAGCAGACCCACTTCAAGAAGGTCCGGATCCTCGCACTGAACCCCTTCAGCGACCTGGCCCTGCTGAAGATCGAGGAGGCCGACACGCCGTTCACCTTCGTGCCCCTGGCCGACATGTCCACCGTCGAGACCGGCCAGGAGGTCTTCGCCATCGGCAACCCGCTGGGCCTGACACGGACGGTCAGCCAGGGCATCGTCTCGACCACGAACCGCAACTTCGCCGGCCAGCTCTACATCCAGACCACCACCGACATCAACCCCGGCAACTCCGGCGGCCCGCTGTTCAACCTCCGCGGGGAGGTGATCGGCGTGACGTCGATGGGCTACCTGTTCTTCGGCGGGCTGAACTTCGCCATCCCCGCCGACGTGGTCGCCCGGTTCGTGGATAACCGCGACGCGTTCGCCTACGACGAAGACAACCCCAACAGCGGCTACCGCTACCTCCAGCCGGACGCCCGGCAGGACCCCGCCGCGCCGCCCGCCGGCCGCGTGCCGGTCCTGGACGCCGGCGACGACGCCCGCCACGCGTCGAACCAGAAAGGAGCTTCCTGATGCGACGGATCACCCCTGTCATCCTGTCGGCCCTGTGCGGCCTGATGCTGCTGACGCCGGCCCGGGCCGAGCTGACCGACCCGGCCATGCTGATGCCCGCCGACGTGACGATCTTCGTGACGGTCGACATCCCCGCGCTGAAAACGCAGTTCCAGCGCACGCTGTGGGGCCAGCTGCCCGACGCGACGGCGATGCAGCCGTTCGTCCGCTCCGCCCGGGAGGGGATCGAGGAGGCCATGCGGAAATTCCGGGAGGAGTTCACCGCTGAAACGGGCATCGAGGCGCCCGAGGAGATCCCCTGGCCGCTCGGGCGGGCCGCGATGGCCATGCGGGTCACCCAGAAGGAGGTGACACGCACGTGGGGCGGGTACTACGGGCCGACCACCCAAGGCATGTACGGCCCCGGCGGCGAGTTCGGCTCCGCCGACGACCTGCAGTACGACGCCCCGTCGAGCGATGAGAACGTCCATACCTACACCACGACCGTCCCCGTCGTGGCCGGCGTGGCCGTCGTGGACTTCGGTGCGAACCTCGACCCGCTGCGGGAGCTCGAACGGCGGATCGTCGCCGCGGCGGTCGATGACGGCGCGGTGCAGCGCACGGGCCAGACGTACCGCGGCGCCGAGATCACCGTCCTGACGACCGAGGACGCCAACGAAAGCCTCGGCAACCAGTTCGCCTACGCCTACAGCGGCACCCTGCTGGTCGTCGGCAACGACCTGGACATGGTCCGCCACGTCCTCGGCCGCCTGGACGGCGCGCCGGCGCCGTCGCTGGGCGAGCAGGCCCCCTACCGGGGCATGGTCCACGCCCTGGGCGAGGCCCAGGTGGTCGGCTTCCTCGACGTGCAGCGGCTGATCGGCGATCTGACCGAACAGGCCCGCGCCGAGGACGGCTCCGAGGTCAACAAGATCCTCCGGGCCACGGGCGCCGACGGTCTGCGCTGCGCCGGGTGGGCGGTCGAGGTCGCCCCCAGCCCCGTGATCCAGTGGCGCAGCCGAGCGCGGCTGACCGTGGACGGGCCGAAGCGCGGGGTGGTCGCGTTGATGGCGCCCCAGACGCGGCCGATCCGCCTGCCGGCGATCGCCACCACGCCGCTCAAGACGATCTTCGTCGCCAACCTCGAGCCCGCCGAGATCTTCGATCAGGTCAACATGATCGGCACCGCCGTCGGCGGCGCCCCGCTCGGCGTCGCCGTCCAGGGCGCCCTGGCCGCGACCGGCGGCGGCGGGCGGCCCCCGGTGAGCCTCCGCAACGACACCCCCGCCCGCCTGCACGGGCCGATCGCCATGCGGCTGACCACCGCCGAGCACGAGCCGGACGCCCCGCCGCAAGACAACTTCCTCGTCTCGATCGCCGCCGACGACACAACCGCCCTCAACGAGGCGATCGGGCGGATTCACGGCACGTTCATGAACATGCCCGACGTCCGCCGCGAGCTGCTCGGCTCGACGCTGTACCTGTTCGACCCGCAGGACGACGACGTCCCGGGCCTGACCCTCGCCGGCGACGCCCTGCTGATCGGGTCGGTCAGCGAGCTGGAAGCGGCTATCATGAGCCTCCGCGGCGACGAGCAACGCACGCTCGCCACCGACGCGATGTTCCGCCACGCCCGGCGGTTCTTGCCCGGCGAGGCCGGGGCCTGGGGCTACACCGACCAGCGGGAAGGCATCGGCCCGATCTGGGATGCGGTCCGCCGCGCGGCGGCCCAGGAGGCCGAGGACGACGACGACGAGTACACCTACGAGCCGTTCAACCCGTGGGTGTCCATGGTGGAGGAGTTCGAGGACTACGTCGACTTCGCCCTGCTGCCGGACTTCGAGCAGGTCAAGCGCTACTTCGGCGCCGAAACGTTCCACCTGGTCGCCACCGACGACGGCTTCGCCGCCGAGTCCGTCATCGTCGCCCCACCGGCCGAGCCGCAGTAGACGAGCGGCGGAACTGGCGGCTCTCATCACATTTCCGTGGGTCGGCGGCGCTTCGAACAACCACGGCCAGGAGAGCCACAAAGGGCACAAAGAACTCAAAGGCAAAAAACGGCAACGGCTTGTGCCACAGAGGCCACGGAAAACACAGAGAGACGAAGGTTCACGTCACGTGTTGCCGTCTCTCTCTGAGCCCTCTGTGAACTCTGTGGCTTGGCTGTGTCGTTGCTGTTCTTTCCGTTCTATCTTTGTGCCCTTTGTGGCTATCCCTGTCGTCAACATCAGCAGCTCCGACCCAATCCTCTTGGCGATCGCCCGGTGCGCCGGCGGTCCGGCGTCACGCATCGGCGTCAACGCCGGGGGTGAACAGGCCGGCCGGGCCGTCGCCGTCGAGGGCGTTGGAGTGCTTGTAGATGCGGACCTCCAGGGCGCGGTAGTAGTTGGTGAAGTTGCTCTCGGCGTCGGTGTCGGTGGTGATGAGCCGCTCGAACATGTTCATCTTGGCGTCGAGATTGTCCAGGAAGTGCAGGGCCATCGCCTCGGGGATCGCCGGCAGCTTCGGCGAGCCGTACTCGTGCACGCCGTGGTGGCTGAGGATGATGTGCTGGAGCAGGTCGAGTGTCTTGGCCGGGAACGGCTCGCCGGTCTCCTCGGCGACCAGGTCGGCCTTCTGCTGGACCCAGATGGCGGCGATGGTGATGTGGCCGACGAGCTGGCCGCGGTCGGTGTAACGGAAGGTCAGGTCGCGGGTCAACTCGGCGGTCTTGCCCACATCGTGCAGGAAGGCGCTGGTCAGCAGCAGGTCGGCGTTGAGCTGGGGATAGAACGGCAGGACCGCCACCGCCAGGCGCATGACGTGCAGCGTGTGCTCCAGCAGGCCGCCGATGTAGGCCTGGTGCATCTCGATGGCGGCGGGCGACTGCTTGAAGGCGGCCACGAGCGCGTGGTCTTCGAGGACCTTCTTGATCAGCCGTCGCAGGTGGGGGTTCCTGACCTCGCGGAGGATCTCGACGACCTCGGCCCACATCGCCTCGATGTCGCCGGCCGTGGTGGCCATGAAGTCGGCCAGGTCGACCTTCTCGGCCGCGATCGGCTGGAGGGCCTCCATGATGAACTGCAGGTTCCCGCGGTAGGTCTCGGTGCGCCCGCGGACCCGCATGAACCCGTCGACGGGAATGGCCTTGTAGATCGCCTCGTTCGCCTGCCACATGCGGCTCGGCAGCGTGCCGCTCTTGTCCACCAGCGTGCACATGATGTAGTACGCCCCGTTGGCGGTCGTGCGGAGGTCCTTGTCGCGGACGAGGAAGACCTCGTCGATCGACTCGTTGGGCGTCAGCGTGTTGATATAGCGTCGTTCGGTGGCCATGGGACGGATTGTAACGGCCCGCGGGCGTCATTGCGACAGCCCAGTTCGGCAGAAACCTTACCCGTCCGAGCTTGCATCACGACGCCGCCGCGAGTATATCCGTCCGGAGGTCCGGTTTCGTTTTCATGGCCAAAGTATCGAACACCGTCGCCGATGGGGTGCTCTACGTGCTGGTGCGCGTCGCGGGCATGTTCGTCCGGATGCTGCCCGTGAGGGTCGTTTACGCGCTGGGGCGGGCCGCCGGGACGCTGGCGTTTCACGTCAGCGGCCGCCACCGGCGGCGGGCCGTCGAGCACATCGCCGCCGCCATGGGCGACTGGCCGGCGGCGCGGGTGCGCCAGGTGGCGTTGGAGGCGATGCAGTCGGCCGTCCTGCTGGCGGTCGAAACGCTCGTCATGGACCGCCGGCTCAGCGCCCGCCGGTTCGCCGACCACCTGTGCTTCGCCAATCCCGAGGGTTTGCTGCGGCACCTGCTGATGTCGGACCAAGGCGCGATCCTGCTGACGGGCCACTTCGGCAACTGGGAGGTCGGCGGCTACGCTCTGGCCGCGCTGGGCTTTCCCGTCGCGGCGGTCGCACGGCCGCTGGATAACCGCTACCTCGACCGCTACCTCCGGTCCCTCCGCCAGTCCGAGGGATTGCGGATCGTCGACAAGCGGGGCGCCGCGGCCGTCGTCGACGACGTGCTCAGCCGCGGCGGGGTCGTCGGCTTCATCGCCGACCAGGACGCCGGGCCCCGCGGGGTGTTCGTCGACTTCTTCGGTCGTCCGGCCAGCACGTTCCGATCCATCGCCCTGCTGGCCATCCGCTACGAGATCCCCATCTTCGTCACCTACGCCCGGCGGCTCGACGACACCTTCCGCTTCGAGCTCGGCGTCGCCGCCGCCATCACCCCCGACCAGTGGGCCGCCCGCGAGGGGCCCGTGCACTGGATCACCCAGACCTATACCCGCCACATCGAGCAGCTCGTCCGCGACTGCCCCGGGCAGTACTTCGGCTGGCTCCACCGGCGATGGAAACACCGCCCCGGCCGCAGGCGGGCACGGCGGCGATAGGCAGGCGCACGCCGATCGCGGCAGGACGGCCGGGAGGCGAGCGGGCGACCGTCGCGGTCGCCGACCACAGCCCCATCCCGCCCGGCGGACCGGGGCCGGGATGCAGCCCTGTCGGCTCGCCGGCGTGGCCCCGTGCGAGCCAGCCGACGCCGCCCCGCCGGACCCATCGGCCCGGCGACGCCCCGGCCGTCGCGGTCCACTGCCCCAGCCCCCCCGGAACCCGGACGGCCTGCGGGAGCAGCGCATCGAGCGAACCCGGCCAGGGCGCGGGCAGGAACGGCGTCAGCACGTGACACAGCGCCCATCCGGCCAGCGCGGCCGCGCCCAGCAGGCACCGGATGAGATGCATCACCGCCTGCACCCATCGTCCCATCATCCACGTCGTCGTTGATCCGACCATGTGACGGCTCCTGTCGAGACTCAAACGGTTCGGGTCCGGCACCCCTCCGGCGATCCGTCGCCACGCGGGCCGCCGCGCCCGCCCCGTCCTCGCGGCCGCCCGCTCGCCCTGTTCATCGGGGCCGGCCGTCACCCGACGCGAGGAAAACCCCCGCCCTGCAACGCGTGATGCATTCCTGACAGGACGACGCGGCGGACGGTGGACGCCGGCCGGCGCGACGCGTGTGAACAGTTTGACTCACCTGAAACACCCGGCACGGACGATAGACATGATCAGGTCCCAATCCGGCGTCCACCGTCGAGGGTTGGCTATGGATACACCGAAACTGTTGCGCGTCTCCGAGGTCGCCAAGGTGTTCAACGTCTCGCGGCCCACCGTGTACCGGATGGTCAAGGCCGGGCAACTCGAGGCCTACTCGATCGCCGGGTCGGTGCGGATCCCCGCCCAGGCCGTCCGCCGCTACCTCGAAGCCAACCAGGTCGCCCCCGCCCGCGCGCCCATCGCGGTCCCCGCCCGCGGTGCGGCCGGCGGGCCGCCGACGGCGGGCCCGCAGGGCTGCTACGTCTCCGCCGCCGCCGAGAAGGCCGCCGATCGCCAGGCGTGGCAGATCGCCCGCAAGATGGCCCTCAAGCTCGTCCCCGCCGACGCCACCGACGCGCAATGGGACGCCGCCCTGCAGACGGCCTACAGGACGGCGCGTGCGAAGATCGAGGCCAAGCTCGCCCAGGCCAAGGCCTGAAGCGCCCGGGGGCCCCACGACGGCCGGAGGATGTCCCCGACGGCCCGCCCACGCCGTCTCAGGATCAGGGCGCACCGGCGGGCGGACATCGGATATCAGCCGTCCGACCGGAACTCTCAGATGTCAGATTTGAAATCTGAAATATCTCAAATCTCAAATCTGAGATCTGAAATTTGAGATCCGAGCCCGCGGCCTCAGCCGGTGAACTCGTTGCCGACCTTCCGGGCGCGCTCGGCCTTGTCGAGGTTGATGCCGAGGGCGAGTCCGATCTCGACCAGGAGGTTCCAGCCGGCGGCGAGGAAGACGTAGGGGTTCATCTCGCCGGCGTCGGGCACGACGATCGTCTCCAGGCCGTCGATCTTCTCGGTGGCGATCGCCACGACCGTCAGCCCCACGCCCTTGACCAGCACGTCGACGAACTTGCCCACCTCCTCGCGGATCGGGTCGACGACGAAGACGACGTCCGAGGCGTCCATGATCTCCTCGATCCCGTGGACCGCGTAGGTGCCTTCGAGGAAGTCGGACCGCTTGCGGGTGATCTCGTTGGTCTTGAGCGTCAGCTCCTCGGCGACGCCGTCGTTGTACCCGGCGAAGTAGATCGTCCCGGCGGCGGCGGCCTTCTTGACGACGTCGGCCGAAATCGCCACCGACAGGGCCTCGGCGAGCCTGGCGTCCAGGCCGGCCAGGTCCGCGGCCATGTCCCGCCCGGCGACGTGGGAGACGATCGACTGGTAGAGCATCGCCTGCTCGGCGACGCTCTTGGTCGCCGCGACCGCTTTCTCCCAGCCGCACGTCAGGACGAAGGTCGAGGCGGTGTTCGCCTCCAGGACCGTGTCGGCGTTGGCCGTCAGGCCGTACACGTGCTTGTGACCGGCGTCCTTGAGGGCCTTGGCCAGGACGACGACCTCCTGCGTTCGCCCGGAGTTCGACGCCAGCAGCGTGGCGAAGCGGCTCAGGTCGTACGTCGCCGCCTGGCGGGAGCCGTCCGTGGCCACCTGCAGGTCCAGCCCCCAGGTGAGGGCCTTGCGGCGGGCGTTCTTGGCCGGGAAGATCCGGCTGGACCCTTCGCCGGTCATCATGACCCGCCCCACCTTGGCGATGGCCTTGGCGACGTCGGCGGTGCGGGCGGGGTCGAACGCCTTGGCGACGTCGACCGTCTCGGTCATCTCGCGGCAGAGGGCGAACCGGGTGTATCGGGCGTCTTTCGTGTTCATGGCATGATCCTTCCGTGGCGCCTCAGCGGGTCGCCGGTTTGTATTTCCTGTATTTGAGGGCGGCATACCTCGGCAACTTGCCCACCAGCGGCCGTGCGTAGTCGAAGAAGGCCTCGGTGGGGAAGTTGCCGGCGTCATTGATGTACGCGTCGGGCATCGGCTTGGCCCGCACCGCGACATCGGCCAGCGGCGCGGTGCCCGTGGTGCAGGCGTAGGGATCGTTGGCGGTGCGGACCAGCGTCACCATCACGCCGGTCTGGCCCCGGGCGGCCAGGTCGACCGCGGCCCGCCCGCACAGGTAGGCCTCCTGGAGGTCGGTCGTCGTCGCCCGGTCGATCGCGGCCATGCACAGCGATTCGGTGATCTGGAACTCCCCCCGCCAGCCGAACGCGTCGGCGATCATCCGGTGGAGGTTCAGCCCCACCGACGAGCCGCCCATGGCGCCGTACTCGACGTTGGCGAATTTGTCGGTGGTCCGGCTGGCCGACACGGGCGTGCCGTCGGCGTACTTGAGCCCCTCGCCGCAGGCGATGGCGACGAACCCGTGCGTTCGGTAGACGGCCTCGACGTCGGCGAGGAAGCGGTCGGCGTCGAAGACGCGTTCGGGCAGGTAGGTCAGGTGCGGCGGGTCGGCCTTGGTGCGTTTGGCCAGGGCCGCCGCGGCGGTCAGCCAGCCGGCGTCGCGGCCGATGGACTGGTAGATCACGAACTGGTCGACCTTCTGCATGTCCCGCGCCAGCCGTCCGGCCTGCTGGGCGCTGAGGGCGACGTACCTGGCCGCGCTGCCGTAGCCGGGCGTGTGGTCCGTGCCGTACAGGTCGTTGTCGACCGTCTTGGGCACGCCGATCCCGCACAATGCGTACCCTTGCTCGGCGGCGTAGGCGGTGACGCGGTGGATCGTGTCCATCGTGTCGTTGCCGCCGATCATGAACAGGGTGCGGATATCGAACCGCCGGAGCGTCTGGAGGATCACCGGCAGGTCGGCGTCGGTGACTTTGTGGCGCGACGAGCCCAGCGCCGACGACGGGGTCCGCCGCAGGGCGGCGATCGTCCGGGCCGATTCGGCCGTCAGGTCGACGACGTCGCCGGCCATGAACCCCTCGATCCCCCACCGCATGCCCAGCACCGCCGGGATGTCCGCCACATCACGCGCCGCCTCGACGATCCCGGCCAGCGAACTGTTGATCACGCTGGTGGGCCCCCCGGATTGACCGACAATGGCGTTACCTCTCACTGGTGTACTGCTCCTCTCCGCCCGGCGCTGCGTTGACGCCGCGCCGGGCCTCCACTACGCTGTGGCCATGACACCCGCATCCGACATCCTCTACGCCGGCGACACGACCCTCACCACCGCCGCCGCCTACCTGGGCGGCGTGATGACCCACGCGGACCTCGCGTTCGACTACCTCGCGAGCGATGAACCCATCGCATCGCGCCTGGCCGACAGGGCGTACGGCTTATACATTCTCAGCGACTACCCTGTCAACAACCTCCGCCCCGGCGACGCCGACGCCGTCGCCGACGCCGTGCGGGACGGGGCGGGGCTGCTGATGATCGGCGGGTGGGAATCGTTCCACGGGCGGGCGGGCGAGTACCACCGCTCGCGCCTCGCCGAGGTCCTGCCGGTGACGATGCTCGACGCCGACGACCGCGTCAATGCCGCCACCTGCTGCGTGATCGAACCGGCCGCCGACCATCCCATCCTCGACGGCCTGCCCTGGCAGGTCCCGCCGACGATCGGCGGCTACAACCGCCTCGCCGCCCGCGACGACGCCGAGACGATCCTCCGCGCCCGCCACCTCGAGGTCACCGTCGACGCCGGGCGCTACCGCTTCGCCGTCGGCGACGCCGCCCCGCTGCTGGTGCTCGGCCGTCACGGCCGCGGGCGGACCGCGGCGCTGGCCACGGACGTCGCCCCCCACTGGGTGGGCGGCTTCGTCGACTGGGGCACGCCCCGCGTCGCCGCCCAGGCCCCCGGCGGCGGCGAGGTCGAGGTCGGCTGCCACTACGCCGCGTTCTTCGCCCGCCTGGTGCGGTGGACGCTGGGGCGGCCGGCTTAGTGTCCCCCGTCGTTGAAGTACACGTGCACGTGCCACTTCTCGTCGCCGTGCAGGGGCTTGCCGACGATGTCGAGCACCCCGCGGCCGCGCATGTCGGCCAACGCGGCGTCGTGGATACCGGTGCCCTCGTCGATCACGTGCGGGGTGAAGCGGCCGCCGCCCTCGTTGGCCAGGAGGATCAGCCGCGGCGGGCGGACGTAGCTGTCGGTCTTGGTGGCCACGCCGACCTCCCCGCAGACCAGGTCGACCCGCCCGCTGCCGCACACGTCGCCGGCCTGCAGGGAGTGGGCGTCGTGCAGCCTCTCCAGCAGGATGTGCTCGGTCCACGGCGCGGTGATCTCGTCGCCGGGCTTGAACCAGGCCAGTTTGCCGCCCTGGGTCTTGCCGTACACGCACGGATCGCCCTCGGCCAGGATGATCTCGTTAGCGCCGTCGCCGTCGACGTCGGCGATGGCGACCTTCGTGGTGATGTACCCGCCGGCGAACCTGTGGCCCTCCCAGCGGCCGTCGATGAGCTTGTACCAGTGCGTCCCGCACACCACCTCGTTAAGCCCGTCACCGTCGACGTCGCCGACGGCCAGCCCCTCCTCCGGCTGGACCTTCTCCGTGCCGTCGGCCTTGACGAACAGCTCGCCGCGGCCGGCGGCGATGAGTTCGAGGCCCGGCCAGGGCGTCACCGTCGGATCGGCGGGAAAGGGGACGCATGTTGGAATCCTCCTGCAAGTCGGGAACCATGGGGAAGGCAAAAGTACGGTATTGCATGCAAGAAGCATGAATCGAGCACGGGCACGTGCATCTTGACAGCAGCGTGCCCGTGGGGACGATTCCGGATGACAGCAATGCGAATCAGTCGAGGGCCTTGATGCGAATGTCCTTGAACTCCACCCAGAACGGCTTCCCGGCATGAAGCTGAAGGGCCAGCACGCCGTTCAGCAGGGCCAGATCCGGATCGTTGTCGGTGAAATCGAGGATCAAACGGTTGTTCAGATAATGGCGGATGTGATTTCCCTTGGCAATAATAACGACGTCGTTCCAGTCGTTCAGTTTGAACAGCTTCTGAAACTCCTCGGCGTCAATCAGCGTGTCGTTGACTTTCTTGCCACCTTCCTTCTGCCAGACGGCTTTCTCACCAGCCAGGCAAATACGGCCTCGTTTGCCGCCCTCGTCATAGATGAACCCTGCGACGTTCGGCAGGCGATCTTCGTTGCGGATTTCATGCTGATAGCCGCGCACCACCCAAGGATTGCGAGGCTTGCCCTCGGTGATGTGCTTCGATCGATATTGGATGCCCGAGTTATTCGCCGCGTCGAGCCGGAATGAAAGCCGGAGATCGAAATCGCCCGTCTTGCCGCCTTTCCAGATGAGAAACGTATTGCCGGGCGCCGGATTGTCCGGGGTCGTCTCGCCGCGAATCACCCCATTCTGCACCGACCACAGTTTCGGGTTGCCGTCCCAACCGGTCAGGTCGGCGCCATTAAAAATGCGAACCATGTCCTCCGGCTCGGCAGGAGCGAGCTGCGCATCCGCGCAGAAGGCGGTGGCGGCAAACGAGGCACATGTGGCGAAAACGAAAGTGCGAATCATGGTGTTCTCCGAAAGAAGGAAAGGAAATGTGGTTTTCTGAACAAAGCGTGCGTTTTGTCACGACAATTGCGATCGTTTCCAGCATACCATCGCAAACCGAGGGCGTCAAGAATGCCGGAATCCGGGTGCAGTTTCTTTTCAGACGGACGTTCTCGGTGAGCGATCCGTTGTGAGCTACCGTGGTCTCCACCACGTTTACCAGGTCTCCCAGTTCACGCTTCCATATCCCCTAGAGAAACAGACCATAAGGGGCATTGACCGGAAGCGTTGACTCCGGAACAATGGACTGATGGTTGGGCGATGAAAAACCGGCCATGTTCGCCGCGCGCCGGCGAGTCG
>CAZHRW010000243.1:0-6922 GCA_964535025.1 uncultured Planctomycetales bacterium
CCGGCCCGGGCGGATCGCGATCAGTTGCGTCAAGCTGCTCCGCCGTCGCGGCAGCCGCCTGTGGGTGGAGGGGGTCGACATGCTCAACAACGTCCGCCTGCTGGATATCCTGCCCTACGTGCCCGACCTGGACGCCTTCAAGACCGCGTGGGCGGGCTGGATGGAGCACGTGGGCGCCGCCGGCGGTCCGCTGCGGGCGGCGATGTGGCGCGTGTCGTAGCCCAGTCGGCCAGGGCCGCCGCCAGCGCCGCCGCGAGCACCCACGATGCCAGCGGCGTACGGCCGGCGGCGTCGAGGGCCCGCAGGTGGGCCGCGACGTCGTCGGCGTCGACGACGTGCCCGTCGGTCACCGAGGCGACCGCACCCAGGGCGTCGGCGTCGACGCCCGTCGCGGCGAACTCCCGCCCGTAGCCGCCGGCCACCACGCCGGTCCAGACGACCGCCTCGCGCCCCGCCGGGCCGACGCGGATCCGCGCCGCCGTGTCCGTCGGCGCCGTCAGGACGCCGGCGTAGCGGTCCGGGGCGACCGGCTCGAGGGCCGTCTCGTGCACCATCCCGTCGGCATCCGTCGTCCAGGCCGTCAGGGCCAGAGCGTGGACCGGCTCGCCGGCGGCCTCGACCGTCACGTCGATCATCCCCCGCGTCCCCTCCCGCCGCAGCTCGCCGCCGTAGCGCCCGTCCCCCGCCGGCGGCCGCACCCAGCCCACGGCGGCGGCCAGGAGCGCCCGCGCGTCGACCGCCGTCCGCCAGGTGCGATTGTGCGGCCCCTCCAGCGGCGCCGCCAGGTGCACGACCCGCCCGGCGCCGTCGCGACAGGCCAGCAGGGGCGCCTCGTCGCCGGCGACCGCCAGCACCTCCGACGGCGGCCGCGCCTCCGCCGCCAGGCGGGCGTCCACCGCCGGCAGCGTGATCCACTCGCGACCGAACACCAACCCGGTCGGGCGGACGACGTCCACGCGACGGATGAGCGGCGTCCGGCGGGTCTCGTCGAGCAGCCGACCCAGCAGCGCCCCCGCCTCGGCCACGTCGGCGCGGCATTCGAACCACCCGCCGGCCTCGTCGGCCAGCCGCTTGAGCGGCCCGTCCGCGTCGCCGTCGCCCACGGCGACGACCGCCAGGTGCACGCCGGCGGCCGACAGCCGCCGGGCCCAGCGGTCGGCGTCGAACGGCCCGGTCCGCAGATCGCCGAATACCAGCACGACGCGATCGGCCGACGGTGAACCGGTGCGGTCCCACGCGCGGTGCAGGGCCGTGTTGATCCACGAGGCCCCGGCCGGCTCGACCTTGCGAAGGATCTCCCCCAGGTCCGCCAGGTCCGCCGCGGTCACGTGCCGCTTGAACCGCTCGACCGTGATGGCCGCGAAGGTGAACACCCGCAGGTGGTCGCCCTCCCGCAGGCCCTCCCGGGCCATGGCCATCACGGCGCGGCGGACGAGGTCGAACTTCCGCCCCCCGCCGTCGGCGGCGGGGTGGGCCATCGACCCCGAGGCATCCAGCAGGACCGTCACGTCCAGCGGCCGCCGCGGCCGCGGCTCGATCCGCAGCGGCAGCACGCCGTTGAGCGGATCGGCCCGCCCCCGCGGCCCGTACGGCCCCGCGCCGATCAGCACCAACCCGCCGCCGAGGTTCACGTACCCGGCCAGGGCCGCCCGCTGGGCCGCCGACAGCGCCTCGCCCGATGCGTCCACCACGGCGATCGCGTCGTAGGCCAGCAGCGCCGACGGGTCCGCCGGCAGCGCCTCGAACGCGGCCTGTCGCACCCGCCAGTCGTCCGGCGCCGTCGGCGCCGCGGCGTCGGCCGCCGCCACCCACAGCACCGTCGGCGCCGTCGACCGGACCGGCAGCACCAGGCGGTTGTTGGCCGTCAGCAGGTCGTCCTCCAGCAGTTGGGCCCGCAGCCACCCCAGCCGCCCGTCCGGCCGCGTCGTCAGCACGGCTACGGTGGACGGCTCGCCGGGCTCGAGGCGGACCCGGCCCGTGGCGACGGGCTCGCCGCCGGCGCCCCACCCGATCGCGACGGTCCGCGTCATCGCCGCGTCGGCCGCGACCGTCGCCGTCACCTCGACGACGCCGTCGGCGCCGATCGCCGCCGTCAGGTCCGTCACGCGGGCGTCGGCGCCCCCGCCGGCGCGGCCCACCCACAGGAATCGCGTCCCCCGCCGCGCCATGCGGCCCAGCAGGGGTTCGAGGGTCTCGGCGTCGGTGAACCGCCCGTCGCTGACGATGATCGCCGCCGTCGGCGGGCGGTCGCGTTCGGCCAGCATCGTCAGGGCGGGCGCCAGGTCGGTTCGCGTCCGGTCGAGGGTCCCGCCGCGGCCTTCGAGGCCGGCGGCGAAGCGGATCCGCTCGACGGTCCATCCGTCGGGGATCGGGCCGTCCCAGGTGGCGGGGCGGCCCTGGCTGGCGGAGGCATCCAGCAGCACCACCGCCGTCGGGTCGCCGCTGCATCGCAGCTCCGGCCCCGCCAGGGCGATCAGCACCAGCCCGCCGGCCGTCCACCGCAGCGGCGCCCCCGGTCGCCGGCCGGCCGCGCGGCGCCGGCGCCACCAGATCGCCGCGATCGCCGGCGCGAGGGCCATCAGCAGGAGCGGCCGAGCAAATTGAATCACCGATGGCAGCATGGTCGATCCGCGCAAGCGGCGGGCGGCTCAGGGCCGCCGCGCCGGCCGCAGGTCCTCCGGCAGCGGGCCCGCCGGCGTCGGGCCGAGGCGATGGGCCGGCGCGGCGGTGCGGAGCTCGAGCCCTTCGATCCGCATCGGCCCGTTCAGCGGCGCGTCGGCGACGGCGTGGACCGCCCGGCGCACCGTCGCGAAGGTCGCGCCGTCGTCGACTTGGAACACGACCGTCGCCTCGCTGAAGACCTCGGCGGTGGACTGCAGGTAAGCGGTTATTTCCTCAGGCTTTGTAAACGTCATGGCCGGCTCGGCGAGGACGATCCGCCCCGGCCGGCCGCCGGCGGGGGCCTCGATCCGGACGGTCAGCACCGCCAGGTGGACCGCGCCGCCGTCCGCGTCGGGCCCCACCAGCGGGCGCACGGCCGCGATGGCCCGTTCGACGGTCGCCGCCTCGCGGGCGAGGACCGCGGCCTTTCGCCCGTCGGTTCGTTCCCACATCCTCGCGGCGGAGGTCAGCGACCTGTTCAGCGCCTCCAGCGTTTCCACGTCGGCCGCCGCGAGCGTCTCGCTGGCGGCAGCCCGCAGTTGGAGGGCGTCGGCCGCGGCCCGCTGCTTGCGGGCGTAGGACGGAAGTCCTGCTTCGTCAAGGGCTTCGGCGCCAGCCCGCAGTGCGGCCACCGTCGGGTGCACCCGCTCGGCCGGCGGCGCCGCCCCCGCCGTCAGCGCTGCGGCGGCCGCGATCGCCGCGATCGCCACGAGCACCGCATCCCGCGTCTTCGGAGCTTTTCGCGCCATCGCCGTACCTCCTGGTCCGTGGACATCGGCCTGTCTGGGTGGATTATCCCGCTTTGGGCGGTCGCGAACAAGCCAGGACCCGCCCCTAACCGCCGCCGTGCGGGCGGACCGGCGAAAAACGCCGCCCGGCCGGTTGACTTGGGCGGGCAAGGCGGTACACTATAGTGCTGCGGTCCGGGCGGCGCGGCCGTCGTCGGATCGGCACAAGCACCCGTAGCTCAATTGGATAGAGCATCGGTCTACGGAACCGAAGGTTACACGTTCGAATCGTGTCGGGTGTAGGATTCCCCCCCCGTCCGTGGCCCACCGGCCGCGGACGGCTTTTTCATGGGGTGGCCGGACCCCAATTCACCTCGCCATGGTACAATCGCGACGGAGGACGGAAACCATGTTCAAGCGGTGTGCACTCTGCGCGTGTATTGTGGGGACCTTGTCTGCCGCCGCCGCGACGGCGGGGACCTATTACGTCGCCAACGACGGCGACGATGCCGCCGCCGGCACGAGCGACGCGGCACCGTGGCGGACGATCGGCCACGCGGCGTCGCGGCTTCGCTCGGGCGACACACTGCTGCTGCGGCGGGGCGACGTGTTCCGCGAGACGGCGTCGATCGGCGCGACGAACGTGACGCTCGACGCGTACGGCCAGGGCGACCTGCCGGTCGTCAGCGGGGCCGAACCGGTCAGCGGCTGGACGCACCTGTTCGACGATGTGTGGATCGCCGACGTCAGCGGGTCGATCGGCTACGTCTACGCCGACGGCGAGCTGATGACCCTCGCCCGCTGGCCCAACACCGGCTGGGCGCGGACCCGAAGCTGGACCGAGGACTCCGACGGGTCCAACACCGTCATCCGCTGCGACGAGCTGCTCGACCACCCCCACAACGCCGACGGCTACTGGCGGGGCGCCCAGGTCCGCTGGCGACGCCACAGTTGGTGGTTCGAGACCCGCAACGTCCTCGACTACACCACCAGCATCGCCGGCGGCTACCTCCACCTCGACGGCAGCAGCATCATCCACATCATGCCCGGCACCATGCGGGGCTGGGGCTTCTACCTCGACAACAAACTCGAAGAGCTCGACTACCCCGGCGAGTACTACCACGACGCGTCCGTCGGACGACTGCTGTTCTACCCGCCCGGCGGCGCCGACCCCCACACGATGCGCGTCGAGGTCTCGCGACGGGATACCGGCCTGAGCGTCAACGGCGCGACCGTCCGCAACATCGCCTTCGCCCACCAGCGCGACAGCGGGCTGAGCATCACCGGCTCGGCCGTCGTCGAGGGCTGCCGCTTCGAGGCCATCGGCTCCGACGCCGGCGGGGCGGCCCTGCGGGCGACGTGGAACGTCAACGGCGCCGTCGTCCGCGACTGCCTCTTCCGCGACAATCTCAACGTCGCCATCAGTTGGAACGAGGACACCCTCCACACCGCCCCGTCGTTCATCGAAGGCAACACGCTGATCAACACCGGCGTCGTGGACGGCTACGGCGGCGAGGGGCCCTGGCACGCCGCCGGCATCGTTGTGTCCAACGCCCGCAACCTCCATATCCAGACCAACCGCATCGACGCCACCGGCTACGCGGGGATCATCCTCGGCTCGCCGGGCAACTACGTCGAATACAACGTCATCGACCACGCCATGTCGACGCTCAACGACGGGGCCGCCATCTACACCAACTGCGACAACTCGACCATCCGCTACAACATCATCCGCGACACCCGCGGCGGGATGGACTCCTCGGGGCCGTGGGCCAACCTCGCCCACGGGATCTGGACGGAGTTCCTCGCCGAGTTCAAGGACCAGGTCATCGTCGGCAACACCGTGCTGCGGTCCGGCGGGTTCGGGATCTTCTTCGAGAACAACTTCACCAGCGAGGTCCGCGACAACCTTTTCTTCGACTGCGACCGCGCCCAGTTCTTCCTCGCCGGCCGGGACGACTACACGCCCCAGGAGCACGTCATCCGCGACAACATCCTCGTCGCCGCGGCGCCCGACCAGCGGACGCTGCTGTTCGAGACCGACTTCGACTACGGCACCGTCGACGGCAACTACTACATCCACCTCACCACCGACACCCACATCACCCCCGCCACCGCCAGCTGGCGGTGGGAGCCGCCGATCACGCTGGCCGAGTTCCAGGCCCAGTACCCCTGGGCCGACGCCCACGGCAAGCTCGCCCCGATCGCCCTGGCCGCCCCGCCCACGCCGAGCGATCCGCGCGGCACACCCGAGGTGTTCGTCAACGACACGTTCGACCCGATGACCCTCGACCTCGGCGGCGGGCAGTACATGGACCTGGACGGCCAGGCCGTCACCGGCACGTTCGTCCTCGCGCCTTTCACCAGCCGCGTCCTGCTGGTCGATCACTACGGCCCCGGCGACGCCACCGGCGACGGCCGCGTCGATCTCGACGACTTCGCCGTCCTCAAGACCCACTTCGGCGGACCCGGCGGCTGGGCCGACGGCGACTTCGACGGCGACGGCGACGTCGACCTGGACGACTTCGCCCTGCTCAAGGCCCATTTCGGGACGTGAGCACGCCGGGCTTCAGGCCCGGCCGCGAAGGCGCGACGCGGCCACCAGGTCCAGTGTCGGCGGCGGCGTGCCGCGGGCGCGCCGGCGGCGATGGATCCTGCGACGGACGGGCCGTGCGGGCTCGTCGGGCTCGGCCGTCTCGGCGGCGACGAGCAGATCGACGGTGCCGTCGACGGCGGGCGGCTTGAGGGCGTCGCCGAAGTTGCGCTTGAGGATGGCGAAGTCGTCGAGGTCCACGTCGTGGTCCACGTCGAAATCGCCCTCGGCCGGGGCCCCGCCGCCGTGGCCGAAGTGCCGCTTGAGACGTGCGAAATCGTCCAGGTCGACCGCCCGGTTGCCGTCGGCGTCGCCGGGCAGGTTGGCGAAGTAGAACACGTCGTCGACGACCAGGCCCGTCGCGGGCGACGCCTTCACCGTCACCTCCAGCCAGGTCGCCCGCAGCACGCCGTCGTCCCAGATGAGCGTCACGCGGTCGCTGCCGCCGTCGCCGGCGTCCCGTCGGACGGTCACGGCGTTCGGCGCGGGCGCGACCGGCCAGGAGCTCGGGTCGCTGGTGCGGCCGGCCTTGAAGCCGAAGTAATCGCCCACCGTGGCGGCGGTCAGCCCGTCGGGGGCGGCCAGGCCGTCGATGTCGACCATGATGCCGTTGACCCCGCGGGCGTAGCCGGTGGTGTTGGCCGACGTCGCCGTCTCGCCCGGCCGGAGGGCCCGCTTGTCGGCGGCGATGGCGTCGTCGTCGGTCGCTCCGGGCAGCGGGTCATGGCCGTCCCACCACGAGTTGTTGTAGAAGACCTTCCGGGCGAACACCGTCGCCAGGTCCGCCCGCCAGTGCACGCGGAAGAAGGCGTCCGCCGTCGGGCTGGCCGCACCGGTGTACAAGGCCGTGCCGCCGGCATACTGGTTGCCCACGGCCCGCCGTCCCCACCGCGACGTGTCGTTGAGCACCACGACGGTGTACATCTCGCCGTCGACCAGC
>CAZHRW010000244.1:0-6766 GCA_964535025.1 uncultured Planctomycetales bacterium
TGGGCGTTCAGTGACAGCGCCAACCAGGTGGCCCACTCGATGGCGGCCTTCGCCCCGGCGACGATCGCCGCCAACCAGCCCCCCGTCGCCGACGCCGGGGCGGATCAGCAGGTCACCGACACCGACGGCAACGGCTCGGCAGGCGTCACGCTCGACGGGTCGGCCTCCTACGACAGCGACGGCTGGATCGACAGCTATGTGTGGACCGAAGACGCCGTACAAATTGCCACCGGCGTCTCCCCGGCGGTCACCCTGGACGTCGGCGTCCACACCGTCACGCTGGAAGTCACCGACGACGCCTACGACACCGACACCGATTCGGTGGTGGTCACCGTCATGTCGCCGGCGATGATCAGCGACGGGACGTGGCAGAATGCGATCCTGCCGCTCCAGACCGACACGTTCACCGTCGAGTTCGATATGACGCCCGACGGCGACGCCATCGACGGCGTGACGGGCCTGTCCTACGGGACCGCCACGACGTACTCGGACATGGCCTGCATCGTCCGCTTCTACACGAACGGCCAGATCGAAGCGCGTGACGGCGGCGTCTACACCAACGACACCTCCGTGCCGTATGCGGCTTACGTGACCTACCACGTCCGCCTGGTGATCGACATCGCCAACGATCTGTACGACATCTACGTCACCCCGGACGGCCAATCCGAGATCACGCTCGGCACCGGCTACAGCTTCCGCACCGACCAGCTCGGCGTCGGCAGCCTGGACAACTGGGCCGTCTATGCCTATGTCCCCTCGCACGAGGTGGCCAACCTGACGATCACCGACTGACGGCGATCGACGTGCTGCACGACGGACGGCCGGGATGTCCGCGGAGGTCCCGGCCGTCGTCGTGTCGGGACGGCGCCCTTGCCAATGGGGCGTCGCCGGCTCACAATGCCACCATGAGCGTTTACAACCTTGTCAGTCTGCTCGGCCTGTTCATCCTGATGGCGGTGGCGTGGGCGCTGTCGCGTCAGCGGCGGCGGGTCAACGTGCGGTGTGTGGCGGCGGGGCTGGCGTTGCAGTTGGCGCTGGGGGCGGTGGTGTTCCTGGCGCCGCCGTCGCGGGCCGCGTTCGCGTGGATCAACGACGTGACCGTCGAGGTGCTCACGGCCTGCCAGGCGGGGCAGGTGTTCGTGTTCGGCGCGCTGGCCGACCCCGAGAAGGTGGGGGGGTTCTCGCTGGCGACGCAGGCACTGCCGCTGATCATCTTCTTCAGCGCCCTGATGGGGCTGCTGTATTACGTCGGCATCATGCCGGCGATCATCCGGGCGTTCGCGTGGGTGTTCGTGCGGGCGATGCGGATCAGCGGGGCCGAGTCGCTCTGTGCCGCGAGCAACATCTTCGTGGGGATCGAGTCGGTCACCGCCGTCCGGCCGTACCTGCAGCGGATGACCCGCTCGGAGTTCTGCACGATCCTCGCCGCCGGCATGGCCACGGTGGCGGCGTCGACGATGGCGGCGTACGTGGTCATGCTCCAGGATGTTTTCCCCGGCATCGCCGGGCACCTGGTCTCCGCCTCGATCCTGTCGGTCCCCGCGGCGGTGGCGATGTCGAAGCTCCTCTATCCCGACGACGGCCAGCCGGTCACGCTGGGCGGCACGGCCCGCTTCGCCATCGAGCGCGACCCGGGTCCCCTCGAGGCGGTCATCGCCGGGGCGATGGCGGGCGTGAAGCTCGTGGTGGGCATCGTGGCGCTGCTGATCGCCTTCCTGGGCATGATCGGCCTGATCGACCTGCTGCTGGGGTGGATCCACGACGGGCTGTCGCTGGCCGGGATCCTGGGATACCTCTTCGCGCCCCTGGCGTTCATCATCGGCGTGCCGTGGGCCGATGCGCCCCTGGCCGGACAGATGCTCGGCGTGCGGGCGGTTGCCACGGAGATCCCCGCCTACCTCCAGCTGCAGGAGGCCCTCGAAACCGGCAGCTTCACCAGCGCCCGCACCGGCGTCATTGTCGCCTACGCCCTGTGCGGCTTTGCCCACATCGCCTCACTGGCCATCTTCGTCGGCGGCACCGCCGCCCTCGCCCCCGACCGGCGGAACGACATCGCCGCCGTTGGCCCCCGAGCCCTGCTGGCGGCGACGCTGGCGTGCCTGATGACCGGGGCCGTGGCCGGGACGTTCTTCATCGGATAGCAAGCCGCTACCGTCTGGCTTTCCAGGCCTCGATCATCACGTCGACGTTCCGTCGGCACAGGTCGCTGTCGGCGAGGATGGAGTCGCCGGGGCCGAGGATGAAGCGGCCGCCGTCGGCGAGGGCGTCAAAGGCGTCGTCCACGGCGCGGCGGACCTGCTCGCCTGTGCCGCGCTCGATGATATGGTTGTTGTTGACACCGCCGTACAGCGTCATCTGTCCTCCGACGGTGCGCTTGATGAGCCCCAGGTCGGTCCGCCCGGCCATCGGATCGATGTTGGAATAGATGTCGAAGCCCAACTCGCCGAACATCTCCAGCAGGGGCATCGCGCCGGTGTTCATGATGTAGGTGTAGACGCGCCCCGCCTGGTGGGCCGTCCGGATCTCCCGCCGGAGGGGCTCGAAGAAGAACCGGCGGTACAGGGACGGCGACCAGAAGTCGGTGCTTTCGTACCAGCCGCGACGGTAGACCAGGTCGACCCCGGCATCGAGGTGGATCTCCAGGCGGGCCTGGTTCCATCGGGCGACGATGTCGACGAATCGCGCCATCACGTCGGGCTGCTCCATCGCCATCATCACCAGCGGCTCGATCCCCGTCATCCAGATCAGCGGGTCGCCCACGCCCCACAGCGTCCCGGCCAGCAGCAGCCCGTGCCGGTCGCAGAACCGCCGGGCCGTCGCCACCTCCCGCCGGTAGGCGTCCAACGGTTCGCCCGTCGGGGGCTGGAAGATCCGTTCGACCGCGTCGAGGTCCTCGCCGCCGCGGACGAGGTAGCGCAGCGAGCGGCTCGGCGGGACGTGGTGGTCGCTGAACAGCGGGGGGTACGGGTGAGCGTAGTCGCCTGTCCTGCGGACCTCCTGGCGGAGCGTCCCGGCGTCGGTGATGTACTCGGTGATCGCCACCTCGGCGGGCTCGGGGTCCCGCCGTTCGGTCCATTGGCGCGTCTGGTACGCGGCGGCGTTCATCGGCAGGTCGTGGATCGACACGGCGGTGTCGACGCCCAGATCGAGGTAGTACGTCGCCCGCGCGAACGGGTCGGGATGCAGCCGGTTGACGAAGTGCACGTACGGGTGGCCGACCCCCTCGAAGCACAGCGGCACGTGATCGACCGGCTCGCCCCGGACCGTCGCCAGGATGCGTTCCTTGGATGTCATCGGTTCGCGGCGTTTCGCCATGGGGGTTCTCCTTTTCGTGCGGGCTCACGCGCCAGTATCGTCGCCGGGGCGGAAAGGTCAACCGCCGGCCGGCGGTTGACCTTTCCGCCCCGGCGACGATACTGGCGCGTGAGCCCGCACGAAAAGGAGAACCCCCATGGCGAAACGCCGCGAACCGATGACATCCAAGGAACGCATCCTGGCGACGGTCCGGGGCGAGCCGGTCGATCACGTGCCGCTGTGCTTCGAGGGGGTCGGCCACCCGTACGTGCACTTCGTCAACCGGCTGCATCCCGACCCGTTCGCGCGGGCGACGTACTACCTCGATCTGGGCGTCGACACCGCCGTGTCGATCCACGACCTGCCGATGAACGCCGCCGCGTACCAGACGCGCCAATGGACCGAACGGCGGGACCCCGAGCCCGCCGAGGTGGCGATCACCGAGTACATCACCGACGCCGGGACGCTCCGCCAGGAGGTCCGCAGGACAGGCGACTACGCTCACCCGTACCCCCCGCTGTTCAGCGACCACCACGTCCCGCCGAGCCGCTCGCTGCGCTACCTCGTCCGCGGCGGCGAGGACCTCGACGCGGTCGAACGGATCTTCCAGCCCCCGACGGGCGAACCGTTGGACGCCTACCGGCGGGAGGTGGCGACGGCCCGGCGGTTCTGCGACCGGCACGGGCTGCTGCTGGCCGGGACGCTGTGGGGCGTGGGCGACCCGCTGATCTGGATGACGGGGATCGAGCCGCTGGTGATGATGGCGATGGAGCAGCCCGACGTGATGGCGCGATTCGTCGACATCGTCGCCCGATGGAACCAGGCCCGCCTGGAGATCCACCTCGATGCCGGGGTCGACCTGGTCTACCGTCGCGGCTGGTACGAAAGCACCGACTTCTGGTCGCCGTCCCTGTACCGCCGGTTCTTCTTCGAGCCCCTCCGGCGGGAGATCCGGACGGCCCACCAGGCGGGGCGCGTCTACACCTACATCATGAACACCGGCGCGATGCCCCTGCTGGAGATGTTCGGCGAGTTGGGCTTCGACATCTATTCCAACATCGATCCGATGGCCGGGCGGACCGACCTGGGGCTCATCAAGCGCACCGTCGGAGGACAGATGACGCTGTACGGCGGTGTCAACAACAACCATATCATCGAGCGCGGCACAGGCGAGCAGGTCCGCCGCGCCGTGGACGACGCCTTTGACGCCCTCGCCGACGGCGGCCGCTTCATCCTCGGCCCCGGCGACTCCATCCTCGCCGACAGCGACCTGTGCCGACGGAACGTCGACGTGATGATCGAGGCCTGGAAAGCCAGACGGTAGCGGCTTGCTATCCGATGAAGAACGTCCCGGCCACGGCCCCGGTCATCAGGCACGCCAGCGTCGCCGCCAGCAGGGCTCGGGGGCCAACGGCGGCGATGTCGTTCCGCCGGTCGGGGGCGAGGGCGGCGGTGCCGCCGACGAAGATGGCCAGTGAGGCGATGTGGGCAAAGCCGCACAGGGCGTAGGCGACAATGACGCCGGTGCGGGCGCTGGTGAAGCTGCCGGTTTCGAGGGCCTCCTGCAGCTGGAGGTAGGCGGGGATCTCCGTGGCAACCGCCCGCACGCCGAGCATCTGTCCGGCCAGGGGCGCATCGGCCCACGGCACGCCGATGATGAACGCCAGGGGCGCGAAGAGGTATCCCAGGATCCCGGCCAGCGACAGCCCGTCGTGGATCCACCCCAGCAGCAGGTCGATCAGGCCGATCATGCCCAGGAAGGCGATCAGCAGCGCCACGATGCCCACCACGAGCTTCACGCCCGCCATCGCCCCGGCGATGACCGCCTCGAGGGGACCCGGGTCGCGCTCGATGGCGAAGCGGGCCGTGCCGCCCAGCGTGACCGGCTGGCCGTCGTCGGGATAGAGGAGCTTCGACATCGCCACCGCCGCGGGGACCGACAGGATCGAGGCGGAGACCAGGTGCCCGGCGATGCCGGGGAAAACATCCTGGAGCATGACCACGTACGCCGCCATCGTCGACGCCGCCACCGTGGCCATGCCGGCGGCGAGGATCGTGCAGAACTCCGAGCGGGTCATCCGCTGCAGGTACGGCCGGACGGCGGTGACCGACTCGATCCCCACGAAGATGTTGCTCGCGGCACAGAGCGACTCGGCCCCGCTGATCCGCATCGCCCGCACGAACACCCACGCGAACGCCCGGATGATCGCCGGCATGATGCCGACGTAATACAGCAGCCCCATCAGGGCGCTGAAGAAGATGATCAGCGGCAGTGCCTGCGTCGCCAGCGAGAACCCCCCCACCTTCTCGGGGTCGGCCAGCGCGCCGAACACGAACACCTGCCCCGCCTGGCAGGCCGTGAGCACCTCGACGGTCACGTCGTTGATCCACGCGAACGCGGCCCGCGACGGCGGCGCCAGGAACACCACCGCCCCCAGCGCCAACTGCAACGCCAGCCCCGCCGCCACACACCGCACGTTGACCCGCCGCCGCTGACGCGACAGCGCCCACGCCACCGCCATCAGGATGAACAGGCCGAGCAGACTGACAAGGTTGTAAACGCTCATGGTGGCATTGTGAGCCGGCGACGCCCCATTGGCAAGGGCGCCGTCCCGACACGACGACGGCCGGGACCTCCGCGGACATCCCGGCCGTCCGTCGTGCAGCACGTCGATCGCCGTCAGTCGGTGATCGTCAGGTTGGCCACCTCGTGCGAGGGGACATAGGCATAGACGGCCCAGTTGTCCAGGCTGCCGACGCCGAGCTGGTCGGTGCGGAAGCTGTAGCCGGTGCCGAGCGTGATCTCGGATTGGCCGTCCGGGGTGACGTAGATGTCGTACAGATCGTTGGCGATGTCGATCACCAGGCGGACGTGGTAGGTCACGTAAGCCGCATACGGCACGGAGGTGTCGTTGGTGTAGACGCCGCCGTCACGCGCTTCGATCTGGCCGTTCGTGTAGAAGCGGACGATGCAGGCCATGTCCGAGTACGTCGTGGCGGTCCCGTAGGACAGGCCCGTCACGCCGTCGATGGCGTCGCCGTCGGGCGTCATATCGAACTCGACGGTGAACGTGTCGGTCTGGAGCGGCAGGATCGCATTCTGCCACGTCCCGTCGCTGATCATCGCCGGCGACATGACGGTGACCACCACCGAATCGGTGTCGGTGTCGTAGGCGTCGTCGGTGACTTCCAGCGTGACGGTGTGGACGCCGACGTCCAGGGTGACCGCCGGGGAGACGCCGGTGGCAATTTGTACGGCGTCTTCGGTCCACACATAGCTGTCGATCCAGCCGTCGCTGTCGTAGGAGGCCGACCCGTCGAGCGTGACGCCTGCCGAGCCGTTGCCGTCGGTGTCGGTGACCTGCTGATCCGCCCCGGCGTCGGCGACGGGGGGCTGGTTGGCGGCGATCGTCGCCGGGGCGAAGGCCGCCATCGAGTGGGCCACCTGGTTGGCGCTGTCACTGAACGCCCA
>CAZHRW010000245.1:0-10278 GCA_964535025.1 uncultured Planctomycetales bacterium
AGTTCGGTGGTGTTTTCGACAATCATGCCAGGCATGGGGGGTGCTCCTGTCGCCTACGCGCGCCCGTAGGCCTTGACGTTGATGGTGGTGGCGCCGACCGCGTAGACGTAGACGTACGAGACGCCGGTGCCCACATCGAAGGTATCCTCGGCCACGTCGCCGCCTTCGAGCTTGGGGTCGTCGGTATCGGCGGCCGTCTCGGTCCCGTCGGGGTTGATCCGGTAGTGCACGTCGGGCGAGGCGGCATCGAGCCACAGCTCGACGGCGCGATACCGCGCGCCCAACTCGATGGTCTGCGCCCCGCCGGCGAGCGTGACGCGGGACTGGTGGATATTCCCAGGGCGCGCGCGCAGCGGCAGCAGTTCGATCGGTTCACCGGCCATGGGCTGGGTTCTCCTTCTCGCGGACCCGCAGGCGGGAGTCGCCGTGCAGGCACGGGCGATCTTCCAGGGCCTCGGCGATGCGGCTCAACGACGCCGACAGCCGTTCGTTGGCGCGCGTCAAGTCCTTGGACTGGCGGTAGTTCTGGACGATCATGAACGCCACCAGCCCCAGCGGGCCGAACTTCAGTAGCGGCTCGGGCGTGGCGGTGACGGTCTCGGCGAGCACGTAGGCGACGCCGAAGACGGACAGTGAGGTCAGTTCGAGGGCGCGAAGAAGGTACAAAGGTCACGGTCCTTTCGGGGGGACAGGCACCTCGTCGCCCAACCGGGCAGCGCCGCCGGCCGGATCGGCTTCGAGCCGGCGTTCGCCGACGACACGACCGCCGGAGATGCGAACGCTGTGGATCGGTTGCATGAGATGGCTGATGGTCTTTTCCGTCGGGGCGGCGGGGTCGTGGTTCCAGAAGTGCGCCCGCCCGTAGTAGCGGCTACAGGTATCCGAAGCGCCCGGGGCGTGGCCGACGAGCCAGGGCGAGGGGATGTAGACGTTCGCCTGCCCGCCGTAGCTGGCCTTGGCGAAGACCTGCTCGGCCAGTGCATCGTCTCGGCCGACGAACAGGCCGTAGGCCCGTTCCATCAGCGGCCGGCGCATCGCCACCGCGTAGAGGCCGGTGCAGGCATAGGGGCGAAGGACCAAGTCGTTCATTCGGTCCGGGGGATGGCTCTGGGCGTAGCGGACCTGCCCGCCGAAGTAGATCAGGTCCCAATCGTCGGGCACGGCCGCCATGAAGGGGCCGATCCGCTCGGCGAAGTCCGGTGCGAAGATCGCATCGTCCTCGAACCAGCACAGCGAGTCCCAGCCTTCATTGAGGGCTTGCTCCAGCAGGCGGGTACGGGTCTGGCGGCTGCCCCACGCGCCGGCCTGCCATTTGTACCAGGCGGGCTTCGGGCACAACCTACCGTCCAGTGCCCGGAACCGTTCGGGGTATCCGTAGGGCCAGCCCGACCGGCTGAAGGACGCATAGAACGCCCCCAGCCGGTCCGGCCGACGGTCCAGGTTCAGAACGAAGACCCGGTCGAAGGGGCTACTCCCCGGCATAGCCGAGGTTGACCCAGAGGATTTCGATCTTGCCCGACAACGTGAGCGACCCGAAGCCGGGCTCGGCGCTGGCGGCGGTGGCGTTGGCGTTCAGGTACGCCGTGACGGCCGTACTGGCGCCGTCGATGACGGCCATGGCGGTCTCGTACTTGTCCTGATCTTCCTTGAGCGTGACGCCGCCGAAGGACACGTCCATCTTGTCGATGATGTCCCTCTCGTCCGTGTCCTGGGTTTCCTGGCTGGCGGTCGTGGCGGAACTGCCCACGGCAACATCGACGACCACATTGGCATCCCAGGCGGTCCCGTCCACCTTCATGCTGTCGTACTTCTGGATGCCGCCGAGGATCTGGATCGCGCCCTTGGGGAATGTGTAGATGGCGGCCGACCCGCCGGCGCCGGCGCTCGCCTTGTCGGCGGTGGGGATGACCAGGGAGTCCAGTTCGAGAACCGTTCGGTGGAACGACCCGTCACCGTACTCGGTCGCCGTGACTTCGTCCTCCACGGCTTCCGGGACGGACCCGGCGTCGTCGGTGTTCTGCGAGGGAACCCTGGACACGACCGCCGTGTCCTTCTTGATGTAGACTTCGTTGTTCGGCCCCATGTAGGCCTTGTCGTTGAGGGTCATATCGGGTGCTCCTAGAGTGTGTGGTGTGGAAAACGGCAGGGCTTACAGGCCGCCCCCGGTGGAAGCGAACGAACCGGCGGGGTCGTAGTACATCGACCCATCGCCCCAGCTGCCAAAGTCGGAGTTGTTGAGTCGGAAGAGGATGTCCGTCAGGGCCGGGCTGTTGGCGGCCGCGTCCATCAGGGCGCGCAGTGCTTCCTGCTTGCTCGCGTAGCCCGGATAGGCATCCGTATCGGTGTAGCTGAAGGTCATGGCGAAAGTCCTTTGTGTTGGTCCTCCAGGGCCGGCCCCGGCCGGGAAAGGAGACTCTGAACCCGACCGGGGCCGCAGGAGGAAAGGAGAGACACGACTATTGCAGGACGAGCTCGCCGCAGGCCTCCGGGCGCCACCACTGGGCGCCCTGCCAGACCTTCGCCCCGTAGTACCACGAGTGCTTGTCGGGAATCCAGTCGGGGCCGAACGGCTGGATGCCGCCCAGCGCCGTCCGCTGGGTGACCGCATCGGGCGCCCCGAGGAACAGGGCCGCGGTCTTGTGGAAGTCGCCCTGGTAGCGGCTCTGGACGTAGGCGCTCCAGTTCTCGCCGGTCGTCGAGGACGTGGTGATCCCGACCCAGTTGTTGACGGGGTGGACCATCCAGCCTTCGACCATCACGAGCTGCGCGGTCAGCAGATCGTTCATGGACTGGAAGTCGCTGCTGACGAGCGTGCGGTCCTGGAGCAGGACGCGGTGGAGGTACGTGCCCACGAAGGCGTGACGGTAGCCCGGCGGGACGTTGAGGGTGTCGAAGCTCTCGCGCATCTCGCCGAAGTCGTCCTGGAGCTCGCGCGACCCGGACAGCGACAGGGGGTAGGCCGTGCCGACGGTCCCGGCGTTGTCGGCCGTGATCTGCGTCCCGCCGTCGAACGTGTCGTCGTCCTCGGCGCCGTCGGGCGCGGCATCCTCGCGGGCGCCGAGTGCGATCTGAGCGCTGATCCGCTTGTCGATCGTGCGCGCCAGGGCGTAGGCGTCCAGGGCGCTGTTCTTGTCGGCGGCGTAGTTGGTGAACTTGCCGATCTCGTCGATGTAGTGGTCGCTGATCCGCATCGCCGTGTCGAGCAGAACCTGCCGCTCGCGGCGGTGGGGCTGGTTGGAGCCGGTCCGCTCGACGCCGCGGACCATCTCTTCGTCGGTGACGTGCGCTTCGACGATCTGGTTGTCGCCGTTGGTGCCCGGCTGGGCCGGAAGCGACTCGATCATGTTGCCGAAGATCAGCGACGCCTGGTACTTGGCGATGACCGCGGCGGCGTAGCGCTGCGTGACATTCGCCATGTCGTCCCCGGTGCCGTCAGTCTGCATCGGGTTCCACTGGAGGGCGTTAGCCATGGGAATACTCCTGGGGTTTGAAAAGTCAGTGACAGAGGGTCATCACCAACTGCGTGGAGTAGTCCGTGCTGCCGGCGGGCCGGGTCCAACGGGGGATAGTCCGAGTTCGGCTGACGGGCTCGAAGCGTGGTGCTACGTGGGGTCCATCATGCGGACGAGGTCCGCGCTGCGGTCCGACGGGCAACCGGCCCGACCGTGGGTAGTCGGTCGCCCGTGGGGGAGATGAACGGCGTTAGAGGGTCATATCCGGCGGCGCCTCGCGGTCCTCGCCGTCGTCGGTCGGCAGGGGGGCCGGGGCCGGGGCGGCCGGGGCCCGCTGCGTGGGGGCCAGGTAGGCCTCCACGTCCGGCTTGGTGATCTTGTCGCCGGCGTGGGGGACCGTCGCCAGGTCCACCCCGGCCTCAGCCGCCAGCTTCATCGCGGCGGCCGAGGCACTGGGGGGGGCGGGGGGCGGTGGCGCGGCCGCTTGCTGCGCGGCGTAGGCGACCGGCTGCCGGGGCGCGGGGCCGGTCTCGCGGGCGACGAATTCGTTGGCGCGGCGAAGGACCACATCCCGGGGGCCCCAGAAGGCCGCGACGGAGTGGCCGGTCGCCCGATCGGTTACGTCGGCGCTGGTCTTGTGGGGGATCTTCGAGTTCAGTTGGACGGTCAGGTTCATCTCATCTCCTAGTTGAACGGCAGGGCATTGAGGTTGGCCGTCGCGGCCACGCGGGCATCGACCTGTTCGGTGTACTCTTTGTCGCGGTCGTAGCGCTGGTCGGTCCGCGCCTTGGTCAGTTCCGTGCGTGTCGTGAACGGCTGGGCCCCGGGCCGGCCGCCGCCGTCGCCGGTCACCGCCGGGCGGGCCTTGCCGGCGCCGACGGCCTGCTGATGCTTGTCGAGCAGGAACCGGGCGGCGTACTCGGCGGTCTGGGGGTTGACGACGTTCTGGGTAAAGAAGGTCTTGTCGGCCTCGGTGAGGTTGGTGGTCGCCCACGCGCGCAGGTTATCCCACTGCTGCTTGCCGCCGGCGAGTTGCTCGCAGGCCTCTCGCGCCCGGCGGGTCTGCTCGGTGGCCCCGCGCAGGCCGGCGGCGACGACCGTATCGACCATCCCGCGGCCCATGCCGATCCTGGCGAGCGCTTCGTAGTGCTCGTCGGAGAGCGCGCCTTGGGTCACAAGGGTCTCGATGACCGCCTCCTGCTCCAACCCCGCGGCCTGGAGCACGTCCTCGATCCCGGCGTCGTCGCGGGCGAGGATCGCCGCGGCGTTGGGCGTCTCGGGCAGGCTGAGCCCGTCGTCGTCGCGGGCCGGGGCGTGGGCCTTGCCCTTGAGCTTCTGCTGGGCCTGGGTCAGCGCGGCCTGGGTGTCGTTATAGGCCTTCAGGAACGCGTCGGTACGAATCTGGCCGGTCTCGGCGTCCCAGAACTTCTCCGGGACGTTCTCGGGCCGCTTGGGGGCCTCCTGGGTCTGGTCGGCGCCTTGCGCGTCGCCTTGGGCGGGGGCGCCTTGCTCGTCCGTCATGGTCTCATCTCCCGATGAAGAGGGTTATGCGGCGTCCGCGGGGGGCCGCTGGGCCGCCTGTTGCTGGACCATCTCGCCGATGGTCTTGATCGCGGTGCTCCCGGCCTCCTGGGTCAGTTCGCGCCGCATCCGCTCGTCGTACTCGGCCTTGAGTTCCTCGGGCGTCTTGGCAATACCCGTCGCGTCGAGGGTCATCAGCTGCAGGATGCGGGTCGCCAGGCGGTCAAGGTGCATCTGCTCGAGCGCCTGGGGGATCTGGGCGAGGTACTGCAGGCCGCGGAGCCAGCGGGACAGCTCGGCGTCGCGGCTCAGGGCCGCCATGCCGGTCACCGGCACCATGCGCATGCCGCGCCGCTGCTGCTCGTTGAGCGCGATCAGGAGGTTGTCCCGCTCCATCTGGTAGACGTGACGCGCCAGCAGGGGCGACTGGATTTCCTCGGCGATCTTGATGTACAGGCCGCCCAAGGCGCCGTTGAGCTCCTGCTGGAGCCCGGCGTACTCCTGAGCGGTGACCCGCTCGGCGTCGCGGACGGCGCTGGAGACCTGGAGCATGGCCTGGCTGAGCCGCCGTTCGATGCGGTCGTGCAACTGAAGGGCGACCGAGAGGTCCTGGGCCTTGTTGGATTGCAGGAAGGCCACCCCGTCGATCTGGCCGCCGGCGACCCGCCCCTCGATGGGGGTGCCGTTGGGCTGGAGCAGGTGGTCCTTGCGCCAGCCCTTGGAGCTGTCGTAGGCGAGGAGCAACCGGGACGCGGCGACCGCGCCGTCGAGGATGGCCTTGGCCAGGGCGTTGAGGCTTCGAAGGTCACCAGCGCGCAACTCGATGAACGAGCGGGCGTAATCCTCGCCATCGACCTCGATGTAGCCGGCGGGGAAGTAGGGGCTCAGGGTTTCCTCGGAGGGGGCGGCCGAGTACTTGCCGGCCAGTTCCTGCCGGATGACCCAGCGGCCGTCGCTCAGCCTCGCCTCGGTCACCAGACCGACCCGCCCGTTGCTGTCGGCGCCGGCGGCGAGGGCCTTGCGGGTGGTCCCGAACTCCTTGAGCGTCTCGTCGTCCAGGGCCTCGACCCGCTTGCTGTCGAAGACCATGACGCGGTAGACCCGCTTGGTGCTGTCTCGCTGGACGACGAAGCGGTCCACCCGGTGGTTGGCGAATCGGTACTCGTCGTTCTCGTGGGCCAGCGCATCGCCGGCGACCAGCAGGTTGGCCACGGCCTGGCGGTAGGCGCTGCGGTAGTTGGTGCTTTCGAGGTGCTCGTAGGTCTGGATCTCGCGGGCGTAGAGGATGTTCTCCCAGAGGTGGTACTCGCCGGGGCTGAGCTGCCACTTCATGTCGACGGTCGGCTCGAAGCGGAACCACGGCAGGCTCGGCGGGAACAGGGCGAACATCGTCTTGCCGACGAGGTTTTCGAGGCCCGACCCGCCGAGGCTCTGGAACGCCGTCAGGAGCGGGTCGTCCGACTGGCGGGACTCGGGCCCGTAGTTACTGGGGAGGATCGTCGGGTCCGTGAGCGCCGACCAGCGGGCAATCCACTGCAGGCGCGTCGCCCGCTGAGCGTGGAGCCGGTCGAACCGCGACCGGAGCGACTCGTTGGGGTCGTACGCGCCGTCGGGGCTACTGCTCATGGGGCTCCCCGTCGCGGCGCTGGGCCTTGAGGTCTTCGCCGACCGCGGCCTGCCCGGCCCGGAACGCCAGGCGCAGGCGCTTGTCCTCGTCGGCCACGAGCATCACGTCGGCCAGATAGGTCATCGCCGGCGGCGGATAGCGCCGCGGCCACTCGTCGATGAGCGTGCCGACGTCCGCCGGGAGCGTCCAGTCGCCGTCGGGATTCTTCGGCATCGGTATCCCTCATTGCGGAGGTAGGAGTACAAGCCTCGGGGCGTCGCTGGCCATAAGATGCGCACATCCCCAACGCTGAATCCCCGCGACCAGCGACAGGGCCAGACGGTCCTTGAAGCCCAGATAATCTAGGCGGTTTGCGTAATTTAGGAAAGATACGCAAACTATGAGGATTCGCATACGTTCTTGCTAACTAAATGCCTCATAAGCATCTAGAGCATCTGAGACATCCCAGTCGCCCGCCGGCGGCGGGGGCGTCAGGGCCGCGTCGGGGGCCATGACGGCCAGTTGCTCGTAGAGGTTTTTCAGGAGGGGGAGCTTATGAAGCGCATAGAACGAATCCTGGATGATCTGCTTGAGCTGGGGCGCGTCGCTGGCGTGGGTCCAGAAGGAGTCGTGGACGCCCGCGATCGTCAGGCCCTGATGATCGGCCAGTTGGGCGGTAATGAGCATGTGCGACGAATCGAGGGAGTGGATGTAGTTGGGCGGGAAGGCCTGGATCTGCCGCCGGTGGTGCGGCTTGAGGCTGCCGGTATCGCGGGCCATGCTGATGTGATGCAGGACCGTCGAGACGACCACCGGCGACGACTGGCGATAGGGCTGCTCGACGGGGAATCCCAGCGGCGTGATCCAACTGACGACCCGGCGGGTCTCGACGATCGCCTCGGCGGCCGTGGCCAGCCAGTCCATGATGAGCCCGGCCGACCCGCAGGTTTCCCGCATGGCCTCGACGGCGATTCGGGAGAGGTAGTGGGCCATCCTGCCGCGGAAGCGCTTGTCCTCGGCGATCTCGGGCAGGTTGTCCCGGAGGAACTCGCTGACCTGGCGGGCGGCGCCGTAGGCCGTGACGTTATAGAGCTTCGTCATGCAGGGCTGTTTGACCAACTTGCGGCTGACGTGGCCGACGAGCGCCTGGGCCGTCTCGACCCCGGCGGCGGCGTCGCGCGCGACACGCTCGGCGGCGAGGGCGGCGATGGCCGAGTACGGCTCGGTGGCCAGGTCGCCGGGGACCAGGCCGACCCGGCGGGCATCTTCTCGGCTGCGCCCGAGGGCGGCGTAGTGCTGCAGGGCGTTGCAGGTGCCGTCCATGGCCACGGGGATGCCCGTCGGCCCGCCGTCGACCAGCGCCCGGGCCGCGGCCAGGGTCTGGAAGGGGTCGTCGATGTCCTCGGCCGCCCAGCCGGTATTGCCGAGCGGGTCGTCGACCCAGGCGTCGATCGCGTTGGCGCTGGCGTCGACCCAGCCGATCCGCTGGGCGATGGTCCCCTTGATCCCCGCGACGTTGGCCAGGTGGACCTTCAGCGCCGCAATCCCGTCGTCGGTCAGCGGCTTCGGTTCGGCGAACTCCATCAGCCCGCGGCAGACATCGTCGCCGTGATGGTTGAGGTAGAGGGGGACCGGGTAGATCCGCTGCCGCTGGTCCAACTGGTGCGGCGCCCAGAAGGCCTCTCGGCTCGCCAGGTCCTGGGCCTGGGCCAGGATCGTCGAGAAGGTCGTCCGCTCGCCCAGCTCCAGGACGTTCTGCCGGTAGATCCCCGCCCGCTCGCGCCGGAAGGCGCGCTTGATCTTGGCGTCGGTATCCACGCCGGGCGGCGCCTCGGGCAGTGGGACCGGCTCCCGGCGGGGGATGCGCCGGAAGCGCCCCCCGGAGTCCCAGAGGGTCTGGATGATCTCCAGCATGGGCGTATTGATCCGCCAGGCCGCCGACTGCAGGGCGTTGACCCCCGCCAGGACCTTCGACAGGTCCGCCTCGACCAGGCGGGCGCGGTGGCTCGGCGGGGGGTGCTTCACGAGCCCCAGGCGGATCTTGAGATAGCCCCCGTCGCCGTAGTGCCGCCAGGGTAGGGGCGGGACGACCATCATCCCGAATAGCGGGCGCAGGTACTGGCGGTAGCTGTGGCCGTCGTCGATGAACTTCATGGCCGCATCGGAGAGGCGGACGCGATACCACGTATGGGTCGGGCTCTTGCGCATCGCCTTGCGATCGAACGCCGGCTCGCCGTCCAACTCGGCGACCTCGAACAGGCACCGGCACAGGCACGCGCCCAGTTGAATCCGGCACTTGCGGGTCCAGACCCCCGGCAGGTCCATCTTGCGGGAGACCGTGAGGATCTTCTCGGGGCGCAACTGCCGGCGGTCGGTATGCGTCAGCGCCTCCCAGGCCTCGTCGTCGGCGCGGACCTGCGGGAGGGCGAACTGGCCGTTGACCGCCCGGCCGACGGTCTCGACGAGGCGGCTAAGATCGAGGCTCCACGGTTGCCGGAGGCACTCGCCGAGGACCACGTGCAGCGTCAGGACCGCCTGCTTGTCGGCGGGTAGCGAGCACAGGGCCGCCCCCCAGATCCGCCGGTGCATCCCCGGCTTGCCCGAGAGGGTCAGCCGCTGCTCCTGGCGGATCGCCCCGGTCAACCTCGCCGCCCACCGGAGCATGAGCAGCTCGGCGGGCTTGAGCGACGCGCCCTCGCCCCGTTCGGTGGCCTGGCGGGCGAGCTTGCGGTAGCGCGCGACGCCCTCGTTGACGGCCCTGGTCTCACGGTCCAACTGCTCGCCGATCAGCGACTCGTCGAAGATGCCCTGCATGGCGGTCTCCGTCAGGTGCAACGAGAAACGGGGCGGCTCAGGGCGGGAGTGGCCCCGGCCGCCCCGGCGAAACTCCCAGCCTGGGCCTCCAGCCACGGAGCCCTACGGGAGCGGAACAGTGTCGGTCCGTCAGACGGGCCGGGCGGGCACCTTGCCCTGGGCCTCATCGACCAGGCGGGCGGTGGCAGCGCCCTGCGCCCGGCGAATGTCGGCCGCCAGGTCCTTGTCGCCCTTGAGCGCCTTGGCGACCACATCATCGACGCTCAGGATCGCGGCCTTGCCCGCCTGGCGGTTGCTGCGGGCGCGGATCAGGGAAGCCACCGTCGTCGCCAGGCCCACCACGCCCACGAGGATGGTCCCCCACGGGGGCGGGAGGATCGGGCCGACCGCCTTGGCCCCGGCATCCAGGACGTCGAGCGCCTCGCCGGCATCCGTCATCTCGGCATTGAACGTCGCCAGGGCCGTCTCGGCCTTCGCCAGTACATCCTCGCCCGTGACGATCGCCTCGCCCAGCTTGGCCGACAGGTCGGCGAGCTTCGTCTTGGTATCCCCGTCGTCCATCTCGGCGATGGCGGCGTCGATGTCCGCCTGGAGGGCAGTGACCGTATCGACCTGATCGGCGACGGCGGCGGTAATCTGCTCGGCCGTCCCGGCATACTCGCGCGTGCGGTCCAGGTCCTTGGTCGAACAGCCGACGATGGCAATGGAAACGATAAACAGGGCGACGGCAAGAAGATAGGTCCGTTTCATGGTGGCTCGTCCCGCCGGGTCTCGCCCTGAGACGACCGAAGGGTACGCCCGGCGAGCCCCCGCCGTCAAGCCCCGTCGAAGATTTTTGTAGGAATTTGCTTGCAATGGTAGGGCAGGCGTGCCAAGGATACGGGC
>CAZHRW010000246.1:0-9331 GCA_964535025.1 uncultured Planctomycetales bacterium
TGAGCCTCCTCGATGAGCAACGACGCCTTGCGAACTCCCTGTGAACCGCCGTGTACGGACCCGTACGCACGGTGGTGTGGGAGGTGGGGGTGAGCAATCACCCCCGCCTACCCGATCTTGTGGGCGCCCGGTGGACTTACGATAATGTGTTCGGCCCTCCGTGGCCGATGAGAGCTGTGGCCCTCCTTGGCTTGTGTGCCCCACAAGAGCCAGGGAGGGCTTTTGCTATGACTACAGTACCTGTCCCTGCCGCGACCGGCAACACTCCGTTCGACGATGTGCTCCGCCCGTTCCTCCAGCAGGGCGGCCTGCCCTTTGCCGACGTCCTCAGCGCCGAGACCATCGAACAGGCCTTCGACCGACACGACGCCCTGTTCGCCACCGACGCGGTCTTCTCCACGCCTCTGGTGCTGTGGGCCTTCCTCGCCCAGACCCTGCGCGACGGCAAAGGCGCCGCCTGTGCCGCCGCCGTCGCCGATATCGCCACCTACGCCCTGCAGACCGGACGGCCCGTCCCCTGCGGCGACACGGGCGACTACTGTCGCGCCCGCGCCAAGCTCGACTTGGCCGCCCTGCGGGACCTGGTCGGCCACACCGCCGACCACCTCCAACAGAACGCCCCGCCCGACTGGCTGTGGCACGGCCGACACGCCAAGCTCGTCGACGGCTTCACCTTCACCATGGCCGACACGCCGGCCAACCAGGACGTCTACCCCCAACAGAAGACGCAGGCTCCCGGCGTGGGTCTGCCCATCGCCCGGGCGGTCGCCGTCCTGTCCTTGGCCACCGCGGCGGTCCACGACCTGGCCGTCGGGCCCTACGCCGGCAAGGAGACCGGCGAGACAGCCTTGCTGCGAACCGTGATGGACGCCTTCGATCCCGGCGACGTGGCCGTCTTCGACCGGTGCCTGGGCTCCTATATGATGGTGGCCCAGTTGATCGGTCGCGGCGTCGACGTCTGCACCCGACTGCACCAGCGCCGATCGGACGACCTGTGCCAGGGTCGGCCGTTGGGGCCCTGCGATCGGCGGGTCACCTGGACGCGGCCGGTACGGCCGGCGTGGATGTCGCCGGAGCAGTACGCGCAGATCCCCCCGACGATGACGCTACGGATGATCCGGTTCGACATCACCGAGCCGCACCGGCGCGTGGAGTCGATCACCGTGGTGACGACGTTGACCGATCCGGCAGCCTATCCGGCCGAGGCCATCGCCGACCTGTTCGGCTACAGGTGGAATGCGGAATTGGACATCCGCGCGATCAAGGCGACGCTGAGGCTGGACCACGTGCCGTGCAAGAGTCCGGCGATGGTTCACCGGCACCTGTGGGTAACGCTGCTGGGGTACACCCTCATCCGCAAGGTGATCGCCACGGCCGCGGCGGTTCACGCCAAGCAGCCGCGACAGTTGGGCTTCACGCGTGCGTGTCAGGAGGTCCTCTCGTCGTGGATGCTGCTGGCCAGCGGGGCGTGTCGGGATGTGCGGGGGTTGGTTGACGGCGCGTTGAAGCGGATCGCCGCCAACGAGGTGGCCAACCGTCCCGGCCGCATCGAACCCCGCGCCGTCAAACGCCGTCCCAAGCCCCACAAGCTGCTGAGGACCTCACGACAGCAATGGAAACGCCAGTGGTACAAGGAGCACCCGTCATGTAACTAACTGCCAAGACAATAGGATAGCGACGGCAGTGCCATTCGGGTCAGACCCCTTTGTGTGGCGGGAAAGGGGTCTGACCCCTTTAGCTCCTGTAGCTGTCGTAACCTCTGAGTGCGCAGCACTATAAAAGGGGTCTGAACCCTTTAGCGAGCCCCTTTAGCTGTTTCCGATCCGACCTGCCGGGGGTGACCTGTAGGCCCCGAGGGGGACGACGGGGCTTGGTCTCTTCGTGGTCCGGTGCTGCGTGGTGGCGCTGGGCGGGGGCCGTGGCGGTGGGGGGCCGAATGTCCTGGCCCTGCCGCAGTTTGCAGGGCCTGCGGGGCGGCGGGGAGGGGGTGGGGCGCCGAAAGCCTGCAAGTGCCTGGAGCTAGGTGGTTTGTGTATCCCGGCGGCTGGGGCGTTCGCCTGCGGGGCGGTGGTGGATCTGCGAGGTGGCCAAATCGATGGTCTGTGCGGACAATATAATGTAAACTACCTAGGGTCGGGGCATGGATCCGGCGGAGGATGACGTTTACCCCGGTGACTCGCGGCACTCCGTCCAGAGGGACTGTGATGAAGAGACTACTCAAGCTGATCCTGGTAGCGGCCCTGTGCGCGGGCTTCTATACGCTGGGCCAGCGCCCGGACAGCCCCCGCATCGCCGACTGGCTCGACCGACCCGCCGAGACGGCCGACGCCGACCACCAGAGCGACCGGTCCGAATGGATCGACACCACCCTCGACCGGGCCCGCAGCGGGCTTCGCACCGCACTGCGCTACATCGCCGGCGAGGACGCCGCCGAGAAAGAACCCGAGGAGGTCGCGACCCAAACGCCGTCGACGGCCGAGCCGCTCTCGGCACGCCGCCAAAGGCAGCCGATCCCCCAGTGCTGGTAGGGGACCCGAGCCGGCCGGCCCCGCCGGGGCGCGATCGACACGATTAAACCGCAATGCCCACGCGACGCCCGCGTGGGCGTTTTTCTATGGACGCCCCACGTCCTCCCCTCCGCAGGCCGTCCGTCTTTTGGACGGACAGGATAGGCCGCTTTCGCTATTGCTCCTCGGGCGGCCCGGCCCGTTGCATCGTCGGCGGGGCGGGCCTATGATGGCCCGCGGTCAATCCACAACCCTCTGACAGACCCGGAGCAAGCGATGGCTTACCTGATGGGCATCGACGTGGCGACCAGCGGCGTCAAGACGATCATCATCACGCCGGACGGCACGACGGTCGGCGAAGGGTTCGAGACGTACCCGACGTCCACGCCCCAGCCCGGCTGGGTCGAGCAGGATCCCCACGACTGGTGGCGCTCGACCGTCGCGTCGATCCGCCGGGCGCTGGACGGCGCCGCCGTCGACCCCGGCGAGATCGCCGGGATCGGCCTGTCGGGGCAGATGCACGGGGCGACGTTCCTCGACGCCGACGGCCGGCCCCTGCGGCCGTGCCTGATCTGGGCCGATACCCGGACCGGGCCGCAGTGCGAACGGCTGGAAACGCTGTTCGGCCACGACAAGCTCGTCGAACTGACGTGCAATCCGGCCCTGGCGAGCTTCACGGCGACGAAGATCATGTGGGTCCAGGAGCACCAGCCGGAGATCTTCGCCGCCGCACACAAGGTGCTGCTGCCGAAGGACTACATCCGCTTCAAGCTCACCGGCGTCTACGCGACGGAACTGTCCGACGCGTCGGGCACGTCGCTGCTGGATGTGCGCAACCGCCGCTGGTCGACGGCGGTGCTCGAGGGGCTGGGGATCCCCGCGTCGATGATGCCGGATGTCTACGAGTCGGCGCACGTCAGCGGCCGGATCTCGCCGGCCGCGGCGGCCGAGACGGGCCTGGCCGAGGGCACGCCGGTCGTCGGCGGCGCCGGCGACGTGGCGGCCGGGGCGGTCGGCAGCGGGGCGACCCGCGGCGGGATCGTCACGATCATCATGGGCTCGGGGGGGATCGTCTTCGCCGGCACCGACACGGTGGTGATGGACAAGGCCAACGCCATGCAGACCTGCTGCCACGCGGTGGAGAACATGTGGCACGTCATGGGCGTGATGCTCTCGTGCAGCTTCTCGCTGCGGTACTTCAAGGAGACCTTCGCTGACGTCGAGACCGCCGAGGCCGAGCGGCTGGGGACGAACGTCTACAAGCTGCTCGACGACCAGGCCGCGACCGTCCCGCCCGGCAGCGAGGGCCTGATCTTCCTGCCGTACCTCAACGGCGAGCGCACCCCGCACCGCGACCCCTACGCCCGCGGGGCGTTCGTGGGCCTGACGCTGCGGCACAAGCGGCCGCACTACGTGCGCGCGGTGATGGAGGGCGTCGCGTACGGCCTGCGGGATGCGCTGGAGATTGTCCGCGAGATGGGCACCGAGGTCGACCAGGTGCGGGCCGTCGGCGGCGGGGCCTCCAGCCCGCTGTGGCGGCAGATCCTCGCCGATACGTTCGCCTGCCCCGTCGCCACCATCAACATCACCGAGGCCTCCGCCCTCGGCGTCGCCATCCTCGCCGGCGCGGGGACGGGCGTCTACGACAGCGTCCAGGACGGCTGCGACCGCACCATCCGCATCACCAGCACCACCAAGCCGATCGCCGCCAACGTGGGCGTCTACGACGGCTACTACCGGCGCTTCCGGGCGCTCTACCCGGCGCTGAAACAGCCCTTCCGCGATCTGGCCGAGTACACCGAACAGGTCGCCAACGGCCGCTGAGGCCGACCGAGGAGACCCTCCAGCGATGCTCGAAACGATCCCCACGCCCGGCGACACGTCGTGGTTCGTTCGCGACCGGTTCGGCCTGTTCATCCATTGGGGCCTGTACGCCATGGCGGCGCGGCACGAGTGGGTCAAGAGCCGCGAGGCGATGACCGACGAGCAGTACGCCCCGTACTTCCAGTACTTCGACCCGGACCTGTACGACCCCCGCGCCTGGGCCCGGGCGGCCCGCGAGGCGGGCATGAAATACTTCGTGGTGACCACCAAGCACCACGAGGGGTTCTGCCTGTGGGACTCGAAACTCACCGAGTATAAGGCCCCCAACACGCCCGCCGGGCGGGACCTGCTGCGGCCGATGGTCGAGGCGTTCCGCGCCGAGGGGCTCCGCGTGGGGTTCTATCACTCCCTGATCGACTGGCACCACCGGCAGTACCTCATCGACCCGTACAACCACCCGCAGAGGAAACACCCCGAGCGCGAGCAGATGAACGCCGGGCGCGACTCGGCGAAATACGCCGAGTACCTGCATGGGCAGGTCCGCGAGTTGCTCACCGAGTACGGCCCGGTCGACATCCTGTGGACCGACTTCAGCTTCCAGACGGATCAGCCCGAGGGCAAGGGCCGCGACGTCTGGCAGAGCGAGAAGCTTTACGCCATGATCCGCGAGCTGCAGCCGGACATCATCCTCAACGACCGGCTCGACCTCGACGACGGCTGGGACATCAAGACGCCCGAGCAGTACCAGCCGCGGCAGTGGCTGCGCGTGGACGGCCGTCCGGTGGTCTGGGAGGCGTGCCAGACGTTCAGCGGCTCGTGGGGCTACCACCGCGACGAGGCCACGTGGAAGAGCCCCGAGCAACTCGTGCGGATGCTCATCGACACCGTGAGCAAGGGCGGCAACCTGCTGCTGAACGTCGGGCCGACCGCCCGGGGCGAGTTCGACGCCCGCGCCGCCGACCGCCTGGCCGCGATGGGCCGCTGGATGAAATATCACGGCCGGTCGATCTACGGCTGCACGCAGGCGCCCGAGGCGCTGGCCGCCCCGCCCGACTGCCGCCTGACGTACAACCCCGACACGCGTCGTCTCTACGTCCACGTCTTCGCCTGGCCGACCCGCCTGCTGCACCTGGACGGTTTCGCCGGGCGGATCAAGTACGCCCAATTGCTCAACGACGCCTCCGAGGTCCCCGTCGGCCTCTCTCGCGAAGCGACCATCCAGCGGGTCGACATGGGCGCCGAGACGGTCACGCTCCGTCTGCCGGTGCGCAAGCCGGACGTGGTGGTGCCGGTGATCGAGCTATTCCTGTGAACGGAAGGCTTGAGGCTTGAGGAACGGCCGCGGCGGCGGCTTTTTTCAGTCGTCGTCGGGTGTTTGGTTGGGTCGGGGCGGGAGGAACATGACGGTGGCGAGGACGAGCAGCAGGCCCGACAGCAGGAGCAGGCCCCGGCGGGTCGTGGGGCGCTGGACGCGGCGGCCGAGCGTCGCGACCGTCGGCGACGGCGGGCGCGGCGGGGTGAGTTGAGCCTTGATGGCCTCGACGGCGGACGGGTCGGCGGGGACGTCGTCGAGGGCGTAGGTCGCCTCGCCGGGACGGCGGTAGTTCCGCTGGGCCATGAGCAGCCGCTCGGTCTGGAGCGGGTCGGTCTTGACCGCGTCGATCAGCGCGGTGCGGTAGTCGATGAGGCGGTCGAAGAGGGCGGCCTGGTAGGCGAGGGCCTCGCGGTCGGCGCGGGCCCGGTCGAGACGCGCCCAGGCCGGCAGGACGACCACCGTGGCGAGGAGGGCCAGGGCCATCCCCGCCACGATGGCGAATCCGAGCAGCCCGCCGAGGCGGCCGAGACGGCCGCCGGCGGTGTCAGCGTCGTGTCCAGGTGTCGGCGCCATAGACGGCCGCGTCTCCCAGTTCCTGCTCGATGCGGAGCAGTTGGTTGTACTTGCACACCCGATCGGTCCGGCTGGCCGAGCCGGTCTTGATCTGCCCGGTGTTGCAGGCGACGGAGATGTCGGCGATGGTGGCGTCCTCGGTCTCGCCCGAACGGTGCGAGACGACGGCGGCCATGCCGTTGCGCATCGCCAGTTGGATCGCGTCGAAGGTCTCGGTCAGCGAGCCGATCTGGTTGACCTTGATGAGGATGCTGTTGGCCGAGCCCTCGTCGATCCCGCGGCGGAGGAACTGGACGTTGGTGACGAGCAGGTCGTCGCCGACGATCTGGATCCTGTCGCCCAGCTTGGCCGTCAACTTCGCCCAGCCGGCCCAGTCGTCCTCGCCCAAGCCGTCCTCGATCGAGCGGATGGGATACTTGTCGACCCAATCGACCCAGATGTCGATCATCTCGTCGGACGAGAGGATCCGCTTGGGGTCGCTCTTGAAGAAGCAGTAGCCCTCCTTGCCGGCCTTGCGGGCCTCGCTGGCCAGTTCGCTGGCGGCCGGATCGAGGGCGATCCAGACATCCTCCCCGGGGGTATAGCCGGCGGCCTCGATGGCCTTGCAGATCAACTCGGGCGCCTCGTCGTTGCGCTTGAGGGAGGGGGCGTAGCCGCCTTCGTCGCCGACGGCGGTGTTGTAGCGCTTGTCCTTGAGGACGGCCTTGAGGGCGTGGAAGATCTCGGCGCCCATCCGCAGGCCGTCCGAGAAGGTTTTGGCGCCCCAGGGTTGGACCATGAACTCCTGGAAATCGACGGTCCCGTCGGCGTGCTTGCCGCCGTTGAGGATGTTCATCATCGGCACCGGCAGCACGCGGGCGTTGGGCCCGCCGAGGTAGCGGTACAGCGGCAGGCCGCACGCCTCGGCGGCGGCCTTGGCGACGGCCAGGGAGATGCCCAGGATGGCGTTGGCGCCGAAGTGGCCCTTGTTGGGCGTCCCGTCGGCGGCGATCATCGCCGCGTCGATCGCGGCCTGATCGACGGCGTCCATGCCGACGACGACGTCGGCCAGGTCGGTGTTGACGAATCCGACGGCCTTGGTGGTGCCCTTGCCGCCGTAGACGTTCTTATCCCCGTCGCGGAGTTCGACGGCCTCGTTCTCGCCGGTGCTGGCCCCGCTGGGCACCGCCGCCCGCCCCAGCACGCCGCACTCGAGCAGCACGTCCACCTCCACGGTCGGGTTGCCCCGGCTGTCGAGAATCTGACGTCCCTGGACGGCTTCAATCCGTGTCGACATTGGTTGGTCCTCTCTGTTGGTATCGGAACCCGGCGGGTTCCCTCGTTAGTCCTTGTCCCGACGCCCCCGATCGACCGGCCACTATAGCGGCCGCGTCGCCGGATGCAAGGGGAGCGTCGCCCCTGACGGTCCTATCGGCCTCAGCACCCGTCGTAGTTCGGTTGGATCGTGCACGTCTTGCAGTGGGGGGCGAGCCGCCGCCGCTGGACGCCGAACAGGTCGAGGCCCTTGACCAGCGTCGAGGCCGCACGGCCGACGGTGCCCTTGCGGCGGAGCTTGCGGCGGTCCAGCACGGCCCCGAGCCTGTCGTTGGGCACCGGGCAGCCCCGGGCGCGGTAGGCCATGGCGGGCACCTCGACAATGGATCCGTCTTCGGCGACGACCTTCCGCCGGCAGCCGTGCTGGTCGACGGCGGGGCAGGGCATGGACATTTCCGCGACGTGGTACGCCGTCGAGTAGACCTGGCTGACGCCCAGGGAGAGGATGTACCCCCCGCCGTGGATGAGCCGTCCGATCGGGCTGTCGGCCGCCCAGTTGCCCGCGGCGACGTGGCCGGCGCACAGGGCCTCGGCCCCGCCGCCGATCGCCGCGCAGGGGTGGGTCGGGTGGTCGCTGCGGACCCCGTCGTGCCGGCGGCGGATCGCCTCGCCGAGCTGCCCCGTGCGGCCGGGCGTGGTGGCGATGTTGTAGATCCTCGCGGCGCCGAAGTTGAACGTGGGGGCCAGCAGCGTGGCTCGCGGGCCGATCACCTCGAGGATCGCGTCGACGACCGTGTCGGCGCCGCCGACGACGTGGCCGATCGACGAGAGGGAACTGTGGACCATCACGTCCATCCCGCGCCGCAGCCCCAGGGCCTTGAGGTCGGCGACGAGCTGCCGGCGGGTGACCCTCATCTCGGGGCCGATCAACTCGACGTAGCCGAGTGCCGCGTGCGCCTCGAAGAACGCCCGCACCTGGGCGATCGTGACGTCGCGGCCATACTCGCAGCGCAGGGCCTCGGCGATGTCGTCCAGGTCCCGCCGCCCATCGGCCCAGAACAGCGCCCACGGGCGGAGCTTCGTCGCGTCGATCCGCTCGGCGATCGGCGTCGGCGTGTTCTCCCGCCAGGGCGACAGCGGCGCCAACCGTCGGGGCACGCGGCGGTCGGTCCGCCGCCGTCGCTTGGGCGGCGCGACGGCCGCGGCATGCTCGCCGATCTCGCGCTCGAAGTCGGCCAGGCGCCCGGCGATCCGGCGCCGGTCGCCGCCCCAGATCCATCGTCCCAGCCGCTCCATCGAGACGTGATGGGCGTCCCGCAGATACTGCGCTTGGGCCGCGGCGTCATCGGCGCTACGCAGCTTGTCCAGCGCACGGCCGATCCGGCGGGTCTCGTCTCGCGCGAGGGCCAGCAGCTCGGCGTTGCCGGCGTCGGCGAAGTAATACAGGTAGCCCGCCATGGCCCCTGCGACGCGGGCCAGCCCTGCCGGCGAGAGGTGCTCGGGCGTGTCGGCGGAGGTGTGGTAATGGCGGTACTGCCGCTTGCCGGGCAGCTCGTGCGTGTTGATCCACGGGCACGGGAAGCCGTACTTCGGGTCCCCGATCAGCGTGTCCATGGTCGAGCGGAACGGGCGCCGCTGCACGCGGTACAGCGGCCGTCCGCCGGGGCACTGCATCGCGGCCTTGACGATCGCCGCCCCGGCCGCGTCGACGAAACCGGCCGACATCGGGATCGTCGCGTGCCAGTTGATCCGCCCGGCGCACAGCTCGGGCTTGACGCCCAGCGAGTCCATGACCACGCCCGCCAGCGGCGGGGCGGGGGGGCCCGCCCGCCCCGGGGGGGGGGGGGGAGGGGGGAGG
>CAZHRW010000247.1:0-3070 GCA_964535025.1 uncultured Planctomycetales bacterium
ACGACGCCGCAGTTGCTGTTCAGCTAGGAGTTCCCGCGATCAGGGCCTCCAGAGGACTTACACCTCCAAGTCATCGTGCCATGCCTGGCACACCGCAGACACACGGGGCGGCCGTGGAGGGGCCGCCCCGTGGTTGTGCCCGGTCAGGTCCGATCCGGGGTCAGTCGGCCAGGCGCAGACGGCCGCAGTTGCGGGCGTCGCTCCAGTAGGTGAAGTTCGGCTGGTGGGGCACGAGCATCGCCTGCTCGGCGGCCCAGCCGGCGCTGTTGAGGTTGGGCGTCTGGCCGTCGAGGTCGGTGACGAACAGCAGCCAGCCCATCGCCTCGCCGGGCGCCAGGCCCAACTCGTCCAGGGACGCGGCGCCCTCGACGACGTAGCCGTCGTCGGTGCGGCGGCAGGTGTAGCTGAAGCCCCCGCCGCCCGTGCCGGTTGTCGGCTCGCCGTCCAACGGCAGGGCGATCGTCCAGGTGAGGTTGCTGGTCGCCGAGGCGGCCTGCCAGTCGCGGTAAGCCCCGTCGGTCGACAGGCGGAACGCGCAGGCGTCCTTGTCGGCCAGGACGTCGTCGCGGATGTGGGCGCCGACGTAGAGGTGCTCATCGTCGTAGCCGAGCCGGATGCGGGCCGACAGGTCCGCCGGGCCGGTCCAACTGTTGGGGAAGTACAGGTGCCCGGCCAGGTGCGACCCGTCCTCAGCGCGCACGTCGCCGGCCGCGGCGGGCCAGGCGTCGAGGTTCCCGTCCATCGGCGGGGCCTCCTCGAGGCGGTAGGCCGTCAGCGTCGGCGGGTCGAGGATGTCGCGCCGCAGCTTCAGCTCCGCCACCAGGGCGGCGCCGAGGGTCTTGTCGGCGGCGTACGGGCGCTGACGCGTGAGCTGCTCGGTGGCCCGCTCGATGGTCTCGGCGTAGATGTCCGGCCCCGCCGCCTCATCGAGCGCCCTGACCTGCTCGAGCAGGCGGGTGGCCTTGAGGATCCGCTCGCCGACCCACCACACGTAGTCGGGCGGCACGGTCCCCGCGACGACCGGGGCGGCCGTGCCGTCGTCGACCAGGGCCGCCAGGTCGTACGGGCCCAGCTCGACCGTCCGCTCGTCGACGGTCACCGTCGAGGCGAAGGGGATCAGGCTCTGGACCGAAACGTACCGCTTGCCCTCGTAGTGGACCCAGCGGACCTTGACGGTCTGCAGCGGCACGTCGGGCACGTCGGCCATCTCCACCGGGGGCAGCGAGCGATAAGCCCTGGCGAAGCGGCGCACGGCGGCCTCGTAGCCGAAGTACTTGTTGTTCCACGAGCCGGGCATGATGACCAGCCGGTCGCGGTGGCCGAGAATCCGGGCGAACGACGCCAGCGACCGCGGCGGCGGCGCGTTGAAGTCCGGGGCGACCCAGAGCTTCTGGTACCAGAAGTTCACCTCCGGGTGCAGCCCGTACCAGCCCTCGTAGTGCGTGTTCCACATCGCCGCGTAGGGGGTGTCGACGGCGGCGCTGCGGGCGGCGGAGCGGTCCAGGTCGTAGTAGATCATCGACCGCGGCTGCTGGGCGTAGAGCGGGAAGATGCGGTGGTCGTCCGGCTGGTACTGCTCGTAGACGTCCAGGCCCTCGATGGCTTTGAACGCCTCGGGCGACTGGCCCCAGGCATTCCAGGCCTCCTCGGCCATGGCGCCGAGGACCTCGTCCCACGACCGCTCGCCGGCCTCGAAGGCGGCGATCACGTCGTTGGCGGTTGGGGCGCCGTCGCGGCCGCCGAAATACTCGATGTGCAGCCCCAGCCCGCCGACGAAGACGAACACCTGCAGGTCCGCCCGCCGGGCCTTGATGTGGGCGACCACGTCGTCCAGCACGTCGGCCTCGGCCAGCCGCTTGGCGAAGTGGATGCCGTACTGGCTGCCCAGGCCGATCGCCCGCAGCGAGTCGTACTCGCCGTAGCGGTCGAGGAACTCGTCGAACAGCGTGAAGCACGCCTCGCGCAGCTCGTCGGCCGTCATGTCGGCGTACTTCTTGCCGCCGAAGGTGACGTTGCCCTCGGGCCCCATGCACGCGGCGAAGCTGAAGCCGCCCCGGCGGTCCATCGCCGCCAGAACCCGGTCGAGGTGCTCGCGGTCGCCGGTGGACGGCCAGGAGGGCACCTCCGCCCAGGCGCCCCAACTGTTGTTGGCCAGGACGCACCAGGCCAGCTCGTTGACGCCGATGTACTCGGCGTAATCCAGCATGTGCTCGATGGCGTTGTCGCTGCGGTAGCCGAAGTGGAAGGCCGTCGGCAGGAACGCGAAGGAGTTGAAGTGGCCGAGCTTGCGCTGATCGGCCGCGTCGGGCGCGTCGACCTCCAGAGCGGGCAGGTCGCCTTCGATGGCGTACACCCAGATCCGGCTGGCGGCGGCCCGGTGGCCGTGGCGGTGGAAGTTGCCCACCATCGCCACGGGCCAGGTGTCCTGCGGCCACATGATGAAGGTGTGGTACTGCATCTCGTTGGACAGCGGCAGCGGATCGCCGGTGTACACGCCGGTCTCGAGCGACCAGTCGTTATTGGCACGGCCGGACAGGCCCGATTCGTGCGTGGAGAAATTGATCGTCCGTACGTCGTCGTCGGGGTACTCGAAGACGATCAGGACCGGCTTGTCTTTGCCGGCCGCGCGGAACCGGTAGGCGAAGAAGGCGTGGCGGTGGGGAGCCGTCTCGCGGTAGAACCCGAGCGTGGGGCTCATGATGACGCGGCTAGTGCCCTGGTCCATCCGGTCGTGCGGGTCGTCGGCATCGGCACAGTCGATGTAGTCGATCAGCCGCAGCGTCAGGTCCATCTGCTCGGCGATCGGACACGGCGGGGCCTCGGCGACGATGGCCTCGACCTGGGCGTCGGTGATCGTCACGGGCGCTTCGGCGGCCGTCGCGGCCGCGGGAATCGTCGCGACCAGCGCCGCCAGAGACAGCATCGCAGCGTATTTCATCGTCTTCACTCCTTTGCAGGGATCACGGCCGGCCCGCGCCGGCCCATCCGCCGAACGGCGACCATCGCCTATGGTGCTGTCGCGACGGCGGAAATGCAAGCTTCTCCACGCCGTGTTGACCCGGGCACGCCC
>CAZHRW010000248.1:0-3609 GCA_964535025.1 uncultured Planctomycetales bacterium
CTGGACGCCCCGCCCGACGCCGGCGAGGGCCCCGCCCACCTGCTCGACGATCGGCCCTCCCTCACCGAGGTCCTGGCGCTGGCGAAGCCGCGGCGGCGACGAAAAAATCCCCTGTCCTGATTTTTTAATTGACGGAATTCGAAAATAGGCTAGAGTATTGTTTCAGGTGCAATGAATGGCCGGCGGATCTCCTTGCGGGGCCGAAGGGGGGCGGGCGTTCGGGGACGGCAGCCGTTGTTTCGAGGGCGTCCGCGCGGGCTCGGTCATGGCAATCTGTCAGCGAGACAAACAGGAAAGGACACTGCGATGAGACATCAAGGCATGATGCTCGTGTCGGGCGTGCTGCTGTCGCTGCTGTTCGCGTCGGTCGCCGGCGCCCAGGACGCGACACCCTCGGACACCTTCTGGCAGGCCCCCGCCGGCGTGGAGACCTCCTGGTTCCGACCGGTCAACTGGTCGGCCGGCGTGCCCACGGCCTGGACCACCGCCTACATCAACAACGGCGGCACCGCCGCCCTCGGGCCCAGCCCCTCCAGCGTCGGGGCCCAGGCGGCCAACCTGCACCTCGGCGGCCACTGGGGCGGCCACATCCACCAGACCGACGGACGGCTCACCGTCGAGGGCGCCACGTGGATGGGGCCCATCGGCTACGGCCTGCCCCTGCCGGAGATCTACCCCGGTCCGACCGGCACCGCCGGCGGGACCTACCGCCTCGATGACGGCGCGTTCGCCACCGGCGAGTTGTTCATGAACGCCGGCTGGCCCTACTACCGCACCGACACCACCCAGCACGGCACCGCCGGCAGCGTGTTCACCCAGACCCGCGGTGACGTCGCCGTCACCCACACGATGCACGTCGGCTACGCACCCATCACCATCCTCGCCGACGGCACCGTGACCGAACCGACCGGCGCGACCGCCGATGCGGACTACCTCTACCGCCCCGGCGCCCTGTACAACCTCAACGGCGGCACACTCACCGCCGCCGTCGCCCGCGTCGGCTACGGCGCCAAGGGACGAATCACCCAGCGCGGCGGCAGCGCCACCTTCGAGCGGGCCCTGCTGATCGGCGGCGGCCAGACCTTCCTCGCCGAACCGATGTCGACCGACCCGATCCGCCCCGCCACCGGCGACCTGACCGCCTGGAGCGGCTACTACGACGGGGGCCAGTACCGCCTCGTCGACGGCGAGCTGGCCGCCGGGTCCATTCACGTCGGCCAGCGCGGACGCGGGGCGATGACCCAGACCGGCGGTGCGGCGAAAACCGAAATCCTCCAGGTCGGCTCCAACTGGTGGTGGTACCCCGTCAACGCCACCGACGACACGACCGCCGTACTGAGCTCGACCGTCATGCCGGAGGTCATCCTGCCTGCCCACGGCATCTATCGCCTCGACGGCGACGGTGTCCTGGCCACCGGCATCACCGAGATCGGCCTGGGCGGCACCGGCCACTTCGTCCAGGACGGCGGGATCCACCGCGTCGCCGAAACGCTGCGGATCGGTCATCACCGCTACTGGCTCTACGCCGACCCGCGGATCGAGATGGCCGACGACACCACGGTGATCCCCTACCCCTACCCCGGCCCGTCCAACGGCCGCTATACCCTCAATGACGGCCTGCTCCAAGCCGGACGGCTCGAACTGGGCGCCGGGTACGACGGGTATCCCACCGACACCCTGGCGGCCACCGATGCCGAATGGGCGCCCATCCCCTGGTGCCCGGCGGTCTTCAGCCAGAACGGCGGGACCGTCGCCATCGGCGGGGACGTCAACATCCACGGCGGCGTCTACCGCCTCGGCGACGGGGAGATGAAGGCCCGGTCGATGCAACTGACCGACGGGTATACGTACGGCCCGGCGAGCTTCGTCCAGACCGGCGGCCGGGCGACGGTCGCCGGGGGTATCACGCTGGGCGCCCCCATCCGGATCCTCCCGGACGGCACCGAGGTGATCGACGAGATGCCGAGCTTCGCCCCCTCTTACGGGCCCAGCAGCCTCGTGCTCCACGACGGCGACCTGCGGGCCGGCGGCATCCGCGTCCTCGGGCCTGGACCGGCGACGTTGAGCCAGACGGGCGGGCACGTGTTCGTCGAGAACGACCTCGTCGTCGCCGGACGGCAGGCCGCGGCGTCGTTCACCGGCGGATGGCTCAACGTCGGCCGCCTGGCGGTCGGACGCAATGCCACGAGCGCCGAGCTCTGCTGCCCCGCCAGCCGCCTCCACATCGGCCGCTTCGGGCGAATCACCGTCCAGAACGAACTGGCCCTCGGCGGCGACGCGGCCTACAGCGCCGAGCCGGGCGCGGCCATCCGGATGTCCGGACCCCAGTCGGACTTCCGCAACACCTCCACCTCCTCGCTCGCCCTGGGTGGCCTGCGCAACACCGAGATGACCGTCGCGCTGGACATGCTCGACGGACCGGTCGATTCGAACGATAACCTCCCGTACTCCCATGAGTGCATCTCCCACTACGAGGTGGCCGGCAAGGACCTGGGCTTCACCCGAGCGGGGTTCTGGAACAACTTCGTCATGGACAGCCTGATCGTCGGCACCACCGACTGGACCAGCCTGTGGGACATCGGCCTGCTGCAACTGGTCGACGCGTACGACAACCAGCCGCTCAGCGAGACCGATCGACCCGAGGCGCTGTACGTCTACGAGCTGATCGTCGGGCCCGGCAGTATCCTGGACCTCAACAAACTGAACCTTTACGCGTTGAGCATGAAGATCCATCCCGACGCCAGAATCATCGGTGAACTGCCCGACCGCCTCGACGCCGCCTCGCTGACCTGTCCCGGCGACGCCGACATGGACGGGGACGTCGACCTGGACGACTTCGCCTGTCTCAAGCGCAACTTTGGCCTGGCCGCCCGCGCCCACTGGGGCCACGGCGACTACGACGGCAACGGGCAGGTCGACCTGGACGACTTCGCCGCACTCAAGGCCAACTTCGGCGCCGCCGCCGTCCCCGAGCCGGGCACCCTCATGCTCCTGGCGCTCGGCGCCGTCGTCCTGCGGCGGAAACGATAGCAGGGACGGGAAAGCTTCGCCTGGAAAGGCGCTTGGCGCCAAGTGCCTTTGGCCGTAAATAGAGACAATGATCGGTGTGCGCTGACCTCAAGCGCCCTACCGTTGCTCGCGCTGCGGCGCCTCTGGTTGACGGGCATCCGACCAGTTTCGATAGGAGGTACGGTTATGTCCGCTCTCCTTTCTGCCCGTCTGGCCGCACGGGGACGTGCCTCGTGTTCTACTACCTCGCCCCCCCCTGTTCGCACGGTCATTATCGCCGTTGCCTGCTTGCTGGCGGCTGGGGCCGCTTCGGCACGCGCGGACATGATTACGTTCAATACCGACACAGGGCATGTCACCGGCTCGTTCGGCGCGGGAACCGGCGGGTGGACTGTCTCCATCGATCCCCTGGCGGGCGTCTGCCGCTGGACGTTCGATGGCGACTTGGTCATCAGTGCCGGCGACACGGTCACGGCGACCGGCAGCCACATGGTCTCGCTGTACGCCCTGAACAACATTCTCATCGGTGCGGGCACGGGAGAAGGGCCCACTGTCATCGACGTTTCCGGCCGCGGGTCGGCCCCGATTGGCGGTGGCGGC
>CAZHRW010000249.1:0-2527 GCA_964535025.1 uncultured Planctomycetales bacterium
CTACCTGCGGCGGTCGTCGCCGGTCACAGCGGCGCGTCCGCGGCCGATTCTCACGGCCTTCCCTTCTCGCCCTCGCGGGCACCTGCAACGCCCGGCAACATACGGCCGCACGCGGAGCCTGTCAAGCGCGATCTGATTTTTTCCTTCCCGCGGCGACGACGGCCCTACTCGAACGAAACGTCGGGGACCTGCTGCTGCTGCTCGGAGGCCTCGAAGTACTCGGCCTGCCCGACGCCGGCAATGGCACAGAAAGCGCGCCCGAAGAACGAGCGGGCGTAGGTGTTCATCGCCCGGACGGCGTCGTTGTAGCGCTTGCGCTCGACGGCGATGCGGTTCTCGCTGCCCTCGAGCTGGTCCTGGAGCTTGAGGAAGCTTTCATTGGCCTTCAGTTCGGGATATGCCTCGCGCAGCAGAAGCAGGCGGGACAACGCCCCCTGCACCTGGGAGGCCGCCTGGGCCTTGTCGGCGATGGAGTCGGCCTGGAAGTACTTCGTCCGGGCGTCGGCGACGTGCTTGAACAGCTCCTCCTCGTGGGCGGCATAACCTTTGACCGTCTCGACGAGGTTGGGGATCAGATCGAACCGCCGCGCCAGGACGGTGTCGACCTGGCCCCAGCGGGCGCGTACCGCCTCGTCCAGGCGGATGGCCTTGTTGTAGCCGCTCAAGACGATCCCGAATCCGATGAGCACGACGACGCCGATGACGATCAACGCCACGAGTGCCTTGGAGATCTTGCCCGCCGTTTGGTTGTGAAGCATGGGGTGTTTTCCTTTCATGTCCGGTCACCATCCGCCGCTGGCGCCGCCGCCGCCAAAGCCGCCGCCTCCGCCGCCCCCGAAGCTGCCGAAGCCGCCCCCGCCGAAGCCCCCGCCGCTCCGTCCACCATAGCCGCCGCGGTAGCCGACGGGACGTCCGCTCAGCAGGGTCAGGGCCATCATCCCCCAGAACAGCCGGCCGCGCCGGCGCCCCCGGCTCAGGGCGAACAGGGCCGCGAAAAACAGCAGCGGCACGAAGGCGCCGCAGATGCTGACCGGGGGAGCCCGCCGGCTCATTGATCGCAGTTCGGGCATGCCGCTCAACGTTACGTTGCGGCTTTTGGCGATCTTCCCGGCCAGCACCGCCGCGGTCTCGAAGACGCCTTGAGAGGACCGTCCGGCTTGGAAATGGGGCACGAGGTATTCGCGCCCTACCTGGCCGACATACCCGTCGGTCAGGACGGCTTCCCAGTCATAGCCGACCTGGATGCTGTACCGTTCCTCCGTTTTCGCGATCAGCAGCAGCGCGCTGGCTGAATTCCGCTTTGGTCCGAATCTCCACGTGTCGGCGCGCTCGAAGGCGTACTCGTGGACGTCCTGCCCGCCGATCGTCTCGACCGTCACCACAACAATCCGAGCGCCGGTCTTCTGCTCGAGTTCCTGCAGCAGATCGATCAGCCGCTGCTCGGTCGCGGCGTCGATGAGGCCCGCGCGGTCCTCAACGTACGTCGTCGGCGCCGGCTCAATCTCCGCCGTCGCCAACGGCCCGCCGGCCAGCAGGCCGAGCACGACCACCGCGAACACACAGGCGCGGCGTCTCACGAGGCCTCCCCGATCCGGTCCACCCGCCGCGCCAGGTGGTCCACGACTTGGTACGCCGTTTCGAACAGCGTCTCCACCTGATGCGACGGCGGGGTGATGTGCCGGCGTTTGAAGTCCATCAACGTCATCAGCCCGTCGGGTTCGAACTCGAAAGCCTCCGCGGCCGCCGTCACCGTCGGCGCCGCGCATCGCGGGCGATCGACGTCGATGAGCCACAGCATCGCCCGCAGCAGCGGGGCCAACTGGCCCGCGCAGTCGATCAGCAGACCGGCCACGAGCTTCTGTTTGCCCAGGGCGCGGATGTAGCCCTGACGAAGGGAGATCAGGGCGCCTTTCAACTCGCGCTCGCACTGCAGGCGGACGGCCTCGCGGCCGAATTCCAGCTCGGCGAACGGGTCGGGGCCGTACACGCCGGCATGATTCAATTGGAAATCGAGAAACTCGACGCCGAACACGTCGACCGACCGATCGATGTACTCGCCCGTCATCAGCAGCGGCGCCCGCAGCTTCAGCCTGCCCAGGCGCTTGCCGTACCCGGCCAGAAGTCTGAGCAGCTCGTGGCTTCGCCGCTTGACCACGAGCACCGTGTTGATGTCGCTGAACCTTGGATGGAAGTCCTCGGTCACCGCGCTGCCGACCACCGCCAGCGACACCACGTCGTCGCCGAGGTCGGCGCGAACCCGCTCCAACAGCGTCTGGACGGCCGGGCGGATCGCCTCGCGCAGCGTGGCGAGGCCGTTCGCTTGATCACTGGATTGTTTCAACGGTGTCACCTGTTGTGCCGAGCCCGATCGGGCTCGTCCTTGGAGCCGATTCTACCCGCTTCGGATGGCCGGACAAGGTTCTTTCAGGCGTGCGGAGCGAAGCTTGCCTTGATCGACGCGGCGGCCGTGCGGGGATCGTCGGCGCCGATGACGGCCGAGCAGACGGCGATGCAGCGGCCGCCGGCG
>CAZHRW010000250.1:0-9376 GCA_964535025.1 uncultured Planctomycetales bacterium
AATGCCTCGGGCCCCGCCGGCGGGCGCGCGGAGGCCGATTCTTGCCGGTCGCCTTGTGCGGGGTTCGGGCCGGTCAGTTCGTCGGTTTCGGGTTCGCCACCCACACCTGCCGTCCGTTGTCGTCCCAGATGAGCATGCGGGGGTTGCCGGCCATGGGTTGGGGGGGCGCCTGGTCGCGGTAGGTTCGCCACATGCGGTCGACGAAGGGGTCGTAGGTGTGCGTTTCCTGGCGGGGGCGCGGGTGGCCGCCGCGTCGGGCGGCGTAGGGGTCGTCGAGGCGCATCCAGCGGTCGCAGTAGTCGAAGAAGGCGTCGTGGTTCCACAGCTTGATGGCCTTCATCATCCGGGCGGCCAGGGCGTTGCCGATCCAGCCCTGGGCGGTCGAGGACGTCCGGTACCCCTCGGTGGCGCGGTCCCACCGCTGCCACTGCTCGGGGGGCTTGTGCTCGTAGCGCCGGCGAGGGCCGTGATGGTTCACCATCCAGTACAGGGCCGTCTGGCCGTGCCAGCCGGTGCCGTAGTAGGTCTGGACGTCCTCGTGGAAGGTCGCGCTATCGGGCAGCGTGCGCAGCGTGGCGTCGTCGAGCATGATCGAGGCGAACAGGATGGGCCATTTGCGTCCGTTGCCGTGCCCGCCGCCGTGGTTCCAGTGGCCCCCGGCCTGGGCGATGCCCCACAGGTCGATGCCGCGCTGAATCAGCCCCCTGACCAGCTTTTCCTTGCGCTGGCGGGGGACGTCCAGCATCACCATCAGGCTGGCGATCGAGGTGATCCGCGCGTGCTCCCGGCCGTACGCCGGCTGGTTCTCGTTGGGCGACAGCGGCCGTTGGGTCCAACTGGGGATGTGATCCAGCCAGGGGCGTTGGAAATACCGTTCGAACTGCGCCCAGTCGGGCACGCCTTCGACGGGCGCCAGGGTCGGCAGCCGATCCCACCGGATCCGCGAGGCCCTGAACAGGGGTTTCCGCTCGCCGCAATAGGGCGGGCGAAACGCGTCGGCGGGCGGCACATCGGCCAGGCAGGTCAGCACGGCGGCCGATTGGAGCACCACCTGCTCGGTCTTCTCGCTGTCCCACATCAGCTCGTGGCAGAAGTTGCGGTTGACCGCCGTCTCGTGGCTGATCGTCGAGACCAGCGTCTGGGACGGCTTCAGGTCGAGCGGAAACTTCGCGCCCACGTCCGGTTCGAAGCTCGCCCCGCGGGAATCGAACGCCTGCGCCTGGGCGGCCTTCCGGACGATCATCGACCCGTTCCGCATCCGCGGATCTTCCGAGAGGCTGGTGCTGCCCCATTGGTCCGCCTTGATGCCGCTGGCGGCCGCGCCGCCGGCCGGGCCCGGCGCCGGCGTGACCGATTCGACCGTCACCGGGCCGACGACCCACCAGTCGCCGGTCACGAAGCGGCCGGCGCGAACCGGCGAGGCAAAGGTCCAGGTGATGCCGTACTGCTCGATGCGGTCGACCCGCTCGCCGCCGGCGGCGGTCTGGGCGAGGACCGTTGAACAAACGCTCGATATCACGGTCGCCACGATCGTCAGGATCATCCGTTTCACGGTTCGACCTCCGTTGCGGTGTGTGTGCCGCCAGCATACCCGTCCGACGCGGGCAGTACAATCCGCGATCGCGACCGCCGCCCGATCCGACGCGCCGCCGCGGCCGAAAACGCCTTGCTTTTAGCCGGGGGGTGCACCACAGTAGTCGGCGAGCCGACCCGGCGGCGGGGCCGGGCGGCGTGTTTGAGTGAAGGATCGACCGTGGATTTCTTCGACGTCAACTGTTCGTTCGGCCTGCCGGCGGCGCCGGGCGAGGCGATCGCGCCGTGTGCGACGCTGGACGATCTCGCGGCGGCCCACCGCCGGGCGGGGATCGCCGGCGGGGTGGTGTGGCACATGGCCCAGCACGATGTGGCGCCCCAACGCGGCAACGCGATGGTCAGCGAGGCCATCGCCGGCCGCGACGACTACGTCGGCTGCTGGACGCTGCTGCCGCCGCAGACGGGGGAGCTCGACCTCGACACGCTGTTCGGCCGCATGCGCGCCGAGCGGATCGTCGCGCTGCGGGCGTTCCCCTACGCCCACCGCTGGCTGCTCAACCGCCTGACGATGGGGCCCGTGCTCGATGCGATGAGCCGGCGCCGCGTGCCGCTGCTGCTGTCGGTGCGCCGGACCGGCCCCGGTGTCGGCCCCGCCCAGGCGTGGGGCGATATCCACCACCTGATGGCCGACTTCCCGGACCTGACCCTGATTATCTGCGATCACGGCTCCTGGGGCTGCGATCGCTACTTCCGCCCGCTGCTGGACGCGTTCGAGCGCGTCATGGTCGACACGAGCCTCTACTACATCGACGGCGGGATCGAATCGGTCGTCGACCGCTACGGGCCCGGGCGGCTGGTGTACGGCTCGGGGCTGCCGGACCGCTATCCCGGGGGGATGATGCTGGCGATCGCTCACGGCCAGATCCGCGACGACGCCAAGGCCGCGATCGCCGGCGGGACGGCCCGGCGGCTGCTCGAGGAGGTGCGCCTGTGATCGCCGACAGCCCGCTCGTGAGCGACTTCTGGCAGCACGGCCCGGCGGCCGACTGCCGCGTGATCGACCTGCACGGCCACATGGGCCCGTGGCCGGCGATCTACATGCCCCGCAATGAACCGGAGGCCATGCTGCGATCGATGGACCAGGCCGGCGTCGAGCGGCTGGTGTTCTCGTCGCACGAGGCGCTGTTCAGCCCGCTGACCGGCAACGACTACACCGCCGAGGTCGTCCGCCGCCACGGCGACCGCTTCAGCGGCCTGATGGTCATCAACGGCAACTACATGGACGTCGTCGAGCGGGACCTCAAGCGCTTCGATGCGATGCGCGACGCCTTCATCGGCTTCAAGTTCCTCGCCGCCTACCACCAGGTGGCCCTGGACGACCCGCGGTACGACCGCGTCTGGGCGTTCGCCCACGAGCGGAAGCTGATGGTGACCTGCCACACCTGGGGCAACGACTCGCGGTTCAACGGCGCCGACAACGTCCGCCGCGTCGTCGAGCGGTTCGACGAGGTGCGGCTGACGATGGCCCACTCGCTCTACGGGCAGTGGGACGCCGCGGCGGCGCTGGCGACGGAGTTTCCGCACGTCTACTGCGACCTGACGGCGGTCTTCGAGGTCCGCGGGGCCCTGGAGAGGCTGGTCGAGCGGGGCTGCACGAAGCGGATGGTCTTCGGCACCGACCTGCCGTGGTTCTCCCCCCTGCAGGGCATTGGCGCGGTCCTCTCGGCCGAGATCAGCGACGCCGACCGTCTCAACATCCTCCATCGCAACGCCGATGAGCTGCTCGCGCCGCTGTTGGCCGAGCAGGGCGTCTGAGCCCGGACGACCGCGGAAAATCAGACCGTGGCGAGCCAGAGGGTGAAGTCGCCCACTTCCGTGGTCTGCACACCGCGGGAGGGGTGGCGGATGACGTTGTTGTCCGCGTCGGCGTAGAAGAACGAGCGAACGTGGGCGGCGGCGAAGCCGAAGGGGTCGCCGTCGTTATCGGCTCGAGCGTAGACGACGCGGGCGCTGCCGATGGACTCGGCGGCGATGTAGGACTGGGTCATGGCGAACCGCTCCCCACCGCGGTAGTCCTCGCCCCGAATACCGGTGATGACCACCCGCTTGATCGTGGTCGACCGTTCGAACTCGCTGTTTGGGTTCGGCAGACGCCCGTCGATCGCGTTGGCCACGCCGGCGAAGAGGTTCGACTGGTGCATTTCCCCGATCACGACGGCGCCGACGTTGCCGTTGGATCTCAGGTCGGTGTCCTGCATCCGCCCGCCGACGACGATCTTCCCGGCGGCCAGGGCAGGGCCCTCGGTTTCGGCGTCGAATGTGACCGAGTCGACGCGGAGGTCGCCCGCGGTCCGGATCGCGCCGGCCGAGTGGAGCCACCAGTCATGGCCCATGGCGTCGCCGGCGACGATCAGCCCGTTCAAGGCGGCACGGCGGCCGACGAGGTGCCGGCCCGAGAGGTTCAGGTCGCTGACGAAGTCACCGTCAACGGCTTCCAGGTGTCGCCGTGGATTGGCCCGGCGTCCGCGGATGCGAATCATACCGACCGAGTCGGCCTGAATGTGGGGCATCGGGCCGGCGCTGGAGGCCCACGCGGTGGCGGTGATCGCCCCCAGACCGAGGTCATGGCTCTCCACCGACAGGTTGTAAGCCTGGTCCAAGGCGATCGACAGCAGCGCCGGCGGGGCGGTGCGTTCGCCGGGGTCGGTCCAGATCTCGATCCGGTGCGTTCTGTTGGCCGAGGTGTCGTCCATCACCAGCCGGCCCATCGCGCCGTGCACCGAGACGTCGCCGTCGAGATCCACCTTCGGCGCGACGATGCCTCGGGCGTCTCCCTGGATCGTGATGGTGTCGACGGTCGCTTCGGCGCCGCGCGTCAGCGGCGTGATGGTCAGCAGCGTCCGGGGGTCCGAGCCGGTCACGGTGATGCAAGGGTGGTCGCCATGCCAGCCGATCTCGCCGGTGCCGGGCCCCAGGAGGCGGTAGAGGACGGGCCGGTCCTGGGCGTCGTTGAGAATCAGCCGCACGTTGCGGCGGTCGCCGACCTCGCCGAATTGCCAGGCGACCGTGCCCGGCTCGCCCGTGGCCGCGACGTTGTTGGCCTCGCTGAGTTCGTCGATCGCGTCAGCGGTGTCGACGTCGGCGATCAGGTAGTCTGAGCCGGGCTCGGCATCGGAGGGCACCTCGACGCGAAGCGACACCACCTGCCGGCGGCCGGCGGGGATGTTGATCCGCACGGGCTGCGAGGCGACCAGGGTGTCCTGCGCATCAAGCTGGTCGTCGGCCGAGGTGAACAGGTCCACCTGCACGATGCCCCGCGCGGGGGCGTTGCCTTCGTTGTGGAGCTCCACCTGCACCACGCCGCGATCGCCCGGGACGCTGGGCTGGGGCAGCGTGATCCGGCCGATTTCGCTGACCAGGTCGGGCAGGTATTCCGATCCCGGCCTGGGGGTGATATGGCTGACGCCGATCGACCCGCCGTACAGAGTCTCGCGGTTGGCGTCGAACCACGCGCCGAAGTCGACGGCGATGAGATCGTCGGCGGGGCCGCGGAGGATGTACTCGTACTCGTACAAGAAGCGGTCCTGGTCGCCTTCGGCCCCGCCGCGGGCCAGCACGCGCCCCTTGGCGCGGTACGGCGTCTCGTCCGGGTCGGGTTCCTCGCCGAGTTGGGCGCCGACGTAGCGGTTGCCGCCGAGGTGGTGCAGCGTGCCGGCGAACTGCGTCGGCCAGACGTCGATGCCCGACGGGTCGGGCTCGAACGAGGTTTCGACGATGTCGTAGTCGCCGGTCCACGGGCGGGCCGTGGGGGTGAAGCTCCCGCGGTAGACGATCCCCGCGCTGCCCCAGACCGTGTACAGAACGTCCCCGTGTTCAAAACTGTAGCAGGCGCCGCAGTTGACGTAGTAGGCCGCATCCTCGCTGATCGGGAACACCTCGAGCCGCTCGACCTCCCAGCAGCCGTCGTCATGGAACGTGTCGGTGAAGGTCAGCGTTCCGCTGGGGCTCTCCTGGAGCACGAGGACGTCCGAGCTGCCCTGGGGCGTGAGCTGGACGGTATCGCCCATGTCGGTCATGGCGACGCGGATGGCGTCCGGCTTCATGATGAAGGGGCGGCCGGACGAGGCGTCGGCCTCGAACTGGTAACCCATCGTCCGCCACGTGCCCGTCCAGTCGGCCGACAGGAGCAGGCGTTCCTCGAGGGCGTCCATCCGGGGGCTGTCCAATGACGTACATCGAGTTCTCGCCGGATTCATCGTAACCGTCTCCTTTGTTCCCAGGATCGCCGAGTCACATACAGATGTCCGCCGAACGTGCCGACAGCCGCGTTCGCCGCTGATCGTTCCCCTATTCTACAGCAAGCAAAGCTGGGCGTCTACCATCATTTCCGACCCTTTTCCGACGATGGCTCACCCCGCGGCAGCGCCTGGCGTCACATGATCTTCCTTGCCCCCTTGGCGTTGCCACGGGTGGTGTGTAAGCTATAGAGATCCGCAGGCGGTTTGGACGCCGGGGGGGTCATGGAGAAGCCCTCCTGCCCGCGCGGGCCGCCGGCCCGAAGGCCGGTGAGTGCGGAGGGCGCCGTTCCACCATTCGGGGAGGAGGTCGCGATGCAGATGACAGTGAGCCTCAACGGCCTGTGGCAGGTGGTGTTCGACCCGGACAACAACGGCAGAGCCCGCGGGTACGGGGCGGCGAGCGAGCTGCCCGAGGGCCACGCCGTGCCCGTGCCGGGCGTGTGGGAGTTGGCGCGGCCGGGCTACGATGGGGCGGGGTGGTACACGCGGACGTTCGACCTGCAAGAGGACACCGCCGACAAGGCGGTACGGCTGCGGTTCGGCGCGGTGAACTACTTCTGCGAGGTCTGGCTCAACGGCACGTACGTCGGCAGCCACGAGGGCGGGTACACCCCGTTCGTGCTGGACGTCGCCGCCGCCGTCCGCCGCGGCACCAACCGCCTGACGGTCCGCGTGATCGACCCTCCGCGGGACCACGCCGTCGACGGGTTCGTCAATTCCGCCCCGCTGCGGCAGACCGATCTGCCCGTCTGGAAGGCCGGCTGGTACCACAACTTCGGCGGGATCTGGCAGGATGTGACGTTGCTGATCACCGAGCGGACCTACGTCGACGACCTGTTCGTCCAGGCCTCCTGCGTCCGCCGCAAACTCGACGCGACGATCACGCTGGTCAACCGCGGCGACACGCGACCGGGGACGCTCGTGGTCACCGCCCGGCCCGTCGACGGCCGCGGCGAGGCGCTGTTCAGCGACCGGCTGAGCTTCACCCTCGCCCACGGGACGACCACGATGTCGGTGGCGCACGCCCTGGCCGAGTTCGTCCCGTGGGACTGCGAGAGGCCCTTCCTGTATGAGCTGGAGGCCGTGCTGGTCGACGGCGAGATCGAACTGCACCGCCACAGCGTCCGCTTCGGCATCCGCGACTTCGAGGTCCGCGACGGCAAGTTCCTCCTGAACGGCAAGCGGATCGTCCTGAAGGGCTTCCTGCAACAGGGGGTCTACCCCGTCACGCTGGTGTTCCCCCACACCCGCGAGATGGCCCTCAAGGAAATGCGCCTGCTGAAAGACCACGGCTTCAACTACATCCGGGCCCACCTCAAGCCCACGCCGCCGGAGCTGCTCGACCTGGCCGACGAGATGGGCATCCTCATCTCCGCCGAGCCGCCCATGGGCTGGATGCTCGCCACCGACGCCGGCGCGCGGCGGGCCGAGCGGGAGGTGCGGGAGCTCGTCGGCCGCGACCGCAACCGCCCCAGCGTGATCTTCTGGTGCCTGTTCAACGAGATCACCGACGACGTCACGCTGGGCCTCAAGCGGCGCGAGCTGATGAAACTCGCCCACACCCTCGACCCCACCCGCCTGGTCGTCGGCAACAGCGGCGCCGTCGGCAGCCAGGGCGGCCAGACGGAGTGCTACCGGCCCTACGAGACCGAACTGTCGGGCTTCACCGCCGCCGGCGCCTACTACGGCGCCAGCCAGCAGGGCCTCGTCCGCTTCCGCACCGCCGGCCAGGAGGGCGTGCCGGCGCTGATCAGCGAGTTCGGCGCGATGGAAGCGCCGATGCCCTACGCCGACGTGCTGGGGCGCTACAGCGACGAGCAGAAACAGGCCGGACTGGAGGACTATGCGCAATATAAGTCCTATTACGACTCGCTGTGCGACATCTTCGCCCGCGGCCAACTGAGCCGCATCTGGCCGGACTGCGAGGCGCTGATCCGCGAGATCGACATCCTGCGGGGCGACGAGGCGCGGCTGGAGGTGTCGAACATCCGCGTGAACCCCCACTGGCAGGGCTACGCGTTCTGCCAGCTCGCCGACGCCTCCGGCGAGATCTTCGGCGCGACCGACCTGTGGCGGGAGCCCAAGCGGATCTTCCACGGCATCACCGCCGCCAGCGGCGTGCCGTGGGTGACGCCCTTCGTCGACCCGCGCAGCGTGCGGCCGGGCAAGCCGGTGACGGTGCAGACGTGGCTGATCAACGAGGACCGCACCGGCGTGGACTACGAGATCGTGATCGAGATCAAGACGCCGGCCGGGGACGTCCTGCGGACCTTCCGCGAGTCGCTCACCGCCCGCACCTGGGCCGACCGGCTGGCCGACCGGACGATCGAGGCCCCCGACGAGCCCGGGCGGTACGTCGTCGCGGCCCACGTCCGCCGCGGCGGGGAGCCGGTCTGCGCCAACAGCATGACCTTCACCGTCGTCGGCCCGCCGCCGGCGGCCGTGCGCGATGTGGCGGCGTGGGACCTGACGGGCAAGCTGGTCGATCGGCTGGCGGGGCTGGACCTGCGGCCGGAGAAGGTGGGCAACAACTACCGCAAAAAGGACCGCGTGACGGTCTTCGCCATGAACGCCGATTCGCACCCGGTCCTCGTGCAGGAGTACCTCGGGGCCGCCAGGCGGATCGTCACCGCCGGCGGGGTGCTGGTCCTGCTGGAGCAGGCCTGGCCGCTGTTCTGGTGGTACCTGCTCGAGCGGCCGATCCGCCGCCAGGCCGTCATGCGCAACTGCGTGTACATGCTCGACCACCCGGTCTTTCGCGGCCTGCCGTCGGGGGGGATCATGGACTACGAGTACCAGACCGTCCAGGCGCGGCACTTCCACGACCCGTACGACATCTACGCCAACGGCGGCGACATCGTCGCCGGCACACTGTTCGCCCACATGTGGACCGGCCCGGATATCTACTACTGGGGCTCCTGCCTCGACGTCATCCCGCTGGGCGACGGCCACATCATCAGCTGCACGCTCCGCCTGCTGGACAACGACGCCCCCATCGCCCGCAACCTCGCCGCCAACCTCGTCGACTACGCGCAAAGTCTGATCCGCCCCGGCAACGAGGACAGGCTCTGGGCGGGACGATGCATCGACCCGTGGTAGGGACAGCAGGCTGTAGGCTATAGGCTATAGGCTGTCGGGGGGAGGGCCGGGTGCGATGGGGCGCTTGGGTGTCAGCGCCCGAGGACCGCGTCGATGACCCGGTCGGTGAGCAGCCCGTCGCGACCGGAGGCGCCGTTGGGTTCGGCTCCGTCGAGGACGCGTTCGATGTGGCGGATGAGGCCCAGGTGGGGCGCGGGGTAGGGGTCGAAGCGGTGCGCCGCTGTGGTCTCGCCCGCCTGGAACGTGAAGGCGTGGCCGTCGAGGGGATCGGCGACGATGGCTCCGTCGGTGCCGGCGATGACGAAGCGGTCGGCGGTGCGGGCGGAAGCGAAGTCGCCCTGGACGCTGCAGACGGCCCCGCCGGCGAAGCGGATCGTCGCGGCGGCGACGTCCTCGACACCGCCGGTGGTGCCGAACGTGGCCGTCAGGCCGACGGTGGCCGCGGG
>CAZHRW010000251.1:0-3270 GCA_964535025.1 uncultured Planctomycetales bacterium
CCCTCGGTCCCCATCGGCCAGGTCATCCGCTGGATCGCCCACTGGGTCGCCGCCGGCGGCGAGAGCATCGGCAAACCCACCCACTTCGAGACCCAGGACGGGAAGTATTGATGGGCTAGGATGCAATTCACATCCATCGATTTCATCCTGTTCTTCACGTTGTTTATTGCCGGCTGGCCGCTGACGCGCCGGTCGGTCCGCGTGCGCTGGGCGTACCTGACGGTTGCGTCGTTCGTGTTCTACGGCTGGTGGGATTGGCGGTTTCTGTTCCTCATCGGCGCCAGCGGTCTGGTGGACTTCGCCGCCGGGCTGCTGATGCAGCGCGATCCCAAACGCCGCACGCTGTGGCTGGTCGGGTCGGTGGCCGCCAACGTCGGATCGTTGGCGATCTTCAAGTATCTCGACTTCGTCATTGCGAACTTCAACGGCCTAGGCGCCCTGTTGGGGGCCGACTGGGCGTTGCCGGCCGGTGAGCTGATCCTGCCGGTGGGGATCAGTTTCTACACGTTCCAGTCGATGAGCTACACCATTGACGTCTACCGCGGGCGCCTCAAGCCGACCCGCAGCGTGCTGCACTTCTTCGCGTACTTGGCGATGTTCCCGCAGCTCGTGGCCGGGCCGATCGTTCGCGCGTCGGATCTGCTGCCCCAGCTCGAGCGGATTCACCCCACGACGGAGGCCGAGCGGTTCGAGGGGCTGCGGCTGGTGGTCTACGGGTTCTTCAAGAAGATGGTCGTCGCCGACACGCTCGCGCCGGTCGTCACGGCGGCGTTCAGCACCCGGACGCCCGCCGCCGACACGGCCTACTGGTGGCTGATCATGGCGATGTTCGCCTACCAGATCTACTGCGACTTCAGCGGCTACAGCGACATCGCTCGCGGCCTGGGCCGCTGGTTGGGCTTCGACTACCCGCTGAATTTCGACCACCCCTACATCTCCGCGGGATTCCGCGAGTTTTGGACCCGCTGGCATATTTCGCTGTCCACCTGGTTCCGCGATTACGTTTACATTCCGCTGGGCGGCTCACGGTCCCGCGCGTGGGTGAGTCATCGCAACATGTGGATCACGATGCTCGTGTCGGGGCTGTGGCACGGGGCATCCTGGACGTTCGTCCTGTGGGGCGCGATCCACGCGGCCCTGCTGTCGTTCGAACGGCTCACGGCCTGGCCCAAGAAACTGCTGGCCCTGCCGGGCGGACGATTGCCGGCCGTGGCGCTGACGTTCGCGGGGACGCTGGTGGCGTGGGTGTTCTTCCGTGCCGATTCTTTCGTCCAGGCCGTGACGGTTGTCGGGCGGATGTTCAGCTTGACCGGCAGCGAGTTCGAGGCCTTCCGGACCATTATCCGCGACCACCGACTCGCGGTCTACCTGGTGGTCGTGATGATGCTCCGCCAGCTCTGGTTCCTCCTGCCGCTGAACCGCGTGGCCGAATGGCACCCGGAACGCTTCGCCGTCGTCCGCATCGGCCAGGCCGTGGCCCTCGGGGCCCTCGTCGCCGTATGCGTTTTCATGCGGGGGCCGGGCAGTGCGTTCATTTACTTCCAGTTTTAGAGGCCGAGCCATCCCGAAACGATGATCGCGTCCGCACCAACCCGACACCGGCGTTCACCGCTGCGGGCCCTCCTGCGCGAGCGCCTGCTCTGGGCCTTCGCCGCAGGCGTTCTGTCGATCGGCCTAGTCGGGTCACTGCGACACAGGGCGTTCCGGGGGATGAGCTACGAGCGTCAATGCGCCATGAAGGTTCGGTGGGACGCGGTGGCCGACGTCGTCCTGGTGGGCGATTCCCGCGTGGGCGTGGGACTGTCGCCGGGGGCGATGGCCGAGGTTCTGCCGGGTGCGCGGATCCGCAATGCCGGCTTCGGGGCCGTGGCGTTCACCGACGATTACCTCAACTATGTCGAACGTGTCCTCGCATCGCCGGCGACGGATCATCCCCGCATCATCGTCGTGGGCATCAGCCCGCTGACCCTGACGGGCGCCCATGCCACGATGAACAGCTTTGTCTCCGCGCGGCGGCAGGTCGATGCCGGTGAACGCTGGACGCATCATTACCTTGGCCCGTGGGCCGAATGGCTGATCCTGTTTTGCCAACCCATCCGTGACCTTGACGAGTTGTGCTTCACCGAGGACGGCCGCCAGCCGCCGCGCCTGCGGCGCGAGGTGTTCGCCAACGGCTGGTGCGCCGACGAAGCTGGCTTCGACAGCCACGGGGCCATGCTGGACCGCTACGAGTCCATGCTCAGGGCCCACGAAGTCTCCGACGCCAGGGTCGGCGACCTCGTCGACGCCGTGAAGCGCTGGCGGGCCGCGGGCATCCACGTCTACGCCTTCCGCCCCCCGGTCCCGCCGGCGATGCGGGAGTTGGAAGAGCGCCTCGGCGGCTTCGACCCCGACGCCGTCAAAGATCGCCTCATCGATGCGGGAGCCCGCTGGATCCCCATCGACCTGTCGGCCTACCACACCCACGACGGTTGCCACCTCGGCCGCGACGATGCCGTCCGTCTGTCGCGAAGGATCGCCGAAGCGATCGTCGCGGGCCACAAGGTAGCGGGCGGCAGTCCGTAGAGATCTCCCCCCGCCAGGCAGCCAAGAGAGCCGGCGAAGCGTCGCGCATGCGGGGGCGCGCATTTTCGGTTGACAGATCGGGGGGATGTGGTATGGTTGTTCCTGAATACGGATAAGCATTCCATATTATGGAACAATCGATCCCCGTTCAATGCGTCAAGAAGGCGATGGATGTTCTCGACCTGATCATCGAGGCCGACGCCGCGGGCGACGCGATGTCGCTGGGCGTGCTGGCCGCGCGAATGGCCATGCCGCGCAACTCCGCCCACAATCTGGTCAAGACGCTCGTGGCGTGCGGGTACGTCGAGTCATGCGGGCGGGGCTCCTACATGCCGGGCAGCAAGTGTCGGCAACTGGGCCGCCTGAACCGGTTCGACGCGGCCGCCGCGCGCGAGGCCATCGGCGAGCGCCTGCGACGTTTCGTAGATGACCAGTACGAAGCCTGCCTGCTGGTTGTGCTGGTCAACGGCGAGCGGGCGGTCGTGCACTACGTCGACTGCAACCAGGCAGTGCGGGTGTCGCGCCCGACGGTGGAGAAGGCGCCGTTCTACGAGCGGCCGACCGGCCGGATGCTCGCAGCCGTCGCCGACGAGGCCGAACTGCGGCAGATCCTCGATCGTCACGGTCTGCCGGGGTCGCAGTGGGACGGCATCCGCGATGAGCCCTCCCTCCGCCGGGCGCTGGCGGCGCTGCGCGACCAGGGCT
>CAZHRW010000252.1:0-27631 GCA_964535025.1 uncultured Planctomycetales bacterium
CTTCAGCTCGTAGCGGGGGCGGACGCGGAAGGCCTGCTTGAAGTCGAACACGTCGCGGAAGTCGTCGAGGCTGTCCTCGTCGGTCTTCTGCATGAAGCCGTTGTCGACCAGCAGGTAGACCATCTCGCCGAAGTCGAGGGTCGAGTGGATGCCCCAGTGGGCCAGAACGGTCCGCGCCAGCGGCCCCCAGCGGCGGATGGCCTGCCGGCGGAGGCCCTCGCAGAGCTGTTCGCCGCTGACGTGGCGCTGGCCCTCGGGCGGATCGTCGCCGTAGCGGGTCCGGGCGGCCAGTTCGAGGCCCTCGTGGAGGAACTCGAAGGCGTCCAGCGGGTAGCGCCCGTCTCGCAGGATCAGCCGCGTCATCGCTTCGGGGCCGTCGGATTGGGGGGGCGGTTTGGCCATGGGTCAGGGTTTTCGCGGGATCAGCGGCGGGCCCTTGGTCACGATCGCGCCGGCCGGCAGGGCGCCCCAGGCGGTCCGCTCGGCCAGCGTGCCATCCGTCGGGCGGCCGGCGGCGAATCGCTCCATCCCGGCGGCGGCCACGTCGGGCATCACCGGCGCCAGGTGCGCCAGGAGGATGTGGACCGCCTGGGCGCACGTGTTGAGGATCGTTCCCAGCCGCGTGCGTTGGTCGGGGTCCTTGGCCAGCTTGAACGGCTCGGTCTCGTCGATGTAGCGGTTGGTCGCCTGCGTCACGGCTCCCACGGCCGCGAGGTAGGCGTGGAACTCGCAGCGGTCCATCATCGCCTCGGCCCCGTCCCGCAGGGCCGCGGCGGCGTCGACGACGGGCTGTTCGACGGCGCCGAGGTCGACGGCGTCGGGCAGCACGCCGTCGAAGTAGCGGGCGATCATGTTGGTGGTGCGGCTGAGGAGGTTGCCGATGCCGTTGGCCAGCTCGCTGTTGTAGCGGGCGGCCAGCGACGCGCGGGAGAAGTCGCCGTCGGCCCCGAAGGGCACCTCGCGGAGCAGGACGTAGCGGTAGGCGTCCCGCCCGTACTCCTCGCACAGCTCGGCGATGACCTCGCGGCTGATGAAGTTGCCCAGCGACTTGGACATCTTGCGGCCCTCGCTGGTCCACCACCCGTGGGCGAAGATGCACTCCGGCAGCGGCATCTCCAGCGCCAGCAGCATGCAGGGCCAGTAGACCGCGTGGAACCAGAGGATGTCCTTGCCGATCAGGTGCACCGACGCCGGCCAGTACCGCAGGTGGGCCTCGTCGTCGTCGCCGCCGACCGCCGGCCAGCCCAGGGCGGTCAGGTAGTTGCTCAGCGCGTCGATCCACACGTACACGGTGTGGTCCGGGTCGTTGGGCATACGGACGCCCCAGCCGCCGACCTTGTCGGCCAGGCGGGAGATGCTCAGGTCGTCCACGCCCATCTTCAGCTTGCTGACGACCTCGTTGGACCGGCTGGACGGCAGGATGAAGCCGGCGTTCGCGTCGATGTGCTCCAGGAGCTTCGGCACCCACTTGCCCAGGCGGAAGAAGTAGCTGGGCTCCTCGTAACGGACGAGCGGCTTGCCGTTGATGGCCGATTGGTACTCGTTCTCGCGGGCCGCCGACTCGGTGACGAACTCCTCCTGGCCCTCGTCATACCAGCCCTGGTAGGCGCCGAGGTAGATCTCGTCGCGATCGAGCAGGTCCTGGACGATCGCCTGAACCCGCCGCTCGTGGCGGGGCTCGGAGGTGCGGATGAAGTCGTCCTCGGTGATGTTCAGCGCCCGCCAGAGCTCCTCGAAGCCGACGACGACCTGGTCGGCGAGCTGCCGGGGCGTCAGGCCCTTGGCGGCCGAGGCCTTCACGATCTTGATCCCGTGCTCGTCCGTGCCGGTGAGGAACCGCACGTCCCGCCCGGCGTCGCGGAAGAACCGCGCCAGCACGTCGGCCGCGATCGTCGTGTAGCTGTGGCCGATGTGGGGCACGTCGTTGACGTAGTAGATCGGCGTCGTCACGTAGTAGGTTCGGCGCATCGGGGCGATTCCATCCTTGCTAGGCTCGGGTCAACTCCGCACCCAGCCTACCGACGGCGGCACGCCAACGCAAGCCGTCTCGCGCGGCCGGCGAAGCGCGGGACCGAACGCGACTTGAGACTGCCCATCAAGGCTGAGCTCCGGGTTTCAGGTCCGACCCCGGCCTCGGCGTGTTCACCGCCGGGATCCTCAGTTCTGCCCCGACGGCGGGCCCGAGGGGTCGTTGGGTTTCTTTCGCCGTCGTCGCCGGCGTTTCTTCCTGGATGGGCCGTCGGCGCTGTGGTCGCCGGCGGTCGAGGCGCTCGCCTGGGCGTCGCCGCCGCCGTTGCCGTCCTTTTTGCGGCGGCGGCGCCGCCGTCGTTTCTTGGGCACGGCCTCCGCCGGCGCGGTCGCGGCCCCGTCGCCGGTGGCGGGCGTCTCCGTCGCCGTCGCGGCCGGCGCGGCGGCCGGTGCCGGACGCTCGGACCGCGGCGGGCGGCGCTCGGGCCGCTCGGGGGTCTGGTTCGGCGGCGGCGGGGTGATGTCCCGCTCGACGATCGCCTCGTTGGCGACCACCACCATCGCCCCGTCGGCGCCGATCAGGCGGACCAGTTGCGTGAGCACCTGCGTGGCGACGACCTTGCCGACGAGGTCGTCGGTGCGGACCCACGTGTTCTTGCGGGGCAGTTGCTTGCGGAGGTAGTCGTAGGTCTCGTCCTCGTACCGCAGGCAGCACATCAGGCGGTTGCAGCGGCCGGAGATCTTCGACGGGTCGAGCGTGGCCTTCTGGATCTTGGCCATGCGGATCGACACCGGCTTGAGCGACCCGAGGAACGCCTGGCAGCAGCAGCGCTGCCCGCAGCGCTCGTAGTCGCCCACGAGGCGCGCCTCGTCGCGGGCGCCGATCTGGCGCATCTCGATCCGCGTGCGGTACTGGCCGGCCAGGCGGCGGACCAGCTCGCGGAAGTCCACCCGCGAGTCGCTGGTGAAATAGAACACCACCCGCTCGCCGCCGAGCAGGTGCTCGACGGTCACCAGGCGCATCTTCAGGCCCAGCTCGCGGGCCTGCTGATCGCAGTAGACCCGTTTCTCGCGCTCGTTGCGATCGAGGTGCTCCTGGTCGTTGAGGTCCTGCGGGCTGGCCAGGCGGAGGAGCTTGTTCTGGCGGTTGTAGCCCAGTTCGGTGCCGCCCGAACGCATGAGATGCTCGATCCGCCGGCAAGACAGCGTGCAGCCGGCATGGTTGCCGCACACCGACGGCGGATCGTCGTCGCCGGCCGCGGCCTCCGGCGGGCCGTGGTCGTTGGCGACCGCGGCGACCACGACGCCCAGCTCGACGCCCCGCTCGGTGCGGATCACCACCCGGGTGTCCCGCGACGGGACCGGATCGAGCGAACAGCGGAACAGCTCCACCCGCGCCATCCGCCCGTAGCGGACCAGCGCGAGCGGCTCGTCCCAGGGCACGCGGGCGGCCAGGGCCTCGCCCGACGGCGGGCGCTTCGCGCCGGCACGGCCCCGGCGGCGGCGCTGCCCGTTGGAGGCGTCCCGGGATTCTGTGTCCTCGCCGTTACCGCCGTTGTCGCCGCCGGGTGCGGCGACATCGCGGCTGTCGGGGGCCGACGCCGCGTCGGCCTCGAACGCCGCAGATGCGGCAAGATCTTCAAAGGCAGTGACTTGGGGAGAAAGGGGCGCAACGGCTTCCGACGGCGCAACCGGATCGGCTCCGGTCGGGGCGTCCGAATCGCTCATAACGACTCCGAATATCACAACTCATGGCGGCCCATGAGCTTACGACCTCGGTTCCCTGCACCCGGCCGTCGCCGGGGTCCATACGCCTCTCGGCGGTCGCCGGCCCACACCCGCACGAAGCAGCAGCAGGCCGGAAAGGGCATTATACCATCAGCCGCAGGGATGTCAGCGCCCAAAAGCAGATCGGCGGCGGACCGGTGGCAACGAATGGACGCCGCTGGCTTGTCACCATGGAGCGCTCTATTTTTCGCTTTTGTGGAATTTTCTCGGACAGAAAGACGATAATAGCAGTAGAATTCTTCTGTGATATGGGTGTTTGAATTGCCAGATGGAGGATCCGCACGTGTCCATTCATGAGAGACTCGGCTTTGCCCGTAAGCGATCCGGCCTTTCCCAGGCGCAGGTGAAGGAGCGCACGGGTATCGGCGAGTCCTCACTTTCCGACTTCGAAAACGGCAAGCGGGAGCCGAGTCTTAGCCAGCTCCACAAGTTGGCTGAGGTCTATCAACGTTCCATCGGATTCTTCCTGGCTGAAGGTCCGGTCCTAGGCGAGCCGGCGGTTCTGTGGCGGATGCGTCCTGAGTGCAACGCCGAACAGATCGAGGCACGATTCCTTCGCTTGTGTGAGCAATATCACAACCTCGAAGTCTGGTGCAATGAGCCAGCGCCAGTCCGCCTTCCGCCTGCAACGGGCGATGCAGCTCGGTTCGACTATCGCCAGGCGGAGGAACTGGCCAAGTGCGTACGTCGCGAACTCGAGCTTGGCGACCGTCCCGGGTTATCGCTGGCGGCAACGCTGGAGGAGGTGTGTGGCATCAAGCTATTCTACCTTGACTTCCAGCCGTCGGGCACGGCGGCATCTGCCGTCTCCGACTCGTTTGGTGCCGCCATTTTGCTCAACGCGAACAACGTTCGTTGGAGGCGAAACCATGACCTCGCGCATGAGTTGTTTCACGTGCTGACCTGGCCCGTCTTTCACGCGTCACCGCAAGGGCCGGCGGTTGATGCTGCGGACAAAGAGGAAAAGTTGGCCACCTGCTTCGCGCGGCACCTGCTCATGCCGAGCGATCCGTTCCGAACGGCGATCAATTCCCGCCTGCACGACGGAAAGATGACCTTCGAATCCTTGTTCGATGTGACCAGGGAGTTTGACGTGTCTGTCGAATCTGTCTTGTGGCACATGCATTACCTCTATGGCCGCGGCTCGGGCGAGGCAGACAAGACCAAGCACGAGATAGAAAGGGCCAAGACTCTGGCGCCGCTGTTGGAGGAGCGGGAAGATCGTAAGCCCCATGCCTGGCCGGCCCGCTATCGTGCACTGGCGATCAAGGCCCTACGCCGCGGCGAGATGTCGATCGGCCGCTTCGCGGAGTACCTGAGCATCAAGCGGCAGGAAGCCATGCGTTACGTGGAACAGGAGGTTCCAGACGGTGAAGAAGTTGAGGTTACTCCTGCTTGACGCCAACGTTGTCATCGAGATCTCACGCCACGCTCTGTGGGACCCAGTCGTCGATCGATGCGAAATCCATCTTGCCCGAACGGTCATCGACGAAGCCGTCTACTTTCTCGATGACGATGGCTTTCAACGGGGTATCGACCTCCGTCCATACATAGAAGCAGGTTCGATCAAGGTGTTCGACCTGGTACCTTCCGACCTGGAGACACTGCGGTCCCGATTCGACCCTACTTACTTCGAGAAGCTCGACCCGGGCGAAACAGAGTCGTTGGCCTATCTGCTGCAGCAGCATGAGATGTCGTGCATGATTTCCTCCACCGACAAGATCGTCTACCGCATCCTGGGGAACCTGAATCGAGCAGAGCAGGGCATCTCCCTTGAAGAGATACTCAAACGTATTGGGTTGGGACGCGCATTGAGCCGCGAGTTCTCACGCGACTATCGAAGGCAGTGGACGCAAAGGGGATTTGAAGACGGGCTCGCCGGCATGGGGTGGCGCGGGGATGCATAGCATTCTCCTCTCTCACGCTCTCGATTATGGCCCCTCCAGGCGGCGGCGGATGGCCTGATCGAGCGCCTGCCACTGCTTGGCCGCGGCGGTCACGGCCGAGAAGGTCAGCAGGGCGTCGAGGCCGATCCGGCGGCCGGCGAGGCGGTAGCGCCAGGCGCTGAGGACGGGGACGGCGCCGTTGGCGCGGGCGCGGGCGAGGTCGTCGTCGTTCCAGCTCGGCAGCAGGTCGCCCAGGGCGGCGTCGGCGAGGGCGCCGCGAAGGTCGTCGCCCGTGAGGCGCCCGATGTCGCGTGCGGCCGGGCGGGCGGCGGCGTCGGTCAGCGCCGAAGGGAGCGTCCACAGGGCGTCGAAGCCGTGCACGTCCGGGTCGTCGGGGCGAGTCCAGCGGGGGTCGGCGGGGGCTTCGAGCTCTTGGGCCACCTCGGGGGCCGAGACGGCCGCCGCCGCCGCGGTCGGCAGGTCGCCCAGCGCGTCGCGGATGGACTGGAGGACCTTGGGGCCGATGCCCCGGCCGTCGCCGAGGCCGTTGTCCGCCGCCACCTGCCGGAGGGGGTCCAGCGTGACCTCCACGTATGCCGCCCGCGCCGACAGCCCCGCCAGCACGGCCTGGCGGGCCGAGAAGACCCAGGCGACGGCCACAGAAAACCCCGCCGCCGCCAGGCGACCGGCGGCGATCAACCCGACGGCGGACAGGGGGACCTTGACGATCAGCCTATCCGCCCCCAGGGCTGCCAAACGCCGGCCCCAGGCGACCGGCGCCTCGATGTCGTCGCCCTCACCGGGAGGAAGACCGACGGCGACGCGGGCGCCGAAACGCCTCGCCAGGCGCAGGGCGTGCAGGGCCGTCACGACGAAGGCCAACTCGACGGCCGGGTCGTCCGCGCCGGCGGCACGCAACCGCCCGGCCGTCTCGCGCAGCAGCGCGTCGTACGTGCCCGTACGCACCGCGTCGCGCACGACGGCAGGGGCGACGGTCAGGGCCTCGAAGGCCCGGTCCCACAGCGCGGCGGCGGCGTCCGCGTCGTCCGCGGCCAGCCACAGGGTCCATCGGGCCTCGCGAAGCCGACGCAGCGTTGGATGTTCGCGGGTTGTCTCGAGGGGCGGATCACTCGTTGAGGCCAGAGCGGACAGGACCGCCTCGTGGGCGATGTGAACTGATGCGCGATCCTTGCGGGCCATACATCTCACCCGTCCTTTCACCAATGCCGGCGGCCGAGATATGACAAAGGGAGCCACCGGTTCTGCATTATACGCCGGACCGGCGGCAAGAAAGGCAAGATTGCGCTAAACCGACCAGACCGCCGAAACGTCCGTGCGGCCGGCGAGGTGGATCGGCAGGGCGGGCCGGACCGTGGCGCGGGCGGTGGCCAGGGCCAGCTCGGGGGTGTTGTTCTGCTCGGACAGGTGGGCCAGGGCGGCCCAGGCGAGACGGCCGTCGGTGAACTGCTCGAGGAGCGTCGCGGCCTCGGCGTTGGCCAGGTGGCCCCCGCCGCCGCGGATGCGGGCCTGCAGGTCGGGCGGGTACGGGCCGCGGGCGAGCAGGTCAGGGTCGTAGTTGCTTTCGAGGTAGGCCGCGTCGAGCGTGGGCAGGAGCTCTTCCAGCTCGGGGAAGACGAACCCCAGGTCCGTCAGCACGCCCAGCCGCCGGCCGTCGTGCTCGATGATGAAGCAGACCCCGTCGACGCCGTCGTGGGGCGTGGCCAAGGTGTGGACGACCGCCTCGCCGATGGCGAGGGTCTCGCCGGCGGCGAAGGGGCGGACGTCGTCGACCTTGCCGAGCGTGTGCCTGCAGGCGCTGAGCGTCCTGCCGGTGCCATAGAGCGGCAGGCCGAACTTCCGCTGGTAGATGCCCGCGCAGCGGCTGTGGTCGCTGTGGTCGTGGCTGAGCAGCAGGGCGTCGGCGCGTCGGATGTCCTGGCCGCGGGAGGCCATCCGCATCGCGGCCTGCTTGCCGCTGATGCCCGCGTCGATCACCAGGCGCGTCCGGCCGGCCTGCACGAAGATGCAGTTGCCGTTGCTGCCGCTCTGACAGGAGAAGGTTAACATCGTGGCCCCGGAACTCGTGGATGTCGTGGGTGGCGATTATACTCATGAGGGCAGGCCGCGCCGAACGCCATTCTCAAGATCCACCCAGGGAGGTCCATTCCGGGCCTTTTCAAGCCAAACAACTTGACGCCTGGGCGTAGTTGTACGATACTTTTGATAGAAACGTACAATTCGTCATTTTGTTACAGGAGCGGGCACCATGGCAAACATTCCCATCAGCCGGGCTCGGCAGGCGTTCAGCGACATTTTTGACAAGGTGCTGTTCGGCCACGAGCGCGTTGTTGTTGAGCGTCGTGGGAAGCAGCGGGTTGCCATTGTTCCAATCGAGGATATGGAAGTGCTGGAAGCGCTTGAAGATAAGGTTGACCTGGCGCTGGCGTTGGAGGCCTTGAACCAGCCGGGCGAGCCCGTGTCCTTGGACGAGGTGAAGGCGGAGTTGGGCCTGTAGGCCATGGCTTCTTACGCGGTCCTGCTTCTGCCCTCGGCACGTGAGGCGATTCGTCGTCTTCCCAGCAAGAAGCTACAGCGCCAGATCGTCAACAGGATCGAGCGACTCGGCGTGGACCCTCGGCCGCAGGGATGCAAGGTGCTCCACGGGGGCAAGAAGCTCTGCCGTATACGCTCAGGGGACGACAGAATCATCTACAAGATTGAAGACCGGCAACTTATCGTGGTTGTCGTCCGTGTGGGTGACCGGAAAGACGTCTACAAGGGACTTTAGATTTCCAGCTTCTCTCTGCCACATGGGGGCCGACTTCAGCTATCCTGAGCGGTCATGAGCGCACCGACCAATACCGAGCCGTGGACGCTACTTCGGCTCATCAACTGGACGAAGGACTACCTGGCCGGCCGCGGGCTGGACTCCCCGCGCCTGGCGGCCGAGCTGCTGCTGGCGCACGTGCTGGGGTGCGGGCGGATGGCGTTGTACACGCAGTTCGACCGCGTGGCGACCGACGAGGAACGGGCGCGGTTCCGCGAGCTGGTCAAGCGGGCGGCCGAGTACGAGCCGGTGGCGTACCTGGTGGGCCGGCGGGACTTTTACAGCCTCGAGCTGGCCGTCACGCCCAACGTCCTGATCCCCCGCCCCGAGAGCGAGGGGCTGGTCGACCGGGCGGTGGACCACCTGCGGGCTTTAGGCCGTGCGGGCCTGGCGTGGGACGCCTGCACCGGCAGCGGGGCGGTCGCCCTGGCGATCGCCGCCAACGCCGCCGACGCCAGGGTGTTGGCCACCGACACCAGCGAAGCGGCCCTGGCCGTGGCGATGCAAAACGCCGAGACGCACGGCCTGACCGACCGGGTGGTCGTCGCCGCGGCCGATCTGCTGACGCTGCCGACGGATGTCGGGATCGAGGGGCCCTTCGACGTCATCACCGCCAACCCGCCCTACGTCACCGCCGCCGATATGGACAGCCTCCCGCCCGACGTTCGCCACGAGCCCGCCGAGGCCCTCTACGGCGGCGAGTCGGGGCTGGACTTTATCGCCCCGCTGATCGAGCAGGCCCCCGGCCACCTGGCCGACGGGGGGCTGCTGGCGATGGAGATCGGGTACAATGAGGCCGAGGCGGTCCGCGACCTCACCGAACGGGACGGCCGCTACGACCGGATCGCCTTCGACCGCGACGCCGCCGGGATCGACCGGGTGCTGGTAGCCTACCGGAAGGCGTAGCCGCCCAACCCGTTGGCCGGAAACCCCAAGCACGAAATGCGAACTCCGAAACACATCTCAAATGGCCAAGACAGCAAGCGGCAAGACGGCCGAGCCGGGGTGTTTGGAGCTTTTCCGTTTCGCCGATTCGGATTTGTTTCGGATTTCGGATTTCGGGTTTCGGATTTCCGGCCGCCGGCTCTGCTGTTTCTGGTAGCGCTGCTCCTTGCGGCCGGCTGCCGGAGCACCCCTGCGTCGGCCCCACCGGCGGTGGCGCGTCCGCTGGCGCACCCGGCGAGCGAGACGCCGTGGTCGTTCGGCCGCGTGCAGGGACGGCGACTGACGAGCCGTCATTACACGGTGCTGACCACCACGGCCCGCCGGGGCATCGGCGGCGACATCGTCGGCTTCCTCGAGGCGGCCCGGGCCTATTACGTGGACCTGACGGGCCTCGAGGCCGTCGAGCCGCTCGACGGCGAGAAACTGGTGGTGTACCTCTTCCAGACCCGCCCGCAGTGGGCGGCCCTGACCGAGCGGATCACGGGGCAGTCCCGCGAGACGGTGCTGAAGGTCCGCGCCGGGGGCTATTGCTACCAGGGCGTGTGCGTGTTCTGGGACATCGGCACGATGGCCACCTACTCCGTCGCGGCCCACGAGGGGCTCCACCAGTTCCTCTACCACGCCACCGGCCACCGGCTGCCGCACTGGGCCGAGGAGGGCCTGGCGGTCCTGGCCGAGGGGTTCCGCCTCGACGGCGAGCTGGTGACCTTCGAGCCGTCCGAGAACACACTGCGGGTCAACGCCCTTCGCAACGCCCTGCTGAGCGACCGCTGGCGGCCCGTCGAGCGGCTGACGGCGATGACGTCGATGCAGAACCTCGACGAGACGCCCTTTACCGGCGGGGACTACTACGCCCAACTGTGGGCGATGCTCCTGCTGATCCGCTCGGACGCGGCCTACACCGCGGGTCTGCAGCGGATGTGCCGCGACGCCGCCGACGGGACCCTCGCCGCATCACTGGGCATCAGCGGCCGCGACTACCGCCGCCTCGAGCGCGACCCGGCCGCCTACGCCGCCGAGATCGGCCCGCGGGCCTTCAAGCACTACATCGACAGCGACCTCGATCGCTTCGAACGGCGTTTCGCGGCCTTCGCGAGGGACCTGGCGCATGTGCCGGCGGAGTAGGGGCAGTCCTTGTGCCGGACAACCCGGAAGGCCTGGATAGAATTCACCGTACTTGCTGGGAAGTACGGTAACTTCTATCCGGCATGGTCAACCCCCCTCGTCTTACGGCTCCGATCCCGGCTCGACTGCTGTATACGCCTGGTCGGGGCTGTTCGGCTTCTCGGGATACCGAAGGCGAAGGAGGCCTTCTCGCACGAGCGGCTTGAGAAATCGGTTTCGAAGACCGACCGAACTGCGATTCATCAGTCGGCCGAGATGGAAAGCCGTTAAGTAGATTCCATCGCAGAGCTTAAGGATAATATTGCGGGTTTCTTCCGGGGATAGCCTCCGGAGGGCCTGAGCCAATGCAGCAATCTGACGCAACCGGGCGAGCGTCTCGGTGTCCATGTCCTCAAGCATCTGTGATGAGTCCCAGACGCTCTTGTGTATGGAGTCAGCCTTATGTGTGGAGTCCGCTTCCTTGTGTATGGAGTCAGATGTCAAACGCTCGGGGGATCCGCCCGCGTTGCGAACATTCTCTCCGCGCAACCGGTATGTTGCCCATCGCTTCTGGCCGTCCTGAGTCAAGAAGCCCTTCCGGACCAAGGCTTGCAGCGCTCTTGTCAGATCCGCCGGGTGCTTGTCGGTAATCTCCCGCATTCGGGCATTGGACACCTGCCCTTCTACACGGGCTGTCACAACCGCCAGGACCTCATCTTCGCTGAGGTTGCCGAACTTCCTCCCGAACCGCTCCCGCAGTTCGTCCAATGTTTCCTCCGGCATCAGGCTGGCCATGGGCATGATCAGGCGCACCCGATCGGGCTGGAACTGCTCTTGAATGCTTGGCAAGCGCCAGTGCTGCGATCTCCAGCCTTGACGAATCTTGTCGATTCCTGAACCCGCTTTCTCGGCTGCGCCGATCATAAGGAACATCGTCTGCAGGGCCTTGTTTCGGCATTCGCTTACACCACCCCTGAGCAACTGATCCAGGGAAACCAGCAGTGTTCCAGGGTTGGACACCTCGAAGCGATTCCGATATTTCTCCACCACGACGCCCCCTTCACCTCTGTAGTCTGCGTGAATCAACCCGTTCACTAGTGCCTCGCGAATGGCTTCGTGAACCACTGTTTGGCCGAGACCGAACAACCCTTCATCCAACCGAAACGGAAGTTTCAAGTCCGCTGAGAGCCTCTGGATCACCCGTTGGTAGAATTGAAACAGGTTCGCCTCCCATGTCCCATCCACGGTCAGCCGATCCGTCCACCGCATCAACGGGTCATCCGACAGACGTTCGCGATAGTCAACGTGGTATTCCGGCACCGCGTCAACCTCGCGTATCGCTTGCGCCTTGCCGAACATCAGCAAGCCTGCGACAGTCAGTCCCTCTTGCCCCGTCCGTCGGTTTCGCCGCCAACCACCCAACTTCGATAGGAGCCCCTCCAGGTCTTCGCTCAACCAGGGATGGTCCGGAGTCCGAGCCGAGAAACGCTGTCGGTACTGGTGAACGGTCGTCTCGTCGAGGTCGTTCCGTCCAAACCCCTCCAGAATCAACGAATCCGCCGGCTCTTCCGAGCGGTCGGCCAGCATCCGCCCGACTTCCTGCTGGGAACAACGGTAGTCCCCTTCGAAATTACGGCGGTAGGCCCCTGCCAGTGGGTTTTGTCCCACGTACACTGGGCGATCCCATCGGCCTGCACGCGGCACACGGATCGCCAGCACCGTCTTGCCGTCCACGTCGTGGTCCGTCACATCCTCATCGCTAAATAAGTTTGCACTGACCTTGCCCCGGTTGTTCACGGTGTCCCAAAACCGCTGTCGCATCTCGGCCGGATCGACCAACCCGCTGACCTCGCCGTCATCCTCCACGCCCAACAGAATGACGCCACCATCCGTATTGGCCATGGCGCTATAGGTTTCCCATAGACTACGCGGTAAGCCGCCCCTGGCGGACTTGTACTCAAGGTCGTGGTCCTCATGCAAACCGATCACGTCGTGCCAGGATGGCGAGAATGCACGCCGAGTCATGACTTCCCGCCCTCCAGGATGGAGAGGTCCCCGTTTTCGCGCACTCCATCAAGCACACCGTCAAGGCTCGGTATGAATCGGCCATCGTTCACGGAAGCTCATGATCTCACATAAGATCGAGCGAGACAAGAACCCGTTGCCTGAGTTGTTGGGCTGATTCAAAATTCGATCTTGAAATAGCCAACTGTTGGCTTCCACAGCCGTTACATCATGAATGCCGTTTTTACCCCTTCACCCGCCGGTTCCACTGCTCGGCCATGCCGCCAAACAGGGCGGCCGGGCCGCGACGGAGGTTGCGGAGGTTGTAGCCGCCTTCCTGGACGACGAGGATCGGCGGCCCCAGCGCCGCCAGGCGAGCCCCGATGCGCCCGAGGGCGGACGGGGGCAGGGCGAACGAGCCGGTCGGGTCGCCGCGGAGCATATCGAGGCCCAGCGCCAGCAGCAGGAACATCGCGCCGAATCGCTCGATCCGCTCGAGGGCCCGGCCGAACGCCGCCATCCAGGTCGCCTCGTCGGCGCCCTCGCTCAGCGGGTAGTTGCGGTTGAAGCCCCGGCCGTCGGCGGCGCCGGTTTCGTCGGCGAAGCCGCTGAAGTAGGGGTAGCCCTCGTTGGGGTGGCAGTGGATCGACAGGGTCAGCACGTCGCTCCGCTCGTAGAAGATGTCCTGCGTGCCGTTGCCGTGATGGTAGTCGATGTCGAGGACCGCCACCGGCCCCGTGGCCGCCAGGACGTGGGCGGCGACGGCGGCGTTGTTGAAGTAGCAGAACCCCCCGAACGTCCGGCGGCCGGCGTGGTGGCCGGGCGGGCGACAGAGGGCGTAGACGACCCTGCGCCCCGCCAGCAGCGCCTCGGCGGCGGTGAGCGCCACGTCGACGGCCTCGCGGGCGGCGAGGTAGGCATTGCGGTCCAGCGGGGTGAAGGTGTCGATGCAGTAGTAGCCGGCCCGCATCGCCAGGTCCTTCGGCCTCCGCTCGGGACGGCGGATCGGGAACACGTACGGGTAGATCGGTCGCGTGGCGGCGAGCTTCTCGCAGACGGCCTTGAGGTAGCGGACGTAGTCGGCGTCGTGGACCGCCCGGATGGCCCCTTCGCCGTGGCGGCGGACCGTCAGCCGGTCGAACAGGCCCGTCGGCTCGAGCCCTTCGAGGATGGCGCCCACCCGCGCCGGACGCTCGACGTAGCCCCGCTCGCGGACGTGGTGGATCGCGTGGTGCTGCCCGGCGACCAGCGCGAAGCGGCGCTCCAGGCGGCTTCGCGCCACGGCCGGGGCCTCGCGGCCGGGGCGGACGTACTTGGGTGCGCGGAAGCGCACGGGATCGTCGACGAACGATTCGACCACCCGCTCGATGTAATCGGGCCCGACCAGGTCGGCGTACTTGCGCCGGAGGATCAGGCGGACGGCCGCCCGCGCCTCGTGGCGGCGCAGGGGCTCATCGCGCCCGAGCGGATCGAACAGCAGGTGCGGCGCCGCCGGGTCGCTGTCGATGGGCGTCTCGTAGGCGGTGTTGATGATGGGCCGCACGCCGTAGCGTTCGTAGAAGCGCAGGCGCCGGCGGTTGTCGGCCAGCGTGTCGGGGTCGGTGACGACGTCGGGGTCGTCGGGCCAGACCTCCAGGTACATCCCGCGCGAGCCGAGGTCCTTGAGGTACTCGCGGGCGGCTTCGTACAGCGCCTGGCCGACCCCGCCGCCGCGGATGTCGGGCGCGACGGCCAGGAAGTCCAGCAGCGAGCTGTTGATCTCCGGGAAGTGCAGCAGCAGGGCGAAGCCGGTCACGTGACGCGTCGTGCGCTCGCTGACCAGCAGCACCGCCCGGTAGCCGTACCGGAACGGGTCGGCCAGCAACTGGGGGATCTTCCGGTCGTAATCGCCGAACTGCGGGAAGTGCGCCCGAAAGATCGCCTGCACCTGTGCGATCCGGTCGCGATCGCTGGGCATCATCGTATCGTGTACGCGGTGGATCCGGATCATAGACGCCTCGCACGCGGGCCCGAAGGCCCGCCGGGAGCATTGTACCGCCGGGCGGGGCGCGAGCATTCGGGGAAAAGCGGGCCGCTGCGCGCACCGTCCAGGGTGGCGGGGATAGTGTATGCCCCTTTTTCGGAAGGGGTTAAGGGATGCCCTTCGAGCCGTGGCTGGTTTTACGAGCGATCGGTCGCAGATTTACGAGCAACAACTCGCAACGCCGAAGCGCCCTCGGGTAGGCCCGCCCCGGCGACCAGCCTGCGCCCGCGAGCGATGTACTCGGTCAACGTCCGGCGCATGCTTTCATCGCACTCAATCGAGGACGGTGTACAGCGCGTCGGCCGGGAGTGTGACGGTAACCGTGTCGCCGGTGGGCTCGAGGTCGATGGTGCGCACGGGGTAGCCGTGCGGGTCCAGGACCGTGGCCTTCCGCAGGACGGGATTGCGCACCGTGACGGTGGCGTCGATGTCGGCGACGTTCCACGGCGCCTGGCCGTACGCGGTGATCCGCCGGCCGGGGCGGGTCCTGTCGTCACCGACCGGCACCGGCGCCGCCTCGATCCGGAAGCCGTGCAGCCATTCGTGCGTCATTGCCTGCAGGAGGATCCTGCGGCTTTCCGCGAGGGGCTTGTCGTCGAGGGCGACGGCGAGGACGGCCCCGTAATCGTTGCCCGAGCGGATCGTGACGGCGTCGAGCTCGACCGGCGGCGTCTCGGCGAAGAAGCCCGTCGCGCCCTGGGCGGCGGGGGCGTTGATCGTCAACAGCCCGCGGCCCCAGTCGAGGGTCAGCTCGCCGGTCGCGCTGGTGACGGTCTTGCCGGGCCGGTCGATGAACGCATCCAGCGATGCCACGTCGTGGGCCCGGCGGGGGGCGCCGTAGACGACCTCGACGCGTCCGACCAGGTACGCCAGCGGGTCGACCGTCGTCCGCGGCGCCAGTTCGGGACGGCTCATGTCGCGGTTGGGGTCGTAGCCGGCGTCCTCGGCGATGATCGGGAATCGCCCCGCCCACAGGTCGGCCAGGGGCCGCTGCTCGTCGACGACCACCGGGCCGGTCGCCACCAGCCCGCGGCGGTACAGCAGCGCCGTGGCGGGCCACTGGCCCATGATCGACGGGAGGTTCGTCTGGAACTTGGTCATGTCGCGGTCGTAGTCGAGCGATCCGGTGGCGAACCAGAAGAACCCGTCCAGGTCCGTCAAGGCCGCGTACGCGGCGATCAACAGCGGCGCCTCGGCCTTGTAGCGGTTGGGCTGCGGCCAGGTGCATTCGGTGATCGTGTGGGGCAGGCCCGCGACCATCTTGTAATGGGTCGGCAGCGACCGCGGGTTGCGCAGGACTGAGCGGCTGATGAACAGGTCGCCGGGGTCGACGGTGTAGCCGGCCCGCCGGGCCTCCTCGGGGTTGACGTGCGGGGCGGTGAAGTAGTTGTGGTTGTCGATCACGTCGTTGGTGGTGTAGGAGTAGCGCTCGATGTCCATCAACGTCAGCGGATCGGCGGTCCGCCAGACATTGGCGGCGATCAGCCCCTCGTAGCCGCACTCGTCGCGGAGGAAGCGGGTCATCTCCTCGTTGAACTGCCGCTGAACGTGGGCCATGAATTCCCGCTGGTCGGCGGCGCGGGGCGAGACGCCGATGGACGTCTGGCTGGTGAGGCGGTAGATGTCGAGAAACCCCGCGACGCCGCGATCGAAGTGATCGCCCAGCAGGGGCTTGTCACTGGTGAGTTTCCTGTCGGGTCCGCCCCAGGCCTCCAGGGCCGCGGCCAGCGAGCCGTACCTGGCGATAAGCCAGTCGCCGTAGCGTTTGCCGAGCGCTTCCTGTTGGGTGAGGGGGATGTTGCGCATGAAGGTCCAGAAGAACAGGCTGTCTTCGTTCTGGATCTGGAAGAAGTGGACCGCCGGGTCCTCCGCCAGCGGGACGCCCGTGTGGGGGTTGGGGCGGGTCATCAGCTCCCGCACCCAGGCCTTGTAGGCCGCCTGGAGCGCTTCGTCCCAGAACAGCAGGCCGAACGGCGTGTCGCCGCCGTCGGGGAAGCCCGGGACGCTCCAATGGGGTTCGATGCGGAAGTTCAGGACGAAGAACGGGCAGAGCGTCGTGTAGATGCCCTCCTCGCGCATGGCGGCGACGACGCGATGGGCGCCGGCGATCGTCCGGTCGTTGACGTCGGTGATTGCCGACTCGCCCCCGCCGGCCCAGACGGGCTGGAAGAAGCGGACCTGGTTGACCCCGAGCTTGGCCAGGCGCTTCGCCTGGTAGCGCAGGTCGGTAAGGTCGTGGCCGTGCGTGTGGATGTTGGTGCCCCAGAACCGCACAGGCGCGCCGTTGCCGAGATAGAATCGCCCGTCGCGGCAGGTGACCCGCCCGTTCCGGCCGGCGACGTCCTCGTTGAGGTCCGACAGGTCCAGCAGGCAGTCGTCGCCGAACGGATCGATCCCCGGCTCGAAGGCCCACGTGCCCGGGTCGGCCAAGCCGAGTTTTTCACCCGGCTTGAGCGCCCCGCGGGGCGTGAACGGCCCGTCGGCCAGCGCGAAGCAGTCGAACGCGGCGGCGCCGTCGTTGTCGAGCAGCTCGACGCGGACCGTGTGCCGTCCGGCCGTCAGGTCCACCTGCCCGGCCATGATCCAGTCGGCCCCGAGATTCTTGCGCAGCGAGACCGAATCGAGCAGCGTGAACCGCCTCGAGGCATCCCGCCAGCTTCCGCGATCGACCCGCCAGCGGAACGGGCCGTGATGCCAGAACTTGCGGACGTAGAAGCGGTACGTCCCCGATTGCGGAACGTCCACGGCGTACTCCGCGAACAGCCGCGTGTCGCGCGGGCCGCCGACGTTCAGCCACACGCCGCCCGAGAGCTTCGCGGCCTGCTGGGCGTCGGCCGGAGCGAACCAGCCGGTCCCCTCGCGCCCCCCCGGCCAGTTCGAGCGGGCGAACGCCTCGGCCTCCCACCAGATCACCTCGGCCGCGGCGACGGCCGGACAGAGGGCGACGGCAAGGGCGAGAACCGACAACACCCGCGGGCGAATCCCGACGGCCGGATCGGTCGGTGCGTGCATCGTGCGACCTCCTCGATGAGAACACCTGACGATAGCAGGGCCGGCCGCGTCAGGCAACCGGTTCGCCGCGGTCGGCCGGGTCGACCGGACGGCAGTGGCGGGCGATCCAGGCGTCCAGGTCGGCGCGGGCGAAGCGCGGGTGCCGCCCGTACCTGATGTGCCGCGGCGCCCGCCCGCGGGAGAGGAGGTTGTACAGGTGGCCGGTGGACACGTCGAGGTACGCCGCCGCCTCCGCAGCGCTGAGGGGGTAGCGCGTCAGCCGGTCAGCCCGCATGGTCGCCCTCCGGGGCGCCCAGGCGGCACCAGCGGTTCCACAGGCCGCGGGCCGCCGACGGGGTGAGCGTGGCCGAGCGCAGGAACGCCACGTGCTCCCACGTGCCGCCCAGCTCGAGCAAGGTCCCCGGACTCTGGCTTGCGAGCCGTTTGAGGAGGCGGAGCTTGGCGAGCAGCTCGATCTGCTCGATGCGGGCACGGCTCACGCCGAGTTGTCGGGCGAGCTCGGCCTGGCCGTAGGTGACCTGGCGCCCGCGGTCCCGCAGGCGGTCCTGCTCGTCCGAGACGGCCGCCAGGCGGGCATCGAGGTCGTCGCCCTGTCGTTGGGGGGGTGTCAGCGGTGCGATCATCGTCCATTCCTCCAGGTGCAGCGGCCGCCGTTGCGCAGGGCGGCCGTCAGGCTCGGGTGATCGGCGGTGCCGTACCGCCGACGGCAGTAGTCCAGCCACGGGTCGTCATCGCGATCGAACGCGCTGTTGGCGGCGATGAAGTCCGCCAGGTCGATCGCCGTCACCCGCGTCAGGCCGTCGACGAACGGATCGGTCACCGTGTAGCCCCCCTCGCGAAGCACCACCCCCAGCCGTTCGGCCAACTCCGACGGCGTCAAGGTGTCGCTCAGCCAGACGGCGTACAGCCTCCCATCCGTCCGTGCATCCTCAAAGTCCATGATCCACCTCCACTTCCACAGCCTGGTCCAATCCTGATAGCAGAGGATAATATAGGATAGTCTAGGATATGTCAAGCACTTTTTTGGGGGGTCCCCTACAGGATGAGCATCAAGCGGCGGACAACCTGGGGGTTCTTAGTCTACAAGCCTATAGATGACAAACGGTTGTCGTTATTAGGCCATCCAGGCTCTTGCCTTGGTTGTGGCTTTTTTCCTCGGTTATCCGGGGGTTTTCCCACTTGACAGGGCCATGGATCGGCCGGACACTAGATAGCCATGGAGAGTAAGCGAAATGCAAGTGAGCAGATGGCTTTTCGAATCGAGCCGGAGCTAGCCGCACTCTGGTCCGATTTGGTGGCCGAGTCGTTGGTGCCGAACCGGGCGCACCTTATCTGCGCGATGCTGATGTACCTGGCGGCGGATCCGCACCGGCGGCAGCTCGCCCAGCGGGCGTATGCGCGGTTCCAGCGCACGGGGGAGTTGGATCTGCCAGGCGGCGTGTTCGAGGGCGGGCCGTCCAGCGAGGTCGGGCCGTTGTCGGCCGAGGAGATCGATCTGCTGCGTGCGTGGCGGACGGCCGGCGAGCGGGCGCGCGACGAGGCTATCGTGAATCTTCAGGATCGATCCGAAACAGACGTCCGCACGCGTGACACCGGCGAAAAACGCGACCCCCGCGTCGGATGATCACCACGGCCTTCCCCCGCCGTTCACCCGCTCGGGCGATCACCCGAATCCGCACCGGCGCGCCCATCAGCGTCACATTCGACCCCGCAGCACCCGCAACCTCGTTCATGCGCCACTCCCGAATCGTCGATACCTAACACAACCCGTACAATAACGCGCGGTGGCGCATCCGTCAAGGGGGGTCAAACGGGGAATTCCGGATCCTGAACAAGACCTGTCGAATGTCGAAACGGACGGCCGATCGCTACGTGCCGTTTGCCGCCCCCGGGGGGCCGGCGCGGCGGATGTATTCGACGACGATCTCGTGGACCTCCGAGGGCCGCGCGATCATCACCCAGGCGGCTTCGGGCAGGGCGGTGCCGGCGGTGGCGAAGACCAGCGTGCCGATCGCGAAGATCCGCTCCGACAGCGGCAGCACCAGCGAGGTGTGCTGGATCCGATGCAGCCCGCACTCGAACACATCCACGGTCAACACCCCGCGGACGCGGAGGATACGGCGGTTGGTCAGGACGTAGATGCGACTGATCCACTGGAGCAGCGCCACCACCAGCCGCAGGCCGATCGCCCCCAGGCACACCAGGGCCAATTGGGCGAAGGGCAGGTGGGCCAGGCCGATCGTGTCGACCAGGTAGGCGCCGATGGCCAGGATGATCACGGCGATGGTGAACGGGGCGCTGACCAGCAGGATGAACCATCCGCTGGGCTTGAGGGCCAGGACGATCTCCTCGCCGTCCTGGATCAGACGCGCCGGCACGACCACGGGGGCCGCCTGTGCCGCCGATTCGGGCTGGGCGGTCGCGGTCGCCATCGGTTCCAGCGGTTGGATGTGGCTGGCCTTCATGGTCACCGGTGGTCCGGGGGCCTTCTCGACACCCGCGAAGCAGGCCCGTGCAGGGTTTACATCGGTCAATGGCCCTCCTCCAGTACGGCAATATCCGGCAAGTTGCGATAGCAGTCGTCGAAATCCATGCCGTAACCCACCACGAACACCGGCGGGATCTCGAAGCCCACGTAGTCGGCGCCGCTGAGGCCCTCCGGGTCGCGGATGTCCGCGGGTTTGGCCGCCAGCACGCACGTGCGTACCTGCCGGGCGCCGGCGCGGCCGAATGCGTCGACGGCGCGCTTGAGCGTCCGCCCGGAGTCGAGGATGTCGTCGATCAGCAGCACATCCTGGCCGGTCAGGTCCTCCGACGGCCCGGCCAACAGATGCGCACCTTCACTGGTCACGGCCGTCCCCCGGTAGCTGCGGATCTGCACCAGGTGGATCCGCATCGCCGACGGCAGCCGGCGGATCAGATCGGCCGTGAAGATCAGCGCACCGGTCATCACCGCGGCGATCGTGATGGGACGGCCGTTGAAGTCCGCCTCGATCGCCTCGGCCAGTTCGTTCACCCGCCGGGCGATCCGCTCTCGCGGCACGAGCACCCGGCCGACGCGCAGGGGCGAATTGTCCGGTGTCGGCGCGATAGATGGTGGTCCTCCCACGAGTTCGGTCGCCGGCGCCGGCGGTACGAGGCGAATCGTAACCGACGGATCATCCTCATGCAAGGGCGCCCGTGGCCGGCTGACGGTCCGCTCAGATGTGAACGCTCACGTCGGCGATACGCGGGTGCACGAGTCGTTCGTAGTCGCCGAAGTCCATGACAATCGCGTCGCGGTGGCTGCCGGCGGCGAAGAGGATCTGCTCATCCTCGGCCAGGCGGGAATCCACCACCGTGGCGATGTCGTAAAGGTTGCCCATGGGCGCTTCGCTGCCGATCTCGACGTCGGGAAACAGATCGGCCATCTCCTCTTCCTCGGCCAGGCGGCAGGCGTCGCAGTTGAGCGCCGCCGCCAGCTTGCGCATGTCCAGCTTGTGACTGGCCGGCAGGACGACCATCACATACTCGCCGTCAGCGCGGACAATCACCGCCTTGGCCACGTTCGCCCCGGGCGTGTGCTCCTCGGCCGCCAGCTCCTGGGCCGTGTACGCCGGCGCATGGACATGACGCTCGAACCACACGCCTTGCTCCCGCAGATAATCCTCGACTTTCATGGTAACGCCCTTTCCGGCTCTTGAATTGCTCGATGTGGTCTCATGACGAACCAATCCCGTAAGGTGTCCTAACTGGTTCACTCCATGCGAATTCTATGCCGCCCCCCTCGCGGCGACCAGCGGCGGAGGCACATTCACTTGCCGATACAGAACCGACTGAAAATGCTTGTCAGTATCGCCTCGCCGACCGCCTCACCCGTCAGCGTGCCCAGCGCCGCCAGGGCCGCCCGCAGCTCGACGGCCAGCCATTCGGCGCGGTCGCTGAGCTGCGTCAACGGACGCAGCAGGACAACGGCCCGGCGCAGCGCGGCGACCGCTTCGCCGACGGCGCGGCGCTGCCCATCGTGCATCGCGTAGGCCGAGCGGACCCGCGGCGGCAAGTGGCCCAGGCGGCGGGCGAGACGCTCCCGGAGGGCGTCGAGGCCCTGCCCGCCGATGGATGAGACCGCCAGCGCCTCCAGGTGCGTCTGGGCGGCGAGGTCCCGCACCCGCCGCTCGGTCGCGACGGCGTCGAGCAGATCGGCCTTGGCGGCCACGAGCAGGTCGGCGCCGGCGGGACGGTCGGACGGCAGGGGCGCCGGCGGCTTGGGGTCGGTGATGTCGACCACCCAGACGACCAGGTCGGCGGTCGCCAGCGCCTCGACGGCCGCGGCGTGGGCCTCGGCATCGACGCCGGCCGGGTCGATCACCAGGCCGGCCAGGTCCATCAGGAGGCACTCGCCGCCCCCCAGCCGCATCGGGGCGGTGAGGACGTCGCGGGTGGTGCCGGCGGTCGCCGAGACGATCGCCCGGTCGAGACCGGTTAATACGTTGAGCAAACTGCTCTTACCGGCGTTAGGCCGTCCGGCCAGCGCCACGGTGGGGATCTGATCGGGCGCCGCGGGGCGGGCCGCCTCGGCCGCCGCGATCTCCATCCCATCCGCCAGGACGGCCAGATCGTCGGCCAGCGCCCCCGGGTCGGCCAGGTCGAGTTGTTCCTCGGCCATGTCGATGCTGGCTTCCACGTCGGCCAGGGCCGTCGCGATCGGCTCGGTCCACTGACGGCACAGCCGCGCCAGGGCCCCGGAGGCGTTGGCCCGGGCCGAGCGAAGCTGGGCATCAGTCGTCGCGGCGATGAGGTCGGCGACCGCCTCGGCGGCCGACAGGTCGATCCGGCCGCTGAGGAATGCCCGCTGCGTGAACTCGCCCGGCCCCGCCGGCGCCGCCCCCCGCCCCAGCAGGCCGCCCAGGACCATCTCCGCGGCGATCGGGTGGCCGGGCACGTGAAGCTCCACCAGGGGTTGGCGCGTGTAACTGTACGGCGCCACAAAGACATACGCGCGCGCCGGCAGGGAAAGCTCCTCGGTGATGACCGTGCCGTTCGCGGCTGTGAAGCCCCCGCGCCGCCCGAGCGGCGCGCCGTCGGCGGCGAATACCGCGTCGGCCAGGGCGATCGCCTCCGGCCCCGTCAGGCGCACGATCGCCCGCCCGGCCGAGCCGGGCGCGGTCGAGACGGCCGCGATGGTCGTGGTCATGTCGAGCATGGGTCCACCCGGCCCGAGAAAGCCTTTACAGATTCAGCATTTATGGTAGAATGCACCGCTGCGATGCCGGGGGTGCTCACCCGGCGGCATGCTCATGATCAAGCTTAACGGAGAGAATAGGTTACACGCGCCCGGTCCCTGACGGCTCTCCGTTGGGGCCATCATCTACTTATAGTGGGAGACCGGTTGTGACTCACGCAAAAACGATCGCGTTGCTGGTGGGCCTGGTGGCAGGGACGTCAGCGGCTTCGGCCGCCCTGCAGGACTACGCCGCGGAAGTGATCCTCCAGGCCGACGGTGCGGCGATCGACGTGCCGGGCTACTCGGTGCCCTCGCTGGCCGACTGGGATCGTGACGGCTTGGCGGACCTGGTCGTGGGCGAGGGTGGCTCGGGGTCGACGGGGAAGGTCCGCGTCTACCGCAATACCGGCACGGCCGCCGCCCCGACGTACAGCAGCTTCAGCTACGCCCAGGTGAACGGGATGGACCTCACCCTGCCGGACTCGGGGTGCATGGGGGTGTTCCCCCGCGTGGTCGATTGGGACCGAGACGGCCTGCTGGACCTGCTGGTCGGCCGTGCCGGCGGAGAGGTGATGGTCTTTCCCAACGCCACGGGGCAGCCCGACGCACCGCTGGCCTTCGGAACGGGTGCCTATCTCGCCGCCGGCGGATCGATGATCGACGTGGGCGCCCGTGCGACTCCCTCGCTGTTCGACTGGGACGGCGACGGCCGCGACGACCTCGTGACCGGCGCCTACGACGGTACCGTCAAGGTTTACCTCGATACCGGCGCCGGCGAGGCGCCCGTCCTGGCCGCCGGCGTCCAGGCGATGACCACCGCCGGTGTGCTGGATGCGTCGTCCGGCCGGTCCAGCCCCACGATGACCGACCTGGACGGCGACGGGCTGTTCGACCTGGTCGTCGGCGACACGAGCGGGATGCTGTGGGCCTATCTCAACGTTGGAACCGCCCAGGCGCCGCTGTTCGAGGCCTCCCCGACGGCCCTGACCGCCGACGGCGCGACCATCGACCTGCCCGGCAGCGCCCGGTCGCGTCCCTTCGCCGGCGACTATAACGACGACGGCCTGATCGACCTGCTCGTCGGCGGCGCCGACGGTCAGGTCCGCCTCTACACCGCCGTGCCCGAACCGGTGTCCCTGGCTCTGCTGGCCGTGGGCGCGCTGGGCCTGCGACAACGGCGCAGTCGGAATTGATTCACGAAATAGCCTCTGTGGGCTGTTTCAGCAGCCCCCGAAGCACCTCGAGATTCACCTCATCCCAGCTACGCCCATCGGGGGCCACCGCCTTGGGGGTCTCCAGGATCTGCGGAATCGTCCGCAGGTAGGGATGATTGACCACTTCCGCGAACGCCTCGAGGGGAATGTGGCCGCGGCCGATGTGTTCGTGCCGGTCCCGGCGGCTGCCGAGGGGCGTTTTCGAATCGTTAAGGTGGACGGCGCGGATCGCCTCCCATCCGAGGACCTCCCCGCAGCGGCGGAGCGTGTCGCGGGCGGCGGCGGTGCCGGACAGATCGTAGCCGGCGGCGAAGAGGTGAGCGGTGTCGAGGCAGACGCCGACGCGGCCGGGTTCGTCGACGCCGCGACGGAGATGGGCCAACTGCTCCAGTGTTCCGCCGAGCGTGGTGCCCGCGGCGGCGGTGGTTTCCAGGCACAGCACGGTCGCGCCGCCCGGCAGGCTGCGATGGAGCCGGTTGATCGACCGGATGACCCGATCGAGCCCGCGCGCCTCGCCGGCGCCGTTGTGGGCGCCCGGGTGCACGACCGCCACGCCGATCCCCAGCACCTCGCAACGGCGCAGCTCCGACCGGAGGGCGGCGATGGACCGGCGGCGCAGGGTCCCGTCGGCGGCGGCGAGATTGATCAGGTAACTGGCATGGCTGACGACGGGCCGGCGGGGCCACGCGGCTCGGTGGCGGCGCCACAGGTCGAGTTCCGCGCGTTTCAGCCGTCGGGCTTTCCATTGCCGCTGGTTCTGCGTGAAGAGCTGCACGCACGCCAGCTCGAGCGCGGCCGCCTCGACGAGGGCGCGATGCAGGCCCCCCGCCACGGACAGGTGACAGCCGAGCATGCCCCGACTCTAGTCTCGCCGGCGTCGGTCGGCAAGGGTGCGGGGGCGGGCGGAGGCGGAACTCCCTGTAGGAGGCATGATCTAGCAGGCTGTGAACGCATCACTTATGGGATTTCTTGATCACCTGTTCCTATTCACAACCCCCGCCGACGGTTCGCAGGGCAAGGTCTAAACCACTGGGATAATGAAGATTGGGACGGTATTTTCTCTTGAAAAATGGGGGGGTGTTGGTCGAAAGTATGCAGGCGTTGACCTAGGAAAGGCGCGTACGACCTGTCCGCCCAATTTGGAGATCACGTCCATGTTCGCAACCTTCCTCGGCATTGAAGGCACCTCCGTATGGCTGGCCTACGTCCTGTGCATTCTCAGCGCCCTTCTGTGCGTCGTTTACGGTCTGCTGAACTGGAACAAGGGCGATGAGCCCCTCCAGGAAGAAGACGTCGAGTGGGCGGCGGAAGAGAAGAAGGTCGAGCAGGAACTGTAGGTCCCCCGCGGCCAGGCCGCGCGACCCTATCACAGGGAGATACCCCATGTTACTGGCGCAGACACTCGGTCCGGTGGAAATCATCGTCGTCGTGGTCTACCTGCTGTTGGTCGGCTTTCTCGGGTGGCTGGGTTACCAACGGACGAAGACGGCGACGGACTACCTGGTGGCGGGGCGGGGCATCCACCCGTTCGTCATGGCGCTGAGCTATGGAGCAACGTTCATCTCCACCAGCGCGATCGTCGGCTTCGGCGGCGTGGCCGGGATGTTCGGCATGAGCCTGCTGTGGCTGACGTTTCTCAATATCTTCGTGGGCATCTTTATTGCCTTCGTGTTCCTGGGCGGCCCCACCCGCCGGATGGGGCACCGGCTGGGGGCCCACACCTTCCCGGAGTTGTTGGGCCGCCGTTTCGACAGCAAATTCATCCAGGTCTTCGCCGGCCTGCTGATCTTCCTGTTCATCCCGCTGTACGCGGCGGCGGTGCTGATCGGCGGCTGCGAGTTCATCGAGGCGAAGTTCGGCATCGGCTATGAAGTGGCCGTCTTCGTCTTCAGCATCATCATCGCCGCCTACGTCGTCACCGGCGGGCTGAAGGGCGTGATGTACACCGATGCCCTGCAGGGCTCGCTGATGTTCGTCGGGATGCTCATCCTGTTGATCGGCACTTACGCGATGCTGGGCGGGGTCAGGCAGGCCCATGAGTCACTGGTGGCCTTGGGTGACAAGCCCAATCTGTTTGGTGCCATCGGCTTTCAGGGGTGGACGCAGATGCCCAAATTCGGTTGGGGGACCGCGGCGCAGACCCCGAAAGACCACGAGCAGTACAACCTCTGGTGGATCGTGGTCAGCACGATCACGCTCGGCGTGGGCATCGGCGTGCTGGCCCAGCCGCAGTTGGCGGTCCGGTTCATGACCGTCAAGAGCAAGCGAGAACTGAATCGGGCCGTGCTCGTCGGCGGCATCTTCATTCTCATAATGACCGGCGTGGCCTTCACCGTCGGGGCGCTGAGCAACGTGTATTTCCTCAACATGGAGACGATCACCGGCAAGGTGGTCAACCGGACGGAAGTGGCTAATGTGGTCGCCAAGGAGGAACGCGACATTCTCAAGGCGGTCCCGGCCAAGCTGATCCATCTTGACACCGACAACGACCAGGCCGTCGACGTCGACCTTGTCGAGCATGGCTACGACGTGCTCGTCCTGGCGAACCAGGAAAAGGAGTTGCTCGCGCCAGGGCACGGACGGCAAGCGGGCGAGGGCGAACAGCTCATGAAGCTGGCGGCGTTGCTGCCGCGGGCGGAGATTACCGAGAACGGCGACGGAACGGTTACCGTCAAGCCCCAGGCCAACGCGTTCATGCGTGCGTTGAGCAAGAAGGGCGATACGTGGATCTTCAACGACGGCCAGATCATCCCGACGTTCATCACCCGCGCCATGCCCGGGTGGTTCGGCCTGCTGTTCCTGCTGACGCTGCTGGCGGCGGCGATGAGCACGCTGTCCAGCCAGTTTCACGCCCTGGGCACCAGCATCGGGCGCGACGTCTACGAGCAGGCCGTCGGCACCCGCGGCAGCGGGATCATGGTCACGCGGATCGGCATCATTGTCGGCATCGTGATCGCCATCATACTGAGTTTCACGATGCGGGGGGGGTACTTCATCGCTCGGGCGACAGCCATTTTCATGGGGCTCTGCGCTTCGGCGTTCCTGCCGACCTTCGTCGGCGGCCTGTTCACCAAGCGCGTCACCCGGCCGGCCGCGATCAGCTCCATGGTCACCGGCTTCGTTCTCACCGCCTTTTGGCTGCTGTTCATCAAGGATGCAGAAGCGCGCGCGATGGGGCTGTCCTGGCAGTTGTTCAAGAAGCACTCCCTGCTGGTGACGGACACGGCGTCGCCGATCGTCGGCAACTGGAGCGTGGTCGACCCCATCGTGGTCGCCTTGCCCCTGTCGGCGCTGGTGCTGATCGTGGTCACCTTGTTCACTAAGGCCCCCGACAAGACGCATCTGGCTAAGTGCTTTGACGAGAAGCACTAAAAGTGTTTTTGCGTTAACCCTATTAGAATAAGGAAGTTGAAGGCGCTATTTCGCCGCGGGATCATGAATCCCTGTAGTTCGAGCGGCGGCTTTGCCGACAGTGGATTAGGATTATTTGGTACAACGTGGCAGACCAGGCTTCGGCCTCTGGCCAAGGTATTCCGGGACATACGAAGGAGTGTGCAGATGAAAACGACGACGTGGACGCTACTGATGGCAGTGGCCGTGGCAATGGTGGCCTTCACAGGCGCACCGCCGGCGGCGGCCCAGGTGGACGATGAAACT
>CAZHRW010000253.1:0-12481 GCA_964535025.1 uncultured Planctomycetales bacterium
CGATATTGATACCATGGAACGCGTCGAAATCCTGCGTTCGCTGCGGGCGGGGGAATGCGATGTGCTCGTGGGGATCAACCTCCTCCGCGAGGGCCTCGACCTCCCGGAAGTGAGTCTCGTCTGCATCCTCGACGCCGACAAGGAGGGGTTCCTCCGCAGCGAGACGGCGCTGATCCAGACCATCGGCCGCTGCGCCCGCAACGTCGACGCCGAGGTGATCCTCTACGGCGACACCGTCACGCCCTCGATGTGCCGGGCGATCGAGGAGACCGACCGGCGGCGGCGGATGCAGGAGCAGTTCAACCGCGAGCACCACATCACCCCCAGGACGATCTCCAAGGCGATCCGCGATTCCCTCACCAAGCAGATCGCCGCCCGCAAGGTCGCCCGCGAGGCGATCGCGGCCTCCGAGGAGGAGATCAACGCCGTCGAGTTGATCGCCGAGCTCGAGCAGCAGATGTTCGAAGCCGCCGAGGAGCTCGAATTCGAGAAAGCCGCCCGCCTGAGGGACCGGATCGCCAAGCTCAAGGACCTGGTGCCGGCGAAATGAGAACAGCAGGCTGGCGCTGGAATTGCCCGCGTGGGGGGTTTCGTGTATCCTGCGTGATCTGGAGGCTGGGATACCGAAGGCATGGCCGGCGAGATTGTCCAATCAACCCGAGACGTACGCGTCAAGCCGACGCAGGCGGAGCGCCAGAACCTGTGGCATCTGCTGGAGATGGCGCGCGATGAGGACCTTGGCTCCGGCGATCTGACCGGCGCGATGCTCGGCTCGGACGTCCAGGCCGAGGCGAAGTTCGTGCCCCGCCAGCCCATGGTGGCGTGCGGCGTGGAATTGCTCGAGGCGATCGCGGTGATGTACAGCGGCGATCTGCGCACGGAGATGCTCGTCCACGACGGCCAGCGGGTCGAACCCGGCGAGCCCCTGGCGATCTGGACCGGCTCGGCCAAGGCCGCGATGGCCGCCGAGCGGGTGGCGCTCAATTTCCTGCAGCGCCTCAGCGGCGTGGCCACGCTGACCCGCCAGTTCGTCGACGCGGTCGCCGGCACGTCGGCCCACGTCTACGATACCCGCAAGACCATCCCCGGCTGGCGGGAGCTGGCCAAGTACGCCGTCCGGTGCGGCGGGGGGCGCAACCACCGGATGGGCCTGTGGGATGCCGTGCTGATCAAGGACAACCACCTGGCGATCATGGCCCGGGCCGAGGGGCAGGACCCGATCAAGGCGATGGGGCGGGAGCTGGAGCGGGTCCGCCCGTACCTGGGCAATACCGCGTTTGTCATGCTCGAGGTGGATACCCTCGAGCAGTTCGCCGTGGCGCTGACGCTCAAGGTCGACATCATCATGCTCGACAACATGAGTGTCGAGCAGATGCGCCAGGCCGTGGTCATGCGCGACGAGGCGGGGCTGGCGGCGAGGATCGAGTTGGAGGCCTCCGGCGGCATCACGCTCCAGACCGTTCGCGCGGTGGCCGAGACCGGGGTCGAACGGATCAGCGTGGGGGCCATCACCCACTCGGCCGAGAGCGTGGACATCGGATTGGACATCCAGATCTGATCGACAGCATGGACGCCTCAGCCATCGAACGTGACCTATGCACGGCCCGCGTCGGGCGGAATGTCATCTGCTTTAAGGCCCTGGATTCCACCAACGACACTGCCGCCGATTCGGCCCGGCAGGCCGACAGCGACGGGCTGGTCGTCCTGGCCGACGTGCAGCGCCGCGGTCGCGGCCGCGGCCGGCGGGCGTGGCTGAGCGAGGCAGGGGCGAACGTTCTGATGAGCGTCGTGCCCCGCGACGATGCCAATCGCCCCCCGGCGGAGCCGGTGACGATCGCCGCGGGCATGGCCGTGGCCGAGGCAATCGAGCAGGTGCTGGAGGCCCCGGGCGCCTGCCGTCTCAAGTGGCCCAACGACGTCCTCCTCGATGGGCGCAAGGCGGCCGGGATCCTGGTCGAGCAGCGTCGCGTCGGGTCGGCGCGAAGCTTGATCGTGGGGATCGGAATCAACGTCAACGCTCATCCGCCCGACGGGCGGGTGGACCGGCCGGCGACGTCGCTGGCGGCCTGGCGGGGCGGCCGGGTCGATCGGGTGGCCGTCGTCCGGGCGGTCTGCCGGACCCTCGACGCGTGGGTGGCGGCCCTCACCGCCGATCGGAGCTGTGCGGTCGAACGGCTGCGGGGGCTGTGGGAGGGGCGCTGCGGGATGGTCGGCCACCGCCACACGATCATCAGCGGCGGCCGTCCGCACACCGGCACCGTCGCGGCGATCGATCCGCTGGAGGGGCTGCTGCTCCGCACGGACGAAGGGTTTTACGTCCATATCCAGGCCGCGGGAGCGACGGTGGTGTGACGACCGGTCAGCGTGTGGCACGCTGGCGGAGATTGTCGACGATATTCATGTAGTTGATGTACCCGTCGTAGGGGCTCTCGTACGGGTTGAAGTACTTGTGAACGTCGCCGTCGGAGAAGTACTTCGTGCACATGTAGTAGAAGTGGTCGGACGTCTGGAGCTTTCGCCAGTCTTCGAGGACGGCCGGATCGCCGCAGGCCTTGACCTCGGCTTCCAGCTGGTAGACTTCATGCAAGGCGTTGGCTTGCATGGCGTTGCCCAGCCAGGCGGACAGGTCGCGTTCGGTGTCGGCCCAACTGGTCATGTGCGGGACGTCGACCTCGCCGACGGGGGGGTAGCGGCGGATCGCTTCACTGACGGTCAGGAAGTCGTTATCGGGGTAGGCGAGGATGGCCCCGGGCAGGGCGCGCATGAAGTTGAAGATGCCCGTGTCCTCCCACTGGTGCTCCCCGAACGTCTCGTAGTCCATGAACAGGTTGCAGGTGTAGCCATTGCCGTTGATCTGGTTGACCCACCCGGCGAACTTCTCCGTCGTCAGCGGCCACTCGGCCCAGGCGCGATTGGAGAAGCGGAAGGCGATGTCGTCGCTGAGACGGTAGTTCTTCATCAACATCCGCAAGTCCGGGCAGTTTGGCGGGTTATACACATAAGCCGGACTGCGGTAGCCCAGCACCCGGTCGACGCCCTCGCTGAGCACGGCGCTGAAGCCCATCTCCGAGACGGTTCGGGCCACGTCGTTGTTATAGGTCAGTTCGGTGTTTCGGAAGACCTTGGGCTTCTGGCCGAACAGGTTGTCCATCAGCTTGCAGTGCAGGGCAGTTTGCTCGGTGAACTCGCTGCGGCTGTAGAGGAAGGCCAGGCTGTGATGGTACGTCTCGGCGATGAACTCCACGCAGCCGGTCTCGGCCAGGGCGTGGAAGCTGTCGAGGACCTCCGGGGCGAACCGGCGGAACTGGTCGATGACGGTCCCGGTCAGGCTATAGCTGATGCGGAATCGCCCCTCGTGGAGGCGGATCAGGTCGAGCATGACCGCGTTGGCCGGCAGGTAGCACTTGTCGGCCACCTTCCGGCAGATCTGCGCGTTCTTGTGATCGTCGAAGTACTGGGCGTCGCTGTCGAAGATGCTGTAACGGCGCAGCCGAAAGGGTTGGTGAACCTGAAAGTAAAAAACCACGGATGCCATAGGCTCTTCTGCTTGCGTCGGGCCAGGACCACGTCAGTGCCATTCGCCGGCGTGACTCAGCTCGCCAACGATTCATAGATTTCCTTGCATCGCGTGGCCGTGTCGCTCCACGAGAACTTGCGCAGCTCGAAGCTGCCCTGTTCGCGGAGGACGCGATGCAGCGGAGGATGCCTCAAGACCGCCAGGATCTTGTTGGCCATTTCATCGATGTCCCAGAAATCCACCTTCAGGGCGTGGGTGAGCACCTCGCTGACCCCGCTCTGCTTGGAGATGAGCACCGGGACATTATGCGACAGCGCCTCCAGCGGCGCGATGCCGAACGGTTCGCTGACCGAGGGCATGACGTACAGGTCGGCCATCTCGAAGACCCGGTCGACGTCGGCGCCCCGCAGGAAGCCGGTGAACGCCACTTTCTGGCCGATGCCCATGGACGCGGCCATCTCGATGGTCCGGCGGATCATGTCGCCCGAGCCGGCCATGACGAACTTCACGTTGGGCATCTTCTCGAGGACCTTCTTGGCCGCCGCCAGGAAGTACTCGGGTCCCTTTTGCATGGTGATCCGGCCGAGGAACAGGACGAGCTTGTCCTGGCTGCTCAGCGTGGTCGGCGGCCCCCCGTTGGGGCTGGGCGCCGGCGCGACGGCGTTGTAGACCACCATCACCTTCTCCGGGGCCGCCCCGTAGCGGTTGATCACGATGTTACGGGTGAAGTTGGATACGCAAATGACCCGGTCGGCCCCGTTGATGCCGGCGCGCTCGATGTCGTAGACCTGCTGGTTGACGTTCTCGCCCGAGCGGTCGAACTCGGTCGAGTGCACGTGGACGACCAGCGGGCGACCGCTGACGCTCGAGACCGCCAGTCCCGCCGCGTAGGTCATCCAGTCGTGGGCGTGGACGACGTCGAACGTCTCTCTCGCGGCGATCTGCGTCGCCATGGACGCGTAACGGCGAACCTGCCCCATCAGGTCGCCCTGGTAATGCGCGCCCGCGCCGGTCTGGTCGACGGCGTCGTCGGCGGGCGGGCCGGTGATGACGACGTTCTCGCCCCGCCCAGCGGTGGTGGTTTCGGCTTCGCTGAGGCCCTCGGCGACGGCGATCGCCTTGGCTGCCTCGGCGGGCGTCTTGCCCTGGCGGATCAGTTCGGCGACGGCCTCGCGGAAGGTCGCCGGGGTGCTGTAAGCCTGGAATTGCGCGGGGATCTGCCTGACCTGCAGGTGCTTGAACTCCCCGAGCGCGGCGGTCATCTCCGGGGAAAGCCCGCCGCCTTCGCCGCCAACCCGCTTGGCATCGGCCGGCGTGCGAACGGTCACGTGACTGGCCGCGTCAACCGGTACGGGCGTGGGCAGGACGAACGTCACCTGGACCCCCACGGCATCCAGCCCCTTGGTCAGCCCGTAACAGGCGGTCCCGAGCCCCCCGCTGATGTAAGGGGGGAACTCCCAGCCCAGCATGAAGACTTTCATAGCGATCCAACCCCGCAGTCAGAATGTGGCCGTCCGTGTTCCACCGCATCTCCGGAAGTTCCCGATTCCAGCGGGCACTTGTAACACCTGTGATGCGGTTGTGTCAATGGTCTCGACTATTATATCCGTCACATCGGATGGGACGGCGGGCGTCTGGTGTAAACCTATCCTATCGTAGGCGCGCCGGCATCATTTTGCCTCGCGACACGCTGCTGAGCGGCCGGCGCGCGGGTAAGCTCTGTCCCGGCCGCCTTGCGAATCGCCTGTGCCTGTCGCGCCGCTTCAAGTGTCCAACCGCCGGGACTCCTGAACGCCGCATCGTGGCGGCAAGGTTCGCCGCGGCCGTCCCTTCGATCCCGTGGATCGTCAAAGTCTTGTGGAGGTTGAACTTACCCCACATCAACCGGTGTCAGGGCAGCCACCGGGCGAGCGATTCGGCGAAGTAGGTGATGATCATGTCCGCGCCGGCGCGCTTGATCGCCGCGGTGACCTCCATGGCCGCGTCGCGCCGATCGAGCCAGCCGTTGGCGGCGGCGGCCATGATCATGGCGTATTCCCCGCTGACGTGGTAGGCCGCCAGGGGCAGCTCGCAGGACGCCCGGACGGTCTGGAGGATGTCCAGGTAGGTCGCGGCGGGCTTGACCATCACGATGTCGGCCCCTTCGGCGGCGTCCAGTGCCACCTCGAGCGTCGCCTGGCGGGGCGCGCGGGGGTCCATCTGGTAGGTTCGCCGATCCCCGAAGGCCGGGGCGCTGCCGGCCGCGTCGCGGAAGGGGCCGTATAGGGCGCTGGCGAACTTGACGGCATAGGCGAGGATGGCGGTGTGGATGAGTCCCTCCCCGTCGAGCGCCTGGCGGAGGGCGCCGACCCGCCCGTCCATCATGTCCGAGGGGGCGACCACGTCGGCCCCGGCGCGGGCGTAGGTGACGGCGGTTCGCGCCAGCAGGTCCAGCGCCGCGTCGTTGTCCACGTCCTGCCGCCCGTCCGGGCGCCGGGCGATGGGGCCGCAATGGCCGTGATCGGTGTACTCGCAAAGGCATACGTCCGTGATGACCACCATGTCGGCGACGTCCCGCTTGATCCGCGCGACCGTCTCGGGGACGGGGCCGGACGGGTCCCACGCCCCGCTGCCGACGGGGTCCTTGGCCGACGGGATGCCGAACAGCAGCACCGCCGGGACCCCCAGGTCCGCCAGGCGCCGGGCCGTCTCGACGGCGGTGTCGGGCGAGAGCTGGCACTGGCCGCCCAGCGAAGGGATCGGACGCCGTTCGCCGCGGCCGGGCCGGACGAACAGCGGCGCGATCAGGTCTGAACGATGCACGCGGACCTCCGCGAGCATCTCGCGCAGCGCGGGCGTCGTGCGGAGACGCCGCAAGCGTCGAGCGGGAAAGCCGGCCGGGTTGCCGTTCATCATCGTCTCACCCACCAGAGCACCACGGCGATCGCCGACAGGGCGATCCACAGCAGCCAGTTGGCCAGCAGCACGCGGGCCAGCCACAACCCGCCCCGGACGTAGACCTTCCGGCTGGTCCGCCACCGGCCGGTCCGGGTGACCCACTGGCCGCACGATGGGCAGCGTGGGGAGTCCTCATACATGCCCCGCCCGCAGTAGGGACAAGGCACCAGGCTGCCAAGTACCTCGTCTTCGTCGTCGGCGAGGTCGGCCTCATCGGGGTACTCATTCTCGTCCAGCGGTTCGTCGGACCAGGCGCCCATGGCATGGAGTGTAGCGGTCGAGTGGCCTTTCCCGCAAGGGCGCCGTGAACAGGGCGCCGTGAACAGGACGCCGTGAACATGGCTGCTCACTTGCGGAAATCGGGGGAGTTCTGGTAAACTCATAGCATGGCTACCCGAAGGGATCGCCCCGGTTTTCGCGGCATGATCGGCATCATCCTGCAGCGCGTCGGCGTGAGCGGCAGCGCGCTGACCGATCGTCTGCTGGATGGGATCGCCACCGAGTGCGCCCATCACCGGCTGGGGCAGGTTCTGGGGTTCTACGAGGAGCCCAACGAATTCCGCAAGCTCATCAACAGCGCCCACCAGATCATGGTCGACGGGTTCATCATTGGTAGCCGCTTCAGCGACGCCTTGATCCCCGACATGCTGGGCCTTCAGCGGAGCGGCACGCCGGTGGTGACGGCGTACTCGCATCCGATCCACCGCTCGCTGGTGAACGTCGGCATCGACCAGGTGGGCATTGGCCGCGTGGCCACCGAGCACCTGCTCGCCCAGGGCTGCCGTCGGATCGTCCACCTTCGCGCCGGCGAGTCCCGCCTGGTGGGCTATCGCCAGGCGCTGCGGGAGGCCGGGATCGCCGTGCGCGATGAATGGATCCACTGGCCCGGCTTCGTCGGCAGGCCATGGCTGTTGCCCGCCGGCGGGGAAATGGGCATCAACCATTTCCTCGACGCGGGCATCGAGTTCGACGGCGTACTGGCCTCCTCGGACCCGCAGGGGATGGGCGCGATCCGGGCGCTGCTGAAGGCCGGCCTTCGCGTACCGGAGGACGTCAAGGTCGTCGGCGTGGACAACTCCCCGTTGTGCGACAGCGGGTTCATCACGCTGACGTCCGTCTCTGACGACGCCCCCCTCCGCGGCCGCCTGGCCGTCCGGGCCCTGCTGGACTGCTGTCGCGGCCGCTCGGTCAAGTCGCTGGCCCTCGAGCCGGTCCTCGTCGCCCGCGAATCCACGCGAAAATGAGGCCTAAAAGGGACTGGCGGTCCGCCGTCGGATGTAGATCTGGTCGACGTGCGCGCGGTCGGAGAGGCTCAGCAGGTACAGGACGGTCGTGGCGATGTCCTCGGGGCGGATGAGGATCGACCGGTCGAGGTCGGGGCGGGCCTGGGCGACCATGTCGGTGTCGACTCCGCCGGGGAGGATCGCGCTGACGCGGATGTCGTGGTCGGCGGCCTCGACCGCGAGGCTCTTGGTCAGGCCCATCAGCCCGTGCTTGCTGGCGGTGTAGGCGGCCTGGTTGGGATAACCCTTGAACCCCACGACGCTGGCGATGTTGATAATGGTTCCGCGCCGCCGGGGGATCATCAGCCGCATCGCCTGCTGACAGGCGGCGAAGGCGCCGCGGAGGTTGACCGCCATGACCCGATCGAACTGCTCGATCGGCATCTCGGCCACCGGCCCGTACAGGCCGACCCCGGCGTTGTTGATCAGCAGGTCCAGCCGTCCGAACCGTTCGCCGACCGCCCGGAAGACGTCGGCGACGGCGTCAACGTCGGCCAGGTCCAACGCCATCGGGACCACCTCGCCGGCGGCCTCGGCGGCGACGGCCCGCAGGGCCGATTCGGTCCGCGCCGCGGCGACCACCGTCGCACCGCAGCCGGCCAGCGCCAACGTCAGCGCACGGCCGATCCCGCGGCCGCCGCCGGTCACCATAGCAACCTGGTCGTGAAGGTCCGGGGTCATGGCAAACGCCTCCCGGCGGTTTTCCGCCTCAGTCGCAGTCCTTCCAGGCCGTGAAACGTCAGCAGCAGGGCGCCGACAGCGGCACGGCGGTCGAAGAGGGTCTCGACAATGCGGTGCTCGCCGGGCCAGGGATAGTTGAAAACCACGTCAAAATCCTCGATGCCCAGGTCCAGTTCCTCGTAGGCGTCCTGCCCGCCCAGCAGCAGCCAGGCCGAGTCGGCGACGGTGTCGCCGACGTCGTCGTCGCCGGCGGGGATGAACGTGCCGTGCACGAACGTCGCCGGCAGGTCGAAATCCCGCGCCAGTTGCTCGGCCTGCTCGACCAGATCGCCCTGGAGCTCGATGCCGTAGGCGTCCCAGCCGAGCGACGCCGCCAGGCAGGTCACCACGCCCAGGCCGCTGCCCCACTCCAGGAAGGTGGTCCCCGGCGCCAGGCGGTCGATCTCGATCCGTCGCAGCGCCCGGTAGACCGCGTCGAAATCGCTCGGGACGAAGCCGCGGAACGACCGGTCCGGCCGAGGCGCCATCAGCGTCTCGATCCGCCGGTCCGCCTCGTCCAGCAGCGCGACGGCGGACGGATCCAGCGGTGCGTTGTCCGGCTCGATCGGCACGCGCTCGAGGCCCATGACTGCGCTACCGCCCGATCCTGTAAATGTGCTCGGCCAGCGGGTCGAACCGGTCGGTGAACGTTCCGTCGGCCGCGGTAAGCGTACGGCCTTCGTCGACGACCTCGATGGCGGTGCCGGCGGGGAGGCCCTCAACGTCGAACGTCGCCTCGGCGGCCTCCCGGCGGTCGAGGTTCTGGGCGAAGATCCACAGCGCCCCGTCGTGGGTCGTCGCCTTGAAGTGGCCCTCCGGCTCGCCGCTGAGGGTCATCGTGACGGCCGCGTCGGCTTTCGGCGCGAGGATGGCCGGCGCCAGACGGGTGATCTGCCCGTTGAGGCGCTCCAGCTCTGTCCGCATCGCCTCGGTGGGGGCGAACTCGGTGAACTCGGGCCGCCAGGCGTGGGTGAAGTAGCCGATGGCGGTCGCGCCGCGGATGATGGCCATCCACACCTCCGCGCGGGTGTGGCGGGGCTCGACGTCGACCTGGCGGGAGTAGGTGATCCAGCGGCTGCCCTTGTGGGTCTCGATCCACGCGTAGACGGGCCGTTCGCCGGCCAGTTCGACCAGTTCCCCGGTGGCGTCGGCGACACGGGTGATCCACTCGGGTTTGTTCCAGCCGTAGATCGGGTAGAAGTCGAAGCCGACGACGTTGGCCGCCTGCATGTATCGCGGGTACCACGAGCGGAAGCCTTTCGACCGGCTGTCGGCCTTCGTAAAGGCCGATGTGAAGGTGACGAACACCGGGCGGGTGGTGTCGGCCTCGCGGATCCGGCGGTAGACGGCCATCAACGCCTCCGGCGTCGTTCGCGGCTCCCGCCGCACCGGCGTGGCCAGCACATTCTCGCCGTTGGCCCCGAGCCCCGCCAACTCCATGCCGTACCCTTCAATCCCCTCGCCGTCGTAGATCGCCTTGACGCGAAGTGTCAGCGACGAGAAGGTCACCGGCGCCGCCAGCGCGATGTCCTGCGGACCGGTGCGTTTTTTGAGCGTCGCCGTGGCGACGGGACGGCCGTCGGCCAGCAGGTCGAGCGTCCTGATCTGCACGAGCCGATTGTCATCCTCGTTGCCCTGGTGGACGCGGAATGTCTTGACGGTCTTCGCCTCGGGCCACGTGGCGGTGACCACCAGCCCTTCCAGCGGCTCGAGCGCCGCCTTGGTCTCGGTGTCGCCATCGAACAGACGGCCAAGGCGCCGAAGGTTCTGCGTGTCCATCCCGGGCGATTCGAGCTTGACGTCCTGCTTGTCGGCCGGCATGTCCGGTTCGTCGCCGTGGATCCATCCCAGCAGCGCCGGATGGCCGATCACCTCGGCGTCGAACCCCGTCACGACATACCCGCCGGCGGCTTGGGCGGCCTTGAGATTCGCCGCCGGGCCGCTCCCGCCGCCGGTGAAGGTGTTGAAATTCAGGCTCCGCAGCAGCCCGTAACGCTGGTTGGCCTGGGCCCACGACATGATCGGGAAGAACGGCTCGCCGTTGACGCGGATCTCGCGGTGCTCGCCGATCGTCACCGTCTTGATGGGCGGCAGCGGCTCGGCCGTCGCCACAGGCAGGGCCCACGCCAGCACGATCATGGCCAGGATGGTCAGGAACATCTTCATCACCTCGTCACTCCTTTCACCGATGAGATGCCGCCGCCCGCGATCCGGCCCATCGTCACAGCGTGTGGACGACCAGTGTGTTGGTCGTGCCCTTCTTGCCCAGCGGACGACCGGACACGACGATGATCTTCTCGCCCTTGCGGCCCCACCGCAGCCGTCGGATGTAACGGGCGGCGAGGGCCAGGACGTCGCGGGTGTGCTCGACCATCTCCGCTTCCGCGGCGGCAACGCCGTAATACAGGCATGTCTGACGGGCCACCCGCCGGCTGGGCGTCAGCGCCAGCGTCGGCGCCGGCAGACGCATCTTCGCCAACTGCAAGGCCGTCGCGCCGGTCATCGTGTAGGCCACGACGGCCTTGATACTGTCGCTGTAGGCCAGCGTGTGCACCGCCCGGGCGATCGCGGCGGTCGGTCCGGCGGCCGGGGCACCGACGTCGCCGAACCGCCGCCTCACCTGCGGGCCGGCCGCCAGGTGCCGCTCGACGTTCAGGGCGATGTCGTTCATCATCGTCGCCGCCTTGAGGGGGTACTTCCCGATCGCCGTCTCGCCCGAGAGCATCACCGCGTCGGCTCCGTCGAAGACGGCGTTGGCCACGTCGGAGACCTCCGCCCGGGTCGGCGTGGGGTTGTGGGTCATCGTCTCGAGCATCTGCGTGGCCACGATGCACGGCTTGCCCGCCTCGGCGGCGACGCGCACCAGGCGTTTCTGGGTAACCGGCACGGCCGGCATCGGCATCTCGACGCCCAGGTCGCCCCGGGCGACCAGCAGGGCATCAGCGGCCTCGACGATGCCGTGGATGTTCCTCAGCGCCCGGGGCTTCTCGATCTTCGCTACGATCCGCGCCTCGCTGCGCCCGGCGGCCAGCAGCTTGCGCAGCGCGTGGACGTCGGCGGCCCGCTGAACGAACGACAGGGCCACGTAGTCGAAGTCCCGGCGGGCGATCCACGCGACGTCGCGGCGGTCCTTCTCGGTCAGTGCCGAAAGCTTCAACGCCGTCTGCGGCAGGTTCCCCCCCTTGCCACCGGCGAGGATCCCGCCGGTGACCACGGTGCAGATCAGTTCATTGGGAGCCTTGCGCCGGACCACCTTCAGTTCGATCTTGCCGTCGTCCATGAGGATCCGCTGACCGACCCGCACATCGTCGATCAGCTCGGCCAGGGTCGTGGAGATCCGCTCGGGCGTGCCGACGATGGGCCTGCGCTGGATGATGAGCGTCGAGCCGGCCGTCAGCAGGACCCCGCCGCCGGTCATCTCGCCGACGCGGATCTTCGGCCCGCACAGGTCGCCCAGGATCGCCACGGTCTTGCGCTGCCGGTCGGCGGCGCTGCGGATCCCGTCCAGCATGGCCTGGTGCTGGTCGGGGGTGCCGTGCGAGAAGTTGATGCGGAATACGTCGACCCCCGCCTTAATCAACCGCCCCAGGACCGCCGGCGCCATGCTCGCCGGGCCGACGGTCGCGACGATCTTCGTCTTGATCAGTCTGCCCATCGCCGTCCTCTCACTGTTGGACGCCTGTACGGTAGTCGACCGGGCGGCGTCCGTCAATCCGCGGGGGGGAGGGAGGAAATGGACAGGATGGACAAGGATGGACGGCTGCCGCCACCCATGGATGTGCCGGGCCGTGCGGACCGGATGGACGGCGGAGCCCGTACGGTGGTTCCGGTTCACCCGATGGGGCTCCGCCGTCCATGGGGTCCGTTCGGGACGGCAGGCGCGAGAAGCGCGTCAGCTGTCCGTTCAGTCCATTCTCTTCGCGCTGAGCCGGTTGCGTTGTAGATCCTGAACGTGAGGCGGGCAGACAGAGCAGGGCCGGGCAAGAGGCGGTGCGAGCTTGGGAGGGGCGGTTTGGGTGGGTCG